>CAYPXH010000010.1:0-38721 GCA_964414755.1 uncultured Rhodospirillaceae bacterium | reverse complement strand
GCGGGCAAGAGAATCATTAGATGATATAAAAAGAACCAGCTTAAGAAGCAAAATTTTTTATGAATATAAACAAGCTTCAATTTATCTAATCCTATGGGGGATCATGTGGTTTTTTGGCTTTGGATTAGGTGATTTATGGCCGAAAGAATCAGGTTGGATATGGTTAATTGTTGGGCTAATTGGATTTATATTAACTTTTACTGCTTCCTTAAGAAACGACGAAAAATTTAATATAATGACTTTCGTTAATTGGGGCATGATTGGATTAGGTATATCGGCATTGTTTACAGTTATTTTTTGGATTTTACCACCTATAACAAGCCAACAAGTTGGTGCGATTATATCTTTGGTTATGGCATTTATGTATATTATAATAGGTTTCTATGAGGGATTTCTTTATACTATAGCCGGGTTAGCCATTATATGTGCTACGTTAATTGGGTTCTTTTTTTTCTATGAAAATTTTGGTTTATGGATGGCACCTTCTGCCGGTGGATCACTTGTTTTAATTGGGCTGTGGATGAGAAGGTAATAACAATGGTTGTACTTGATGAAATTATCCATCAGTCAATAAGATTAAAAATTATGGCGGCTCTTAAGGTTTTGCCAGATGGTCAGGAAATAGAATTTATTCGGTTGCGCTCTGTTATTGAGGCAAGCGACGGAAATCTTAGTGTTCATTTGGCCATACTTGAAAAGAAAGGTTATATCGAAAGTAAAAAAGACTTCGTCGGTAAAAAACCACGCACCCGTATTAATATAACCAATAAGGGCCGACGTGCTTTTGATAAATATGTTATCAACCTTCAAGAAATTCTTGATCAATCTTGAAGATAGTGCTTTTTTGTTTTAACCCTAAACCAATCGTCTTTCGAAATTGGTATTATCAATTAATCTTCCATCTTCCATTTTAAGGCGGCGCCAGGTTTTACTGGCAAGATTTTCGTCATGGGTGACAACAGCAACTGTTTTTCCCTGGTCTCGGGCTAATCCTGCAAGCAAATCAAAAACGGCATTAGCATTTTTGGTATCAAGTGCCCCAGTTGGTTCGTCGGCAAAAATAAATTGTGGATCATTAGCAAGCGCGCGTGCAATGGCGACACGTTGGCGTTGTCCGCCCGATAATTGCGCTGGTCTTTTATAAGATTGGTCGGCAATACCAACTGCTGCAAGTAATTCTAGGGCACGTTTACCCATGGCCTGTCTTGTTAATTTACCCAATTGCCGCATTGGTACCATAACATTTTCAAGCACCGTAAGCTCTGCCAATAAAAAGTGAAATTGAAACACAAAACCAAAACTATTCAAACGAATCCAGGCGCGTTCTTCTTCGGAAAGCTGGTTTGTTGATTGGCCATTAATTAATAGGTCACCTTGGGTTGGGCTATCGAGCAGCCCTAGTAAATAAAGCAGCGATGATTTACCCGAACCAGATGGCCCGGTGATGGCTGTAAACTCGCCTGATGCAAGCTGTAGGTTAATGTTATCAACTAGTGTGACTTTTAGGTCACCTTCTTGTAGTATCCGACTAAGATTAGTTGTTTCTAGAACGATGCTCATGTCGCACCCCGAACAATAAGCAACGGGTTTAAACGTGCAGCCTTGCGTGCAGGAAGCCAGCTAGCCAGAATCGAAGTAATTACAGCCAATGCACCGGCTAATAAATACCGATCAAGACTGCCATCAACAATAAGGGTTTGTGTTGGATCTGACGCGCCAGGGGCTGGAATTTGTTCAATTCCCCAAGATAAGCCATAACCGATAACCCAACCCATCAAACTACCCAAAAAACCAACAACTGTCCCCTCAATGACAAAAATATTCGAAATATTTGAACTGTTTAAACCAATTGATCGCAAGATGGCAATATCACGCGATTTTTCCAATACAACCGTTGAAATAATGTTAAAAATCCCAAATCCGGCAACAATTAAAATGGCACTTACGGTCGAATAAATAATTAAATTCTGAATTTGAAACACTGCCAATACCCTGCTATTGGTTTCTTCCCATGGTGCTGCTTTGTACCCCCAGCGTGTTTCAAGACTTGATGCAACTGGTATTGACTGAGCAACATCGGGCAAACGAATGCGAATTTCATTAATCACTCGTGGCCGATTTTGTAATGATTGCTGTTTTACCAAATGCACATAGGTTTGTCCTTCATCAAGTTGGTTAAGGCCTGTACGAAAAACACCAACAATTTTTAGGTTGGTAATAATCCCAGCTGGTGTAGCTGCAATTAAACTATCACCTAAACTTGCGCCTAGTTTTTCGGCAAGCAAATTACCAATAATTATTCCATCCGGTACAGAATTTAGTGCATTTAATGAACCTGCAATCAAATCTTCGGGTAGGGTGGTAACCGTACCCTCGATATCTGGGTCAATCCCCAGCATGGATACAGCCGCATCACGTCCACTACGCCTAAGCAACACCTGACCACGTAACACAGGTGCGGCTGCTATGCCTTGTTGATGTAGCGAGTCAATAATAGTTGATGCACCCAGTATCCCTCTTACAGGTTCCTGGGGGAATGCCCTTTTTACCTGGACCGCTGCGTTTTGATATATAAGTTCCGCGGGTTGTTTAGGTGGATGTCGGACTTCGTCACTAATGACAATATGGGCATTTGATTCAATAATTTGTGTCCTAAAAAAGTCGTGAAAACCCTTCATCATCCCAGAGACGGAAATAAAAAATCCAACACCCATAGCAACACCCAAAACCGAAGCAAGTGTCTGGCGTTTGCGAACAATCAGATGTGACCAGGAAATTAATAGGCTAAGAGGGATCATGGAATAATATAAACCGAACGATTGGGGCGTAGTTCATCAATAGGCGATATAATAATTTGTGCTTGTTGATCAAGTGCTGTTATAACCTCGGTTTTTTCTAAACCCTGTACCCCAATTTCAACGGGCATCCGCATAGCTTTACCATTGCTTACATACCAGACATAAACATTTGGAGCTTGATTAATAGCTATTTGTTCAAAGTGAATAGCCTGGCTTGGTAACAAAATGGCATTTGGACGTTCGGCCAAAATTACGTTAACATCCAGGGTCATTCCAATTAACAAAGGAGTGTTTTCTGGCAGATTAGCTTCAATTCTATATGTTCTGTTAGTTGTATTTGCTGTTTGGTATATTTTACTAATGTTAGCTTCAAAAACCTGTTTTGGAAAACCCTCGGCTTTAGCTAATAGGCGGGAATTTAAAGCCAATTTATTGACATCACGCTCATCAATATCGGCAATAATTCTTTTCATATCACCCGACACAACGGTAAACAAAACACTATTAGCAGTAACATTTTGCCCAAGAAAAATATCGCGGCTGCTGATAAGCCCGTTCATGGGGGCTGTTATATTTAAATCCGCCAGAATAGTGCGTTGTAGCTGTAAGTTAGCTTGGGCTTGTTGTAAATCGGCCCGGGCGCGATCAGCCATTTGCGGGGTTGCTATTCCTTTTGCCAGTAACGATTGAACCCGCTGATTTTCCTGTAAAGCTAAATTATATACGGCTTCAACTTCTTGCAAGCGTTGCCGTGCTTGCCGATCATTCATGACAGCTAAAATTTGTCCTTTTTTTACCGTGTCACCAGTTTCGGCAAGAATTTCAACGATCTGACCACCAGTAACTGGGCCAACTTTAGCGGTTTGCTGGGCTTCAACTAGACCGGTTGCATACACAGCCTCAACCGCAAGTCCCTGTTCTGGTTGAACAATGCGAACATGAATAGGGCGGTACTGATTCCATAACCACCACGCGCCTGTTCCTACAACGACAAGCAAAATAAAAATTTGAAACAAACGTTTTTTTAGGCTGAAGGCCTTTTTAATCATTGGATTACCTGCTTTAAGAATGCTATGCATATGGGCACAAAACATTTCCTATAAAATGGTCTTCTTTTATAAGAAGTAAAGGGTTAAGTTGCCTCAGCCTGTTAACGGCTTATTTCAACCCGGCTGTTCCGATTGAAAAATATATGACGTCCAAGCCAATGTTGTACCCATGAGCAGCGTAATAAGGGTAGGAAAGGCTGTACAAGACCTTTTTGCCAAATAAGGCGCGCAATATTTTTAGCAGCAAAATTAGGGTGATATTGCTGAAGGGCTTTGCCGGGGTGCGTTGCTGCTCGTTGTTGCAGATAAGCGGCAATTAATTCACCGCTTTTATACCCTAGCTCGAAACTAAGACGAATTCCCCCCGCCGTTAACGGCGAAACCCAACCAGCGGCATCACCAATCAACATAATACGCTGCCGATAAAAGGGGGATATCAGTCCGCCGACAGGAATAAGACCGCCATGTGCCTTTGTTGGTTGATAGGACAAATTAGGAAAAAAGGGTTGGATATATTGTCTAAATTTTGATGCATCCGGGCGATAGAGTGGGTGGCGAACAGCCAGCCCAATTTGCAGGCGATTAACCCCGCCAACCACCCATCCCAAATAACCTGGTGCCAATTGATGATTTAAAAAACAATACATGGAATCTTGCAAAAAATCTTTGGGTAATGGTTCATCATATTCAATCCCCAATAAAAATTTCTGATTCTTAGCCAATCCTGCTAGCCGAGCTACCTTAGATTTTGCGCCATCCGCACCAACGAGAAATTTTGCCGTCAAATCGCTTTCCGTTAGATAAATATGGTTATCATGTTCTTTGTAATTGTGAAAATAGCTGTTATAGCGAATCGTAACCCCTGCTTTTATTGCTACTTCCGATAACCAATCAAGGAGGCCGGTTGTATTAGTTGCTAAGAAGAAGTAATCCTTGCTGTGCAAAGTTATACTTCGCAGTTGCTGATCATAAATCTTAACGGATGAAATTTTGTTAGTTAATATTGGGGGAACATCATAAAAATCGGCTACTTCGCGTACTAATATGCCAGTTGTGGCAATATGGTAACCTGATCTTGGTTTGCGTTCGATTACGGCAACCTGAAGTCCTAACCTTGCCGCAGCTATTGCGCAAGATAGGCCAGCAAAGCTGGCACCAATAATTACTAAATCCAATATACCATCCTTTTGTTATGATCAGATCGCAAATAATCTTGTTTTATAGCATATCATCGATAGATATAAATATGGGCAGAAAAGCTTTTTAGTATTAGTGGTAATATCTTAACAGTGTATAATTCTGCAAAGTAATCTAGTCTCAGATTGTTGCAGATTCTGGTTTTATTAGGCAAGAGCAGGACAAAATATGCAATCATTTATTATCATTCATCTAGTAGCGGCCTTGTTGGCATTATTTTTGGGGGCTATCGTCTTGTTTCGGCGAAAGGGAACAACTAGTCACCGCCTGTTGGGCAGGGTCTGGGTCATGTTAATGATCACTATTTGCCTGTCATCTTTCTTCATTCAAACTATTTACCCTTTCGGTTGGTTCAATTTTATTTATCTTGTATCTGTTTTCACCCTGGTCATGCTTGTACAAGCCATAAGGCATATCCGGAATGGGCGTATCCGCAGTCATCAAATTAGCATGATCAGTATTTATTTTCTAGCCTTGATTGGCGCAGGAATAGGGGCTTTGATGCCAGGGCGTCTATTTGGAAGTTTTCTATTTGGTTAGTAGTATTGCTACTCTATTTAACCACTCTTGAAGTTTATAACAACCATTCCTATCTGCAAAACATAGGGTATCTTAATAAATACCAGATAGAAAAGGAGCCAATATCATGAATTTTCGGTCACTAATCCCGTTTAATCGGACAGCAAGTGCTTTGCAAAATGACAGCATCGATATGTTCAGTTCATTGCAGCGTGAAATGAATAAGCTATTTGATCATGCCTGGCGTGGTTTTGATAGCTCGGCTGAATTGAAGAATGTTAGTTTATCCCCACAAGTGGACATTCGTGAAAACGCTGAATCTTATGAAATTGTTGCTGAATTACCCGGTGTTGATCAGAAAGATGTTCATCTGGAAATGAATGACCAAACATTAGTTCTTAAAGGTGAAAAAAAGATCGACAAGGAAGATAAGAATCGCAAGGGGTACCGCTTACAAGAGCGGTATTATGGTTCTTTTATGCGCTCTTTTGTTTTGCCTGCCGATGTTCAATCAGACAAGGTTTCGGCCAGTTTTGACAAAGGCATTCTGACGATTTTGTTGCCCAGAAACGCCAACCCAGCGGCTAAAGTTAAGAAAATCGAGGTTAAGTCAAAAGTGTAACTACGAAAGAAAAAACAAAGGCTAGGTTTTACCTAGCCTTAAGGCTTAGTTTAGCTAGCGAATCTTGACATAACTGCCTGGTGCCGGCTCAATAATTTTCCAGCCCTGGTCACCAGGCTGCCTTGCCGGGACCGATTTACCAGTAAAACCACTTATCCATTCCGCCCAATTATTCCACCATGAACCAGTATGCTGTGTTGCCTGTTCAAGCCATTTATCCGGTTCGGTATTGAATGTTTCATTAGTCCAAAAGGCATATTTATTAGCAGATGGTGGATTAATAACCCCTGCAATATGTCCTGAACCACCTAACACAAATTTGATAGGTCCTTTATATAATTGAGTCGCAGCATAAACTGATTTCCAAGGGGCGATGTGGTCTTCCTTGGTTGCCAGAATATAACTAGGAGTTTCAATCTGTCGCAAATCTAAAGCGGTACCAGCGAAATTTAACTCACCTTTTACAAGCTTGTTATCCAAATACATATTCCGCAGGTAAAAACGGTGCATATTAGCCGGCATACGGGTTGAATCGGAATTCCAATACAGCAAATCGAAGGGCATTGGCTCTTTCCCAAGTAAGTAATTGTTAATCACAAAACTCCAAATCAGGTCATTCGCCCGCAGCAGGTTAAAGGTCGTCGCCATATCAGCCCCGTCCAAATAACCTGTTTTCTCCATCTTTTTTTCAAGCGTTTGCAGCTGAATTTCATCAATAAAAACGCCCAATTCGCCGGGTTCAGCAAAATCCACCAAGGTGCTTAAATAAGTTGCACTATGAATAAAAGGGGTTTGTTTTTTATTTTTACCTTTCTGTCCGTGCATATAAGCAAGCGTACTGGCCAACAGGGTGCCGCCCAGACAATAACCAATAGCATTGACGCCATTCTCGCCGGTAATTTTGTGAATGGTTTGAATGGCCTCAAGAATCCCTTCTTTCATATAATCTTCAAAATCTTTACTGGCTAGTTTTGCGTCTGGGTTAACCCAGGAAATCATGAAAACACTATGTCCTTGGTCCAAAGCCCAACGGACGAACGAGTTGTTATCCCGTAAATCTAGGATATAATATTTATTAATCCATGGCGGAATAATCAATAATGGTACTTGATGGGTTTTTTCGGTACGGGGACGGTACTGGATTAATTGCATCAAGCTATTTTGATAAACCACATCACCAGCTGTTGTTGCAATGTTTTCACCAAGTTTAAAAGCCGTTGGATCAGTCATTGTTATTTGTAAACGTCCACGCCCCTTTTCAAGATCACGCAATAGGTTTTGTAACCCTTGAACAAGGTTTTGCCCTTTGGTGGTTAGTGTGGCGCGCAAAATTTCCGGATTGGTTAAAATAAAATTGCTTGGTGAGAGGGCATCAACAAACTGACGCAAATAAAATTCAACTTTTTTAGCTGTTTGTGGTTTTAGGTTTTTAGCTTCTTGACCTAGACCTAAAATCCATTTCGCAGATAGCAGGTACGATTGTTTTAAATAATCAAAAATGATATGTTCTTGCCAGGCCTGATCTTTAAATCGTTTATCCTGCGTTTTATTTAAATTGGTGGCATGTGTGTTGGTCTCGGGCTGTCCCAGCATACGTTGCCAAGTTGACTGCCATAATTTTTGGTATTCTTCCCACCAAGCAAGTTGATATTGCCAAAGACGTTCTGGTTTACGTAATAATTCTGCCAAATATTCTTGAAAAGCCTGGCCAAGATTCAGGAAGTTTTGCATTTCCATTGCTGGATGCTGTTGGTGTTGTAAAAATTTTTGTAATAATTCTTGCGATTGTTGTCCTAACTGTAATACCCAGTCCATCGTGGGTTGGCTGGAATGCTGCGAATCATTCATGGTTGTATCTCTGTTTTAAAGGTTGCCAAAGCATCTACTACAAACAATCATAACAAACTGCTGATTGATTTATAGGATAAGTTGTTCTAAGTTTCAAAAAAAATGTTAATAGGTTAATTGAAATAGGTAATTAGCTAATTGTTCTGCCCCTAAAAAAGCGAGAAAAGTATGTTAAGTTCAAGCCTGAAGCAGCAAGAACTATCAAAACAAAGTTTCTTACTGATTGCAGTTAAAGATATTACCATCTTACTGATGGTATTGATATTTGCGGCAATACTAAGTGCTTGTCAGCAGCAACAATTTCCACGGTTACAAAATTACCCAACGCAACCACCGGTCAGCCAGACTGATTGGAATAAAATTAATCAGCAATTGCAGCAGCAGCGTCAAGAACTTGGACGCACAAGTAGCAATTCTAATTAAAAGATAAATAAGGTTCAGGATGTTTAGGATTAATAGAAAATGGACAGAAATTTAGCACTTGAGGCAGTTCGGGTTACAGAAGCGGCGGCTTTGGCCGCAGCAAAATTAATGGGTCAAGGGGATGAAAAAGCCGCTGATCAAGCTGCTGTTGATGCTATGCGCCGTGCTTTAAATAGTCTGGCAATTCAAGGAACGGTAGTAATTGGGGAAGGGGAACGCGATGAAGCACCCATGCTGTATATAGGGGAAAAAGTTGGATCGGGCGGCCCCAGAACGGATATCGCGCTAGACCCGCTAGAGGGCACGTCTATAACAGCTAAAGGGGGGCCAAATGCGTTAGCGGTTATTGCTATGGCATCTGCAGGTGGTTTTTTGTATGCACCAGATGTTTATATGAACAAAATTGCTGTGGGGCCAGGTATCCCAGACAATGCAATTGATCTTGATGCAACACCTGGTGAAAACATTAAAGCTGTTGCGAAATTTCGTCGGGTAGATGTTGGTGATATTGTCGTGTGTGTTCTGGACCGCCCACGGCATGCTGAACTTGTCGCCCAAATTCGGTCTACAGGTGCTCGGATTGTTCTAATTGGGGACGGCGATGTTAGCGCAGTAATCGCAACTACCCAGCCGGATAGTGGTGTTGATATGTATATGGGTATAGGCGGTGCGCCAGAAGGCGTTCTTGCCGCGGCTGCCCTTCGCTGTACGGGGGGGGTTATGCAAGGAAGGTTACTGTTTCGGAACCAAGATGAAATGAAACGTGCAGAACGTTGTGGAATTAAAGATTTAAATCGCAAATATGCACTTCAGGATCTTGCCCGTGGCGATGTTATGTTTGCCGCAACCGGTGTAACCGATGGTAGTATGCTAAAGGGGGTTCGACGTAATCGCCAAAGTGGTCGCACCCATTCGGTTGTTATGAGATCAAAAACCGGTACTGTAAGATTTATTCAAGCTTTTCACGATTTTACCCGTAAAAACAGTTCTCATTTTTCTTCCTAATGGATCAGCAGTTATCTTTATCTTCTTTTTTAGGGGTTGAACGATCATTAACAGGTCGTCGTTGGCAACAACAGCAAGCTTCATCAAGGCTGGCTCAGGCTATATCACAACGCTGGAATTTGCCTGATATTATTGGGCTGCTGTTGTCGGCACGCGGTGTTGATGTTGAGGTGGTATCTAATTTTCTGCAACCAACATTACGTGCTTTTTTACCTGACCCGCTGGTAATACCGGGTATGGCTGATGGTGTTAAAAGAGTTGCTATGGCCATCGAGCAGCAAGAACGCATGTGCATTTTTGCTGACTATGATGTTGATGGTGCAACAGCCGCTAGTTTATTAAAAAAATTCTTAGATCAACTTGAAATTTCCGCTGGTCTTTACATCCCGGACAGGTTGTTGGAAGGTTACGGCTTAAATTTTCAGGCTTTAAAAAATTTGCGGCAGCAAGGAACAACCCTGGTTATAACAGTTGATTGCGGGACATCATCAACCAATGTTATTGATCAGGCCAATCAAATAGGTTTGGACACTGTTGTTATCGATCACCATGTTGCTGAAGCAGTTTTGCCGAAAGCGGTTGCAATAATTAACCCAAACCGACTTGATACCCCCAGCGATATTCGTAAAACATGCGGTCAATTGGCTGCGGTTGGTGTGGCGTTTTTATTTCTCGTTGCCCTTAACCGCGAATTGCGATTGCGTGGTTTTTATAATACAGCGGGTCGTAGTGAACCTGATTTGAAACAGTGGTTAGATATTGTTGCCTTGGGTACGGTTTGTGATGTTGTTCCATTAATTGGCCTTAATCGTGCTTTTGTTACCCAAGGATTAAAGGTTATGGCACAACAAACTAACCCTGGTCTTCGAGCCCTTATGTCGGTTGCTTCCTTGGATCAGACCCCTAATGCTTATCATGCAGGGTATTTACTAGGCCCAAGAATTAATGCGGGTGGACGTTTGGGAAATTCCGATTTGGGCGTTCGATTGTTAACAACAAGTGATGAGCTAGAGGCCAAGGAAATAGCACAAAAACTCGGGGTACTTAATCAAGAACGACAATTATTAGAAAAAACGGCCTTGGATCAAGCAATATCGCTAGCATCAACACAAAAATTTTCAGCGTCCACGGATGCAGTTTTTGTATCTTCCTCTGCCTGGCATCAGGGTATTATTGGTATTATTGCTGGAAGGCTTAAGGATCATTTTCACCGACCGGTTCTTGTTGCCTCTATAGACGAGTTTATAGCTAAAGGATCGGCGAGATCAGTCCAGGGATTGGATATTGGAACCGCAATTATTGCTGCACGTCAGGTTGGTTTATTGCAGGCGGGTGGAGGGCACCCCATGGCTGCAGGGTTTACGGCAGGCATAGAACAACTGGAAGATTTTCGAAGCTTTATTAACCAACATTTAGCCCGTCAGCTACCGTCTGGACTTCAACAACAAACTATATGGGTCGATGGGTTATTAAGTCCCGCTGCTCTAACCGTGGATTTTTACCAACAATTACAGCAAATTGGACCATTTGGTTATGGTAACCCCGAACCACGTTTCGCCATTGCGGATATTCGTCTTATTAAAGCAGATATAGTAGCAGACCGCCATATTCGCTGTGTTGGTGTTGGACAGGATGGAAAAAGCTTTAAAATTATGGCTTTTCGCTCAATGGAAACGCCACTTGGCCAACATCTACTCAAGCCATCCGGACATATACATTTGCTTGGAACCCTGCGGCTAAATATTTGGAATGATCGCGAAGATATACAGTTTATCGCTGAAGATGCAGCCTTAGCCTATTAGATAGATCTATCTAACTGTTACAGGAACAACGTAACAGCCCGAGCGGGTAAAATAGATATAAATATCAAAACGCGATTTGCTTTTAAAAGGCTCGGTCAATCCATTGAGCATAAGATGTAAGGAACCAGGTTCCATAGTTATCGTTTGATTGCCCTTTATATCAAGATTAGGTCGCATCCGCATCGTTAAAATACCATTTTCTTCAACTGTTTCATGCAATTGAATGCTTTGCCCTATATGGCTGTCAAAGCTACTTATATGATCGCTTAGTGACAATTTATTACGGATTGTTAAATAAATTGCTACTGGCTGGTCGATATTGTTTGTAGGCCGAGTCCAGGCATTATTTATTTCCATAACGCCGTTATTATGGCAATCATGGGCAATAGTTGTATTGTTAATACCAAACAATATAAAACAACAGCACAGCAAACTAAAAAAGCGATACGAAAGAAACATAAAGCCTCCAAAAATTAATGTAACAACTGGCGTAAACTGGATACAATCTCTGCAACTGATTCGTTCCAACGATAAACCCTATCAAAATCTCCCTCTGGATTAATAAGGTATAAATAACCAGAATGGTTAATACCATATCCATCTGGTAGATCAGCTTGCTCGGTTTTGGTATAATACACCCGAAAAGCTGAAGCAGCTTCTTTAATATCTTGGGTTGAACCACTAAGACCCATGATATTTGGATGAAAACCCTGGGCATAGTCAGCTACAATTGCGGGTGTATCACGTTCAGGATCCAGGGTAATAAAAATAAACTGAATCTGTTGACCAAATTTCCCTAAATTTTCAAGGATCAAGGCCATTTTATCTAAGGCAGTTGGGCAAACATCGGGGCAATGAGTAAAGCCGAAAAAAATTAATTGCCAGCGACCTTTAAAGTCTAGATTGGTTACCACCTTATTTTGGCCATTTAACAAACGGAAGTTTGTTTGAATAAGACTTGGCTGAGGATTGTCTTGCTTAATTGGTAGGTTTTGCAAATAATCAAGGGTTATAATAACAAGGGTGGCAAGAATTAGGCATGTAATTAATAAGGTTCGTTTGAGCAATGCTTTGTTCATTTTTATTTATACTAATTAGCGTGGATTTTCAAAATTAACATATACCACCCTGAATAATGAACAAGGTTGTTAACGCCGCATCAGGGCAATTTTTTCTTAATGGCCTGCGAGGGAGTAGGGATGACGGTTTTAGAATACAGATTGGGATAGCTCAATAAAAATATGCCACAGACGAATATTAGTTGATTTTCATAAGATAAAAGGATAAAGGTAAAACCAACTTTTATTGTCCCCATCGTCTAGAGGCCTAGGACACTACCCTTTCACGGTGAAAACACGGGTTCGAATCCCGTTGGGGACGCCACAAATTTGTGGTAAGCCCTCATTTAATTTAATGCATTCCTGCACTGTTTTATTGCTGGTGGCATTAGTAACAAAAAAACTGGGGCTTGATACAACTTTTCTTTTAAATTTTGCATCCGTTGGGTAAGGCAAAGGACATAAGCATGATTAGAAAATTATCGTTACAGATGATTCTACTTTTTTCAGCTACTTGTATTACATCTTCTGCCATCAGCCAAATTACTGCAACCGATGTCTCAACAAGTCTTTGGCAGGGCATGTCTGAAGAATATGATTATTTTGATTGTTCTTTTCAGCCGGTCAGTTCAACTATTACGGCCATAATTACTTGCCAATCTTACTATAAAAAACTTGAAGAACAAAATCCGCGCGATTTTTCTTTTATGTTTTTAGCCGAATTGCAACCTAATGGAACAGTTAACCATCATGCCATGATTAGTGCGAAGACACCCGATGGTAACGCTTGGGTTCAAATGTTGGCATTTGGCCAAAAAAACAGTCTATTGGCGATGAATGACGGTGAAAACCAAGACCTTGGGGCTTTGGATACGACGAAACTATTTAATCACGAACATCAAATTGAATTACCAGTTTTGTGGGGTTATCAATCGTTACAAGATATAGCCCCATCTGGCCAGATGTTTTTTGTGCATGGGGCAGTTTCAACCTTGGATGGTGGTTTTATCCTTTTTATGCAAGGGTTTACTGAAAGAACAGATATTTTATATCAAACAGGTTTATTGGTGCTGAAGCTTGATGAAAATGGCAAAAAACTTTGGGCATTTCCCTATAAAATTTCAGCAGATTTAACAAAAGAACAATCTGAACAGGCGGCAATTTTGGATGTGGGTTATACAATTACGTCGAATCAGAGTATTGTTCTTGCTACCGTAGTAGACGGGAATAAATTTGGAACAAATCTTGTTTGTTTAAACCAAGCTGGGCAACAGGTACAAAATCAATTCTTTGAAAATTATTTTTGGCATACACCCTTTAAAGGGTTTCGTGGTGATCTTGTTTATATAAATGACTTATATGATGCAGAAAAAGACCGACCTTATTTAACAGCCAGCATCGTTGATGAAAATTGCCAGAAAAAGCCCGATTATCCGATTTCTTTCCCCGATCACGGTTATGAAAATAGCTATTTTGAAGCTAAAAACACCCTGATTTTACCCAATGGTAATCTAGGCTTAATATACGTGCAAAACATAGTGCCTGAAGAAGATGCCTCAGAGCAGCCCTTACCAAGCATGTATTTGGCCGAGTTAGACCATAGCTATCGTATCGTGGGTGATCACCCGCTGATTATTGGCGATGATCCGACGCGTGCGTACCTAAAGTATTTTAGCGAAGGCGAAGGGGCTGATCCCTTAAACGTTACACTAACCCCTGTTTCTTCTGATGGGTCTTTCCTGATGCTAATTTACAATTTTGCCCCAGGCGTTGAAGAAGGATCGGGTCATAACGCGACTTTACCAAGGCTTTACCAAGTTCGGTTACCACATTAATAGCATATTTGGCGTTCGCACGTTATGTGTATATGTGCAATTATTGGTGCGCGAACGATTTTTAAAATAATCTTGTTTTATTGGGCTATTTTACGCCCAATGATAACAAAAACCCTGTGGGGAATTTCAAGTAATTCCTGGGGTGCATGTTTTTTTAACAAATCTTGATGTTCAGAATCAAACAAAAGAACCTGATCAGGTGACAGGCTTGCAGCCACCCCGCCGCTGGCGCGGATACGGCCCCTCCATGATTCTTTGGTGAATGTAAAGCAAACATCAAAACTAAAGCTTTCAATCCCAACAAAGCCAGTTTGAAAAAGATGCTCAGCCCATTGACCATAAAAACCGGTTCCTTTAGCAAACGGCCATTTAGGGTTATATTTCAAGATGAGCGATTCTGTTTTTTCAACAATTGTGTTTGGCAATGGCAGCCAATCGACATGGCAAATAACCAATTGACCGTTGCGTCTAAGCAAGCGATAGGCTTCTTGTGCTGCGGCATGTCCATTGAACCAATGCCAACACTGACCCGCACTAACAATGTCCGTACTTTGGCTGGGTAAGTTTGTTTTCTCGGCAGCTGATTGGTGATAGATAATCTGTAAATTTTCTTTTTCTGATAATATCCGTGCTTGATCAAGCATTGTTTGCGCGATATCAACACCAATTACATGGCAACCTTGCCGCGTAAATTGGGCAGCTAAAGTACCAGTTCCGGTACCAAAATCAATAATATCTTGCCCTGCAAGCCCAATTCCTAGGTTTTTTAAGCGCACAAAAAGATCAGGGGGAAAACCATGTCGATATTGACGATATTCGCCTGCTGTTTTACCAAAATCAGCTGAGAAATGATTAATCATTTAAAATGCCCTAAGCTTAGCAGATATATAGGTTTCAGACAAAGCATATGAGAATTCTAGACTATATTAGAACAACCCGCAACATCCCCTTAAACAACCGCTGGAATTTTTTTTAAACCTTGCTATGGTTGTTCTAAGTTTGAAAAGACAACATATTACAGCGCATTAACATTAAGGGGCGAGGGAAAAAGTATGAACCTAACAGCAGCACAAGCCAACTCACACCGGAATTTGTCAAGCAACCAGTTAATCGAAAAGGCGCTTGAGCGTGGAGAGGGAAAATTAGCCAGCAATAAAGCCTTGGTGGTAGAAACAGGCAAACGTACCGGTCGTTCCCCCAAAGACCGGTTTATTGTGCGTGACCAATTAACAGAAACCTCTGTAGATTGGGGGAATGTTAATCAACCTGTTACGTTACAAACTTTTGAAAAGCTTTGGCAAAAGGCCCAGCACTACATGAAAGGGCGCGAAACCTTTTCAACAAAAATGGCTGTTGCTGCTGATCAAGCCTATCAAATAACCGTCGAGGTTACAACGGATATGGCCTGGCATTTATTATTTTGCCAAAATTTATTTATCCGTCAACCGCTGGGCACTGACCCTCAAAAGAACTGGACGATGTTGAATGCCAGTGGGTTAGCAACTGACCCTAAACAAGACAATGTTAATAGCGATGCTGCGCTGATGATTGATTTTACCAACCGCCGCATTTTGTTGTGCGGATTGCGTTACGCAGGTGAAATGAAAAAAGCCATGTTTTCGATTTTAAATTTCTTGTTGCCAGCACAAGATGTGTTGCCAATGCATTGTGCCGCAAATGTTGGCGCAGCAGGTGATGTGGCTTTATTTTTTGGTCTATCGGGAACTGGTAAAACAACATTATCTGCTGATCCAGAGCGTTTTCTGATTGGTGATGACGAGCATGGTTGGAGTGCCAAAGGTATTTTCAATTTTGAAGGGGGCTGTTATGCCAAATGCATTAATTTATCCCAAGAAAAAGAACCCGTTATATGGCAGGCTATTCGTCATGGTACAGTGCTCGAAAACGTTACGCTCGATGCAAAAAATGGTAATCCAAAATACGATGATGACACCCTAAGCCAAAATAGTCGCGCGGCCTATCCCCTAGAATATGTGCAAAAGCGTATAGTTGCCAACCAGGCTGGTCATCCGCAGGCTGTTATTTTCTTAAGTTGCGATTTATACGGTGTACTGCCCCCTGTTGCGCGCTTAACCCACGAACAGGCTGCTTACTATTTTCTTAGTGGATATACCGCACGGGTTGGTAGCACAGAAGTTGGTAGCACTGCAGGTATTGAGCCCACTTTTAGTGTATGTTTTGGGGCACCTTTTTTCCCCCGCCCAGCACGTGTTTACACAGACTTGCTATTACGCCGTTTAGAGCAAACAAAATGCCCCGTTTATTTGGTTAATACGGGTTGGACAGGTGGTGGTTACGGCCAGGGCGGCAAGCGTTTTGACATTCCTGTGACCCGGGCGATTATTCGTAGCATCGTTTCTGGCGAGCTACAAAAAGCTGAATATACAGAACTGCCAGGGTTTAGATTCGCCATGCCAAAGTCATTGAAGGGTGTTGACACTAACTTGCTTGACCCACGCAAAGGTTGGAAAAATCAGGTGGATTACCAGACAAATGCAAAAAAATTGATCGACAATTTTCGTAATAATTTCAAGAAGTTTAGTGTAGCTGATAAAGTTGTGGCAGCCGGTCCTGCTTAAAAACGGCTGTTGCCCTATTGTAACCCAACTAACTTCGTTTCTGGGAAGGGGTTAACCCTCAGTTTTTGGGTTACCCGGTTCTTTATAGTAAACAGTGTTCCAGTGGCGTTTTTGGCATTTATCACACCGTACATATATTTTCTTTTTGCCAGAGGCGCCGAAACGAATTCCCCCCATTTCCCAGATAGAACGTTCGTGGCTACATGGGCACTTAACCATCCAGTTGCGGGACTCTTTTTCCATATCGTGGTTGGTTTCAGGCGATGATAAAGCCAAGATAAAGCGTTTTAACCAACCCATGATTTATGACTCCGGATGGATAAAAATTGATTTCGTGGGAAAAGTGTAAAACAAAATTAGCTTTTTTGCAATTATCACCATTTCCTATTAAGAGTGGTGTCATAAAAACAATGACTGGTTTTAAAAATTAATAACAAAACCTTGTTTCTTTGGGAGATTATGATACAATGAATGCGAGTTTTCATAAAAACTCTTTGCTTTTGCATGCTGCTTTTAGAAAATAAATTCTTTTAAAGAGGCAGGGTATCCTTAGGATACATAAGAATATTCGGCTTGCCGGAGCCTTATAGCGTTTGTTCAAGAGTTACCAACATGTATGTTGGATGTAGGCTCAGGCCCCTTAGGGGCCACGCTATTGTTCCTCTGATTATAGCTTGGTCTATAAGCGGTGGGGTTTTGGCCTTGTGTCATTGAGACGGCAGGACAGAGTTTCGTTTACGGATTCTTGAATGCTGGTGAACTTGTGACTTTAACGTCTGGCAGTCATAAGATTATCAATGCACCGATATAGCCGGCTTATTAACTTTTATTGACAGGGTTAGCCCTGTTACAGGAATTTACATGCAGAATTTTTCGTCCTTTGGATTACCAGAGCAACTTTTACGTACCCTAGAAAATATGAAATTTGTGACACCGACCCCTATTCAGGCACAGGCCATTCCACCTGCCTTGCAAGGCCAGGATATTTTAGGTTCGGCACAAACCGGTACCGGTAAAACAGCCGCTTTTTCTATTCCGATGATTGTGCGACTTTTATCTCATCCAGATAGCAGTGCCCTCATTCTAACCCCCACCCGTGAACTAGCAACGCAGGTAGTAGAAATGGTAGGGCGGTTGCTTGGTAAAAGCAGCGGAATTAGAATTGCCCTTTTAATCGGCGGTGACTCGATGAGCAAACAATTTGAACAATTGCGTGCAAAAGCACGCATTGTGGTTGGAACGCCTGGGCGAATTAATGATCATTTACAGCGCGGTTCCTTGATATTGGATCGTACGGATTTCTTGGTCCTTGATGAAACAGACCGGATGTTGGACATGGGTTTTGGCCCGCAACTTGAAAGAATTTCTAAATATTTAACTGCCCCGCGCCAAACACTTTTGTTTTCTGCAACCTTACCAAGCGACATTTTAAAATTAGCAAGCAAATACGTAAAAAATCCTGTGCGTATTGCCATTGATCCGGTAACAAAACCGGCAGATAAAGTAAAGCATGAGCTTATTCAAACGAGCGAAAGTGAAAAATATGGCCATCTGGTAAGTCAGCTTGATGAACGTCAGGGATCGATTTTGGTATTTGTTAAAACCAAAAGAAATGCTGATAGGTTATGTATTAAGCTGCATAAAGAAGAACATAGTGTTGATACTATTCATGGTGATTTACGACAAAACAAGCGTGAAAGGGTTATCCAGGCTTTTCGAAACCGTAAATACCGGATTTTGATTGCTACAGATATTGCGGCGCGTGGTTTAGATATACCGCACATAGAGCATGTGATTAATTATGATTTGCCCCAATCACCCGAGGATTTTATTCACCGCATTGGCCGCACGGCTCGTGCTGGCGCAGCTGGACTAGCGGTCAGTTTTATTACCCCGCAAGATGGTGCTAAATGGAAAGCCATTCACAAGCTACTGAATCCAGATGAAAAAACATCGAAAGGGTCTGGGGGGTTATCATCGGCTACTACTGGTGCAGTCAGAAGGAAAGCTGGTGCCAATAGGGCAGGACAACAGCGTTCACCTCGATTCCATTTTGCATCGGGTTTTGATGCTGATCAGCCGGTTAGAAAGGGTCAACGTTTTTCTGATAACTCGGCCCTTAGGCAAGAAGGTTTTAAGAATCGCCGCCGCGAACAGATTGAAACAAAACCGTATAAATCACGTCAAAAGCAAGATAATCAGTTATCTGAATTTTCGCCGATGTTAGATGAAAATAAAGCACTAGCTAAAAAAACCTACCGCGACCGAACGAAATCCAGATCGCAACCAGATGAAAACAGTTTTGAATCTACAGACCCGCTGGAACGTAACGAAATGAAAGTAAAAAGATTTCGTGGTGATCAGCTGGGCTCAAGAACGTATGTTAAAGAAAAAGACCGCAAATCCTATCGCGCGGGTGGCTTTAACAGGGAAGAGCGTGCCACATCAAAATTCAGTAAAAAACCTGTTCGTGACCATGAAGGAACTGAATTTGGGATGCGCCGGCCTAAGTCATCAGCAAAAGGTTTTGATTTTGATAAGAATGACCATGAACGCCCTTATGCTAAACGACGCCCATCGTTCGGTGCAGGAGCAGCACCTAAGGACGGTGGTAGATTTTCCAGAAAATCACCATCAAGCGGTTTTGCAGCCCGGAAAGCAAAAAAAAACAGCGATTCTTATCCAATGGGGGGGAAACGCAGTGGAACAAATCGTAAATCTGCTCGTTTTGGCGGCCGGTAATCACTATACGTATTAATGCATGTTTAAAATAAATAAAGGTAGCCAGGGCTTTTGCAAATTTGGCTACCCTTAATTTTTGCTGACGTATCGGAAATTATTTACACCGATTTTACAGACAATTTTACCTCAATATTGCCACGGGTTGCTTTAGAATAAGGACAAACCTGGTGTGCTTTTTCCATTAACAAGCCAGCGTCTTTAGCAGATATTCCAGGCATATTTCCTTCCAAATGAACAGCAAGTTTATACCCTTCGTTTTCTTTACCAATCGTGACGTGGGCGGTAATAGTAACGGAGGAGGGACTTATTTTTTGTTGTTTGGCTACCATTAATAAGGCACCACCAAAACAAGCGGCGTAGCCGGCCGCAAATAATTGTTCAGGATTGGTTCCGGGCCCGCTATCGCCACCAAGTTCTTTAGGAACAGACAGGTTAAAATTCAACTTATTATCGGTTGAGTTCACTTTGCCGGCGCGGCCAGCTACGGCCGAGGCGGTTGCGGTATATAACGGTGTCATCACCATAATTTTTTCCTTTTTTAAGACTATTTGTTAATGAGAGAACGAAAGTCAGTAATACAAAAATGACTATAGCTGATCTGAAAAGCTTTTCAATACTAGCCTATAGGCAAGCAGCATAGCTTCAAGTAAGCTAATTATTAGAGAGAAAATATTGATGGTGCACCCGGGGCGATTCGAACGCTCGACCTTTGCCTTCGGAGGGCAACGCTCTATCCAGCTGAGCTACGGGTGCCTGATCAGTCTCTTATCTTATTTAAAGAAAAAATAAAAGCAATTTCCTTTATTGGATAAGCAGCTGTTTCCATAGCAAAATGTTAAGGTTCCGATCTGGTAAAGGACAGAAAAATATCCTCGAGCTTGGGTTCAATAGTGCTGAGATCAACAATTTCTAAACCCGCATCTTGAATTTTTTGCAATAACGCACCCATAGAAATTTTTGATGGTTGATATTGCAACCTTAATTCCTGAGGGCTTGATAATTTAGGGTGATAGGGCTGTAGCAATACAGGGGCAGTCATAATGGGTTGAGCAACCCGAATAATCAGTTCTTTAGAATCAAGGCCGCCCAAAAGCGCTGTTTTTGTATTATTGGCAACAATTTGCCCTCGATGAATAATGGCAATTCTATCACATAATTCCTGGGCTTCTTCTAGATAATGGGTGGTTAACATAATGGTTACGCCTTGTTTATTGAGGGCTACCATATAATCCCAAAGTTGTTTGCGTAACTCGATATCAACACCTGCGGTTGGTTCATCTAGTACTAAAATTGGTGGCATATGGACCATAGCCTTAGCTACCATTAGACGCCGCCTCATACCACCTGATAAAGACCTAGCATATGATTTTGCTTTATCTTCTAAATTCAGTGCTTGTAAAATTTCTTGGGTTTTGCGTTGTTTTTTTGGAACACCATATAGTCCTGCTTGAAGATCTAGTAATTGTTCGGGTGTGAAAAATGGGTCAAAGTTTAGCTCTTGAGGAACTATTCCAATAGAAGCCGCTGCAGCACGCGGATTTTTCTCTTGGTTGATGCCCCAAATTTCTACCTGCCCTGATGTTTTATTGACCATTTGCCCCATAATATTGATAATAGTCGACTTACCGGCCCCATTAGGACCAAGTAAACCAAAAAAGCTGCCTCTTGGCACATGTAAGGTTATATTTTTCAAAGCCTGAACAGCTGGGCGTCTTGCCGATCCTGCATAATTTTTGGTTATATTTGTTAATTGAATGGCGTAATCGGGTAATGCAGCTGACATAAATCCTCGGTCAAATAGGTCCAACAAAAACGATCCATATGCAATTGTGTCATCAATGTTGGATTAGCTTAGTCAATTATTTTATGGTGGATATTTATGTTATTTAACATAATAATGGCAAGATCATAATTATAAATTATTGAGTTTTCAAGATAGTTAGGATTAGATGCCATGATGGAAGCTGATCAGAAGGTTATAAAAGCAACGCATAAAACCGTTGTCTGTGATGGTGGCAAGGGAGCGGCTGGTCATCCGCGTATTTACCTAAATATCGGTGCGACTGGGTGGGTTGTTTGCCCGTATTGTAGCCGTCGTTTCGAATTAGCCAATAGTCAGATAGCAGACACTAGCCACTGATGGCCTATATTTCTTAAAGCACATATTCTTACAATTACTTAGGTGCAGGAATTGAGCAATATTTCATCTGACTTACAAACGACCTTGCATGACCAAGAGATCGAACAGTCGCCTCATGTTTATTTGGTTGATGCATCGGGTTATATCTTTCGCGCTTTTCATGCTTTGCCACCATTATCACGACCAGATGGTACCCCTGTAAACGCCGTTTATGGGTTTACCACAATGATGATGCGCCTGCGTGAAAAAAGGGAAAAAGCAATTATCCTAATTATTTTTGACACTAGCAGAACAACTTTTCGCACAGCACTATTTGATCAATACAAAGCCCATCGTCCCCCGCCGCCGCCGGAACTTGTTCCACAATTTGCGCTTATACGCCAAGCCACGGAAGCTTTGGGTTTTCGCGTGATAGAAGCTCCAGGCTTTGAAGCTGACGACTTAATTGCAACCTACTGTCACAGTGCACGCCAACGTCAATGGCCTGTTACTATTATATCCTCGGATAAAGACCTTATGCAGTTAATTGCCCCTGGCGTTAACATGCTTGATCCAATTCGCCAACGATTAATTGGGCGCGCGGAGGTTATTGAAAAATTTGGTGTACCGCCCGAACAAGTTCCAGAAGTGCTCGCTTTAATGGGAGATAGCAGTGATAATATCCCAGGGGTCAAGGGTATTGGTCCTAAAACAGCAGCTGAATTAATCAACGAATATCAAACAATTCAAAAGCTTTTGGATAATTTACCCAGCATGCCTCAGGGTCGTAAACGTCAATTATTAGAGCAATCGGTCGACATGCTAAAATTAAGCAGGGAATTAGTTGTTTTGCGTCAAGATGCGCCAATGCCCTATACTTTCCAGGAATTAAGTTCCCAGCAGCTAGATATGAACGAATTTAGTAATTTTTTGCAGGAAAATGGTTTTCGTTCCATTCTGACTAAATTGGGTCAAGTGCAATCTTCAAAAGAATCTATGGTACATGACACTTCCCCCCAACAGCCAATTTTAGATCCAATTAGGGAAAACATTGCAGGCCCATCACAAATATTACCTTTTGCCATTACTCCAAGCGCCTATGAGCTGATCCAACATGAAGATGATTTAAAACGTTGGATTACACAGATTTACCAAACCGGCATTGTTGCTGTTGATACTGAAACAACGGCACTTGAACCAATGCGGGCTGAGTTGGTTGGTATTTCCCTGGCTTTACACAATGGTCAGGCATGCTATATCCCGGTCGGGCATCGTCTTAAAAATGATCAGCAATTATTTGCCAACCCTGACCATAATTCTTCGCTTCCATTACAACAAATTCCACGGATGCGTGTGGTTGAATTGTTAAAGCCTGTACTTGGTGATCCGGCGATTCTGAAAATCGGGCATAATATTAAGTACGACCAAATTATTTTCAGTCATTATGACCTTGTTCTTCGGTCAATAGATGACACCATGTTAATGTCTTATGTTTTAGATGGTAGCCAGCATGGTCACGGAATGGATGAGTTGGCCAGCTTGCATCTAGGGTATCGGACAATTACTTTTGCAGAAGTTGTGGGAACAGGTAAAAGCCAAATAACCTTTGATTATGTTTCATTAAGAACTGCTTGTGATTACGCAGCCGAAGATGCGGCAGTGACAATGGCTTTGTATCTTGTCCTGAAACCCCAACTGCACCAACGCGGCTTATGGACAATTTATCAAACAATTGATCGACCATTAATTGCCACGGTAGCAATGATGGAAAAAGCTGGAGTTAAAATTGATGTTACCGAATTAACCAAGCTATCCGAATATTTTGCCGAGCAGTTGAAAAAAATAGCCATGCATATATATCAGTTAGCAGGGACCGAGTTTAATATTGGCTCGCCAAAGCAATTAAGTGAAATTTTGTTCGAACGCCTTGGACTTCAGGCCGGTAAAAAAAATAAGACGGGCTTGCTTAGCACAGCTTCTGATGTACTGGAAGATTTGGTAGACCAGGGGCATCCACTGCCAGCGGCAGTGCTTGAGTGGCGCGAGCTAAGCAAGCTAAAAAACACGTATTCCGATACTTTGCCGTTGCAAGTTAATGCCAGAACCGGTCGTATTCATACGTCTTTTACCCTAAGTGCTACATCTACTGGACGCTTAAGCTCGACAGATCCAAACTTACAAAATATTCCTATTCGCACCGAAGATGGGCGTAAAATTCGCCATTCTTTTGTTGCTGATGCTAATAAATGCTTATTATCTGTTGATTATTCACAAATCGAGTTGCGATTAATGGCACATATTGCCGATGTTTCAACTTTGAAGCAAGCATTTCACGATGGTGTTGATATACATTCCTTAACAGCATCCCAGGTTTTTAACGTTCCTCTGCACCAGGTAGATGCAGCTATTCGACGTCGCGCCAAGGCTATTAATTTTGGAATCATTTATGGAATGAGTCCATTTGGGCTTGCGCGCCAAATTAGTGTCAGTGCGGCCGAGGCAAAAGCCTATATGACGCAATACTTTACAATGTATCCTGGTATTCGTGACTATATGGAACTTATTCGCCAAGTGGCTAGAAAACAGGGCTATGTAACAACGTTGTTTGGACGACGTTGCTATGTTCCATGGATTCAAGATAAAAACGCCGCAAGACGCGCTTTTGCAGAAAGAGCTGCAATTAATGCTCCTTTGCAAGGATCAGCTGCTGATATTATTAAACGAGCCATGAACAAAGTGGTGACCGTTATCGCACAAAACCCGCATCTTGATATTAAAATGATTTTGCAGGTTCATGACGAGCTGGTGTTTGAATTGCCCTTAGCGAATATTGACCAAGCAAAACAGCTTATTTGCCCTGTGATGCAGCAAGCGCATCAGCCAGCCATCCAGCTTTCCGTACCATTAACGGTTGAAGCAGGGGTGGGTGCAAACTGGGCATTAGCGCATTAAAGTATTTGCTATTTTTTCCACCTAAATTTACGCAACTAAAGATTTAAATCGTTCCATGACACCGATGAGGTTCGATCTAATACCTGGTTCAATTGCGGCATGACCGGCATCATTTACGATAATGTAACTGACCTCAGGCCAGCGTTGCACAAGCGCATCGGCTGTTTCTATTGGACAGACCAAATCATATCTTCCTTGAACAATCGCGGCTGGAATCTTGCGAATACGGTCAATGTTGTTGAGTAGGGCGTTAGGAGGTAAGAAAATATCGTGCATAAAATAATGGGCCTCCATACGGGCAAGCCCTAGGGCCATGCGGTCGTCACCAAAACTATTCACCAGATCCGGATTAGGTAACAACGTTGAACAACTGCCTTCATAAACGCTCCAAGCTTTTGCTGCAGGCATGTGAATAGCAGGGTTTGGATCAAATAGACGTCGATAATAATTGCGAAGTAAATCACCCTGTTCGTGTTCAGGCAAAAACGTTGCAAAAGTCCGCCATTCTTTAGGTGCCAACATCCTTATTCCGTATAAAAACCATTCAATTTCGCTAGGACGGCACAAAAATATCCCACGTAAGGCCAGGGCAACACAGCGATCTGGGTGGGTTTCGGCATAAGCGATTGCAAGCGTACTGCCCCATGATCCACCAAAAACTATCCACTTGTCAATTTTAAGATGGCGGCGAATCATCTCAATATCTTCAATTAATAAAGGTGTGGTGTTATCACGAATCTCACCTAACGGTTTTGATCGGCCAGAACCACGTTGATCAAAAATGATGATGCGGTAAAAAGCTGGGTCAAAGAAACGCCGATGATTAGGGCCAGCACCGGCGCCAGGCCCCCCATGCAAGAAAATAACTGGAAATCCTTTGGGATTTCCACTTTCTTCAACATAAATCTGGTGCAGATCGCCAGCCTTCAGGTATTGTGTATGATAGGGTTCAATTGCTGGGTAAAAGTCCCATGTCCGTTCAGCTGTTTTGTGATTTGACATATGTTAATGCACCCTCAAAAATAGACTAATTATTCTTCTATTTATAAAAGAAGCACAAAATATTACAACCAAAACATGATGATCATGATTATATTGACTAGGGGTTAGAGGGTGCAGATCAGCAATTTTAAAGCATACAGACAATATGGTGTATTGATTAATTTTATACCTATCATTATTGCAGTACTTATGGGGACAACGATGGCTAAAGAGCATCCGTTAGTTAATAAAAAACTGACCTTTTTGTTTACCGCTATGGTAGTTGAAGTTATTGATGGTGATACAATTCGTTTGCACGATGGGCAACAAGTTCGGCTTGTTGGTATACAGGCACCTAAGCTTTCTTTAGGTCGGCCAAATTTTATTGACTGGCCAAAGGCAGAAGACGCAAAAAGCCTGTTAGAAAAAATCAGTTTAAATAAAAAAGTTAGTATTTATCTTAATCAGCAACTGGTTGATCCGCATCAGCGTTTATTGGCGCACGTTGTAACAGAAGATGGTTTTTGGCTGCAAGAAGAGATGTTGATGCAGGGAATGGCGAGGGTTTATAGTTTTCCAGATAACCGCCGTCTTATAAAAGAGATGCTGACGATCGAAGAAAAAGCCCGGCATCGTAAAATAGGAATATGGTCTGATCCATATTACGCTATCCAAAATGTAAAAAAAGTTGGACCGCTGGGTTCTTTTCAAGTGGTTGAGGGACAAGTTGTTGGCGTTAGTCGCAACCGTGATACGATATACATCAATTTTGATCAGGATTGGCGTCAGGATTTCACACTTGAGATAACATTATCTGCAAAAACATTATTCGACATGGAAAATATTGATGTTTTTGGTCTGTTAGGTCGTTGGGTTCGTGTGCGCGGTTGGATTGAGAATAAAAACGGCCCAATGATCGAATTAACCCATCCCGAACAGCTTGAGTTACTGAAGTAATATTTAAGGGATTATTTAAAAACACTGCGTAATTTGGTGCACTTATATAATAAAATTAGATTAATTTACATTAATAAAATTTTATGTTATATAGGCAACGTTATTAAATTTTTTTATGTAGATCACCTATGAACTAAACTTTTAATAAAGACAGTTCTATTACTGCAGAAAGGTTTTAAATGTTGAATAAAACGATGAAAATGCTGATGTGCTCTGTCGCTGTTGCAGCTATATCTTCAACTTCAGGTAATGCACAATCTGTTGGTTTTGAAGGATCGGTAACTTCACAGGGTAAATTTGGGGCAGTCGTCAATGGTTTTCTTCCCCTTGGAAATTTTACTGGTATGCCATTCTTGATGCTACAGGGTGGTATGTATAAAGATGAGCCTGTAGGCTCATTAGGGGGTGGATATCGTTGGTTGACAGACAATATGATGTTTGGTGGGTTTGTTAGCGGTGATTTACAAGGTGCAAAAGGTTCAAAAATTTTGGGCGGCTTAACTTTAGGTGGCTAGTTCTTCATAGGACGTTTAGGAGTTCAAACCAACGTCTATGTGCCAATTAAAAGAAAAAGAGTGCTGCAGAACACAGCTTCTGGCGAAGGTGTTTTCGAAGATACGACTACTGGCGGTTCTTGCACCGCAACCTCAGCAAATTGTCGATTGCTTGTTGTCGGTCAAAAAAATAGCAGACAGATAGCGCCTTTGGGTGCCGATATGAAGGTTAGCTATCAGCTGGTTTTTGGTACATCTTTTGAAATTGTTCCATACGTAGGCGGCTATGTTTTTCAGAATAAACTAGTTGGATTACAAACTGGGGCAGACATAGCTGTTGGTTTAGGTAACGGTTTTGCTATAACTGGCGGCGCTAAGATGACGCATGACCGCCGTAGAACCGAGGCTGTTTTTACAGCCGGGATAACGTTTCAATTTGGTGGTGATACTGGCAACAGTTCAACTTATCTACAACGGCGTATGTCTCAAATGCCTGATCGGTTACAGCCTGGAATGTTAACAGAAACACGGCGTGGGCAGTCCGTTCGGCAAGCAGCTTATCTTGAAGGACATGGTGGAGGTCCAGTTGGTAATGTGCGTATTGTGAATGCTGCAAATCAAAATGATGCCGATAACATTGTTGGTGCAATAGGGGATAACGGTTTGGTTATTTTTGACGGTGCTGTGACGGCACAGAACGCACAAACTATCGCTGTTAATCATAACGGTGTTGCTATTATTGGTGGCGGCCAGACCTTGCGTTTGCGCGGTGCGGATGGCTATCAATACACTGCTAAGGTTTCAGGAACGCGTGGTTCTATTAGCCAGGCCGATAATATGACAGATATTTTTAGCGCCAATGGTCGTCAAGATTTGTTCTTTGCAGGTTTTGATATAACAGGTGGTCAGCATGGGATACATGTTGTACAAAGTCCAAGAACACATATTAAAGACGTAACAGGGATTAATATTGGAACCGATGCCTTTCGTTTAGATGAATCGGCAAATTCCCGCCTTGAAGATGTCTTTGCTAATAATGCCGGTGGATATGGGCTTCATATACGCAATAAATCACATAATACAGTTATTACCAATTCACGCAGCGTGTCTGCGGGGCAGGATGGACTGTTTATAAGCAGCAGTGATCGAGTTAAGGTTGAAGGGTTTGATAGTATCGATAGCACGGCAAATGGTGTTAATCTTAATAATGCCAAGAATAATGAATTATCGAACATTCGAGTTACAAATGCAACAGATGGATTGTTGTTGGGCATGGGTACAGAAAAAACCATGGTGGATGGATTAACTGTTGTTGGCGTTAACCGAGGGGTGGTGATTGATATGGCGACTGGATCACGTCTCGTTAATCTTAATATAACCGCAGAAGATTTTGGTATTAGGATGAGCATGGCGGATGATACACACATCACAAATTCTAGACTGAATGTGAAAGCTGGAATGAATGAAGCTGGTATCCGTATTGGTAACACAAAAGATGTTGTTTTAGACACGGTAACTATTACTGGTACTAATGCCACCGACTCAACCGGTATTGTTTTGGTTAATGGTGGTGATGCCGGTGCTACGGTTAAATTTAAAAATGTACTCGTTCAGGGTTATGATTTTGGTTATGCTTTTGATACTGACTCCGCAGTTACTGATCAGGGTAATAACCGTGCTACCAATATCACCATGGCCAATAATACTTGTGATGGTACAAACGACGTTGATGAAGGATCTGTTTCAGTTCTAAACACCAATGATTCAATGGTGCGTACCTGTAACTAAAAATAAAAGCGGGAAATGCCCTGGGTAAAATCAGGGCTTTTCTTTATAATAAAAGTTTAACCTAAAACATAGGTAAATAAAATCAGTAATAGCTTTTCATTAAGCTATCAACCCAATCAGGCTGTATAACCTCGCCTTTGGGACCGAATTGCCTGAAATAGGGCTTTATATCGATTACTGGGGTTTGATTAATTGCATCAAGCCCTCTAACTTTTATACTAAGCCCATCTACCTTGATAAGTTCGCAAACTGTTAATCCCAGTTGATTGGGGCGGTCTTTTGCGCGTTGGGCAAAAATGCCAACTTTGGGCCAATTAGTATCTCCACGTGGATGCCGCGCAGTGTAATGAATGGCGTTTGCCTTAACAAGGTGCATATAAAATAGAACATATATATGTGAAAATGAACTAATCCCTTGCAAAGATTCGGACTGGAATTGTTCTGGATCGAGCTGAATTTCGCTATTTTCTTGCGCCCAATTATCGTCTGCAACGATTTTTCGGGTGGATACAACGATACCTATGGGTTTTATTATAATATCTTGTGGCATGCATATTCCGGCAAATTAATTACCCCTGTTTGTTAGGGTGTTCTCAAATCGGTTACACAAACTATAATAAAAGAGCCGCTTCTCAGCGGCCCTTATTATTTATAGTTAACAGTTTTTTCTAGGCCACAGCGGTGTTATTTAAAACTTTTTCCAGCTTGGCATTCGCAGAAGATTCATCAATATTTTCAACGGCCGCTAATTCACGCACTAAACGATCAAGCGCCGATTGATACATTTGGCGTTCGCTGTAAGATTGCATTTCTTGTTCGGCAGTTGTGCGGTATAATTCGCGTACAACTTCGGCTATGGCCACCGGGTTACCAGAATTGATCTTTGTTTCATATTCTTGGGCACGGCGACTCCACATCGCGCGCTTGACGCGAGATTTAGTTTTTAGGGCACCTAAGGCAGTGTCCATCACTTTACGCGAACTAAGGCGTCGTAAGCCAGCATTGCGGGCTTTAGCAACTGGAACACGCAGCATCATTTTTTCTTTATCGAAGTTAATAAGGATAACTTCAATCTTAATACCCGAGAATTCCTGAGTTTCAACACCAACAACGCGGCCAACCCCATGGGTTGGATAGACGACTAAATCACCTTTTTGATAAGATATTTCCATGATTTTTTATCCCTGATAATAACCAAGTTGCATTATTGCGGTTAATTGGTTTCAAGGTTTCTATAAAAGAACAAAAAACCACCGGCCATGTTTGAGACAAGACCCCAACTGTTGTTTATTCTATTACAGATTCCAAAGATTCCAAAAAAGAAGTTTTAGTTTTTTGAGTAGAATGTTTTTAAGGTAAAAAATTTTATAAGATAAAGTGAATAAAAACCTTAAAAAAAACCATCAAAACCCATACTTCTTATAACAATGGAATGGATAATAGCATAAAAAACAATAGGTTGGCAATATTTCTTGCACAAAAAGATTCAAAAAAATTCAACTTCAAGAATCATTAGGGGATAGATAATAGGTATAGAATTTTTTAATAAGCCATTATCAGCATGACCACGCGGGCAGGATATTGGCAACCAAATATCTGTTCCATATTATTTGTTATTGTTTTACGTTATAAATCAGATCAAAAAACAAGGTCTGATCCGAAATTTCTATATCTCGTAGGGCACGTTTTATGTTTATAATTATATAAAATTAAGGCGCTTATAAAAAATTATTGACAATTTGGCCAGTTTTTGTAGATTGGCGCCCTAGTGTTTTATCTAGGGCAGGAGCTGGTACGCAGTGTCCCTGTTATATTTTGGTCAAAAACCTTAGGATTTCATTGATTATGTATGCAGTAATTGAAACCGGTGGCAAGCAATACCGGGTAACAAAAAACGAGGTCATTAAAGTTGAGCGCCTACCGGGTGATGTTGGTCATGCGGTTGAGTTTAATAAAGTATTGGCTGTTCATGATGATAGTAGCCTGACACTTGATCCATCTGCGCTATCACGCGCATCTGTTAAGGCAGAAATTGTTAATCAGATTAAATCCGATAAGATTATAGTTTTTAAAAAGAAGCCACGTCACAATTACCGGCGCAAACGTGGGCACCGTCAATATGTGACGGTTTTGAAGATTACAGATATTCATGTTTAGGCGTTAGTTAGGGAGATTAGACTATGGCAACAAAAAAAGCTGGTGGTAGTTCTAAGAACGGTCGTGACAGTGCAGGGCGTCGTTTAGGTGTAAAAGTTTTTGGCGGGCAGCAAGTGGTTGCCGGCAATATTATTATACGGCAGCGTGGCACATCGGTTCATCCTGGGGTGAATGTTGGCCTTGGTAAAGACCATACCATTTTCGCTTTAAGTGCTGGCCAAGTTCAGTTTCATTATGGTGCTAAAGGCCGCAAATATGTTTCTGTTCAGGTTGGCGATGAAAAATAGCCTGTAGTTTACCAAGGACATTTAATAAAGATTTGCTTCCTACATTTTAGATATTATAAAGGAGAAGGGCGTGTTAGCTTTTCTCCTTTTTTATTTTACGTAGATTGGTTGTATGAACAATGAAGTTTCTGGATCAAGTTAAAATTTATATACAGGCTGGTGATGGTGGTGCCGGAAGTGTTAGTTTTCGGCGCGAGAAATATGTTGAATTCGGTGGGCCTGATGGCGGTGATGGTGGTGATGGTGCTGACGTTATAGTTGAAGCGCTTGAAAATTTGAACACTTTAATCGACTTTCGCTACCAACAACATTTTAAGGCTGAAAAAGGCCATCATGGTATGGGGAAGGGGCGTAATGGGGCAAAAGGCAAGCTGATGCTTATTAAAGTTCCAGTAGGAACACAAGTTTTAGACGAAAACAAAGAAATTGTGCTGGCAGATATGATAAAACCAGGTCAGCAATTTATAATAGCCAAGGGTGGAAAGGGGGGGCGGGGTAACAGCCATTTTAAATCATCAACGAACCAGGCACCGCGTTATGCCGAGCAGGGTCGTAAAGGCGAAGAAAAATGGGTGTGGTTGCGGTTAAAATTGATTGCAGATGTTGGATTGGTTGGATTGCCTAATGCAGGTAAATCAACTTTTTTAGCAGCATCATCACATGCACGTCCCAAAATAGCAGATTATCCTTTTACCACCCTGCACCCCCAACTGGGTGTTGTGGATGTTGATGATCGGCAGTTTGTATTAGCAGATATCCCGGGTCTTATCGAGGGGGCTCATGAAGGGGCAGGATTAGGCGATCGTTTTTTGGGGCATATTGAACGCTGTGCTGTTTTGATACACTTAATTGATGGTACACAGGAAAACATCATTGATGCCTATAAAACAATCAGAGGCGAATTAAAAGCCTATAGCCCGCTCTTGGCAAAGAAACCAGAAATCGTTGTCATTAATAAGATTGATGCCTTGAGTGAAGCAGACATTCAAACGAAGCAACAAGAACTGCGTCAAAAAACCCGAAAAAAGATTTGGGTTGTTTCTGCTGTAGCAGGTCTTGGCATGAAAGCATTATTACGGCATATTATTGATGTTGTTACACAGCAAAAGCAAATAGTCGTTGAAGATTCTGTTCACAATAGCCTTTAAAACAAAAGGCTGGCATACAAAAATGTTTTGATAGAGAAAAGGTTAATATGACCGTTCAAAATATCCAGACAAGAGATATTGATCGCCTAAAACAGGCAAAAAGAATTGTGATTAAGATTGGCTCGGCCATTCTTACCGGCGATCAACCTGGGTTTCTAAGGCAAGAATGGCTGCAGGCTCTTCTCAAGGAAGTTGCGGTTTTTAAAAGAAATGGCCAGGATATTATTATTGTTTCATCAGGGGCTATTGCCCTAGGGCGCCGCCACTTGGGATTGATTAATGGAAAATTAAAACTAGAAGAAAAACAGGCTGCGGCTGCTATTGGTCAAATCCGTTTATCAAGCCTTTATCAGGAACTTCTTGCCCATGATCAAATCGTTGCTGCGCAAATTTTATTAACACTTGGAGATACCGAGGATCGGCAACGTCATCTAAATGCCCGTAATACAATTAATAATTTGTTAAAATTTGGTGCTGTTCCAGTTATTAATGAAAATGACACGGTGGCAACCGCTGAAATTCGTTTCGGCGACAATGATCGGCTAGCTGCAAGAGTGGCTGCGATGATGAATGCCGATATACTTATTCTTCTTTCAGATATTGATGGCTTGTATACAAGCGATCCGCGGAAAAATCCTAACGCTACCTTTATTCCGATTGTATATAAAATTACCGATGAGATTGAAAATATGGCTGGAAAACCCCCAGTTGGTTATAGTTCTGGTGGAATGATTACCAAAATTACCGCAGCACGTATAGCTGTTGCAGCTGGTTGTGCCATGATTATTGCCAATGGCAAAGAAACGTCGCCACTCACCAAAATTTTGCAGGGTAGTCGATGCACATGGTTTGTGCCACCTCTTGAGCCGAAGAATGCAAAAAAGGCCTGGATTGCCGGTTCATTAAAACCAAGTGGACAATTAATTATTGATGAAGGTGCTGTACGCGCCATTTATCATGGTAAAAGCTTGTTACCCGCAGGTATTCTGCAGGTTCAGGGTGATTTTAAGAGAGGCGATCTGGTAACAATTTTGGATACTCAGAATCACGAAATTGGCCGTGGGTTATCGGCCTATTCCAAAACAGAGGTAGAATTATTAAAAGGCCATCGCTCGGGGGATATAGAATCTTTGCTCGGTTATGACGGCCACGATGAAATTATCCATCGTGACGATTTGGCCATAATAGAGAGGTAAAGATGAAGTGGCTAGAATTCATGAGAGAGATGGGTGCAGCAAGCCGCATCGCCCTTGATCAGATGAATAATATAACAGCTGATCAGCGGACTAAGGCCTTGAGCAGGTACGCGCACTTGTTGCGACAACAGACACGGGACATTATCACAAGTAATCAGCAAGATATAACAGCTGCACGAACAAAAAACATAGCACATAGTCAACTTGATCGACTTACTTTAAATACACAGCGTATTGATGGAATAGCGATTGCAGTTGAAGAAATCGCTAGGCAACCCGATCCTATAGGCCGTGTTTTAGCTAGATGGGATAGGCCAAATGGTCTGCGTATCGAGCGTGTTTCAGTTCCGCTTGGAACGATAGGGATTATATATGAATCTCGCCCTAACGTGACAGCGGATGCTGCAGCTTTGTGTTTGCGCTCTGGTAATGCGGCTATTTTGCGCTGTGGTTCAGAAAGTTTTGCGTCCTCACAAAAAATTTATCAAATATTGGTGCAAGCTTTGCATGAAACTGGATTACCAGAAAATATTATTCAATTTGTGCCCACTACAGATCGCGAAGCGGTAACCGCGATGTTACAGCTAAATGATTATTTAGACGTTATTATTCCACGTGGTGGTAAAAGTCTTGTTGCCAAGGTACAGTCCGAGAGTCGCGTGCCTGTCCTTGGTCATTTAGAAGGACTTTGCCATACTTATATCGATGCCGATGCCGACCCCCTAATGGCAAAGCAAGTCGTCCTAAATGCCAAGATGCGCCGTCCTGGTATTTGTGGTGCAACAGAAACGGTTTTGGTTGATATTGCTGCTCAGCACATGCTATTACCTATTATACAAGATTTAATCAACGCAGGTTGTGAGATTCGTGGTGATGAAACCATTCAAAGAATGCACCCTGCTGTTATTCCGGCAAGGGAAGAGGATTGGCGTACAGAGTATTTGGCACCAATTCTGTCTATTCGTATAGTCGAGGGTGTGGAAGGTGCCATAAATCATATTCGGCACTATGGGACACGCCATACCGAAGCAATTATTACCCAGAATTTGGTGACCGCAAAAAAATTTATGCAACAGGTAGATGCCGGTATTGTTATGCATAATACGTCAACCCAATTTGCAGATGGTGGCGAGTTTGGTATGGGAGCTGAAATTGGTATTTCAACCAGTAAATTACATGCCCGCGGACCGGTTGGTGCCGAACAGTTAACAAGTTTTAAATATTTGGTCTATGGCAAGGGTCAGCTTAGGCCATGAAATCGGCTTTAATCGGATCAGTTTACCCAAGAACAAAGATGCTAAAAATTGGTATTTTGGGTGGGTCTTTTAATCCAGCCCATGTTGGGCACCGCGAAATCAGTTTAGCAGCATTAAAGACATTGTGTTTGCATCAGGTATGGTGGTGTATAACACCCCAAAACCCATTAAAGCAAGCTATTGAGACCCAACCCCTGACACAGCGTTTACACCAGGCCTTAAAAATAGCTGCCCATCCAAAAATTAAAGTTACCACTTTAGAACAACAATTTAATATACAATATACCCTTGATACCATTCATTTGCTGCAACAGCGTTTTACCAATACTCATTTTATTTTATTGATGGGTGCTGATAATCTTGGGCAAATGTCACGCTGGTACCGTTGGCAAGATATTTGTCGTACAATTCCAATAGCAGTATTTGCAAGACCAGGATACTCATTGACAGCACTTCATTCTAAAGCTGCCCAATTTTTGCGACCGCACCGTTTAACATCACTAGAAGCCAAAATTTGGTGGAAATACCAAGCACCCACTTGGTTTTTTTTGCACGATGTTCATAACCCAATATCGTCAACAAAATTAAGACATTCCCCGGTAAAATCATAAGAGGAACTAATGTTAAGAATAGACCATTGACGAATTGGCGTATCTCGGTAAACTGGCCACGTTAAAGATATGAATTTAGCCATACAGTTGGGATGGTAACCGTTCTTTATCTTTAAAAAGATACAAACAGCGATTTCTTTATTGGAAGATACTCATTGAAAAAAGAAACGAAGGCAAAAACTGCCAAGAAAACGAACCATAAAAAGACCGATGATCAATCGGTCATTGTTCCTGAACCCTTTGAACTGCAAGTAAAAAGGGAGCTTCAGAAACCAATTCTCTCAAGAACTGTTGTTGCGGACAAAACCAAACAATTCTTGCGCATGGTATGCAAGTCACTTGATGATGATAAAGCCGAGGAAATTGTCACCATAGATTTGCGGGGCAAAACCTCTATGGCGGATTATATGGTTGTCGCCAGTGGTACTTCTGTACGGCAATTGTCTGCTATGGCCGATCATGTAGGGCAAAAGGCCAAAAGTGATTTTCAAATTAAAGTCACCTTCGAAGGCAAGGGGCGTTCAGACTGGGTACTCATTGATGCGGGTAATATCATTATAAATTTGTTTAAACCTGAAGTACGCGACATATATCATCTTGAAAAACTTTGGGAAAATGCTCTTCCCTCTGACCAGGCTGAAGAAGTTCTCTTGCCAAAGTCTTTGAAAAAACGTTCTCTAAAAAAGAATAAAGAAAAATAGATAAAGAATAGATAATTTAATGACAGTTTCTGCTTTTGTGTACCAGCAGCGGCGTACTTTTGCAATTATTGCCCACCCCGATGCTGGCAAAACAACCTTGACCGAGAAATTACTATTATTTGGGGGCGCAATTCAGCTGGCGGGTGCGGTCAAGGCTAGGGGCGATCGACGGCGGGCTAGGTCAGACTGGATGAAGGTTGAACAAGAACGCGGCATTTCGGTTACAGCTTCGGTTATGACTTTTGCGTATGATGATTCTTTGTTTAATTTGATTGATACCCCAGGACACCAGGATTTTAGCGAGGATACCTACCGTACATTAAGCGCAGTTGACTCGGCTGTGATGGTTATTGACGCTGCCAAAGGCATTGAATCGCAGACCCTGAAATTATTCGAAGTATGTCGATTGCGTAATATTCCAATTATTACTTTCATCAATAAAATGGACCGTGAAGGCCGCGATCCTTTTGACCTATTAAGCGAGATCCAAGAAAAATTAGCGCTTGATGTAACCCCAGCAAGTTGGCCAATTGGCATGGGGCGTAATTTTTTGGGCTGTTATGATATGCTGCACCAGCAATTAATGCTGTTTGAACGCGCGAAAGGCGATGTTGTCACCAATGCTATTGCCATTAAGGGGTTAGAAGAGAGCGAATTAAAGCTGCATATACCGGTCGATGCCGTTAACCGTTTAAGGGAAGAGGTTGATATGGCACATGGATTGTTCCGACCCTTTAACCGGCAAGATTTTCACGAAGGACATTTAACGCCGGTGTATTTCGGAAGTGCTGTGAACAATTTTGGCATACGCGAATTACTGCGCGGATTAACCGATTATGCGCCACACCCAAGACCACGTCCTGCCAAACAGCGTGTGGTAATGCCTGATGAAAAAGCAGCCACAGGGTTTGTTTTTAAAATTCAGGCAAACATGAATCCAAAACATCGTGATCGTATTGCTTTTATTCGCCTATGTTCCGGTCGCTTTGAACAGGGTAAAAGAATGTTTCATGTTCGTTCAGGCAAACCCATTTTAGTGCATAACCCATTACTATTTTTAGCACAATCACGTGAAGTTGTTGAAGAGGCCGTTGCAGGCGATATTATTGGCATACCTAATCATGGAACGCTACGCATCGGCGATAGCCTTACCGAAGGCGAGATAATTAATTTTACCGGTATACCAAACTTTGCCCCAGAAATTCTTCAGGTAATCAGGCCACAAGACCCGATGCGTGCCAAACATTTGGCTCGTGCCCTACAGCAACTTGCTGAAGAGGGTATCGCCCGCATTCTAAAACCAAGATTGGGTCTTGACTGGGTCGTTGGGGTGGTAGGCAGTTTGCAGTTTGATGTGTTGGCCGATCGGATTCGTACGGAATATGACATTCCCGTTCGTTTTGAATCAAGTTCAGTCCATGCTGCACGCTGGTTGGCAGCTGACCATGCTATGCTTCAGCAATTTATTACACAAAACCAGGCCTCAATGGCTGATGATCATGATGGCATCCCCGTTTTTTTGGCGCGTAACGCATGGCACCTGGAACAAGCAATCAAAGATTGGCCGAATATTCGTTTTCTAAAAGTGCGTGAACAACAAGAATAGATAAATATTTATATTATAGTTGTCTTTTTTTACGAATATGGCACAAACGTATTAAATAATATTGCCTAACCTCAATAAGCCTAGGAAAAAAGATGATTAAAGCTGTACACAAACTTTTAATAGTCGCAATTGTCACTTTATTAATGGCTGCTCAAATGGCGGTTGCAGGGCCAATTTTAGACAAGGTCTTAAAAACCAAAACCTTGGTTGCAGCTTATTCACCCGGGTGGCCGCCAATAGCTTATTTGGATGAGAATAACCAACTGATTGGTTTTGATGTGGATGTTGGGCGCGAGATTGCAAAAAGGCTTGGGGTTAAGCTAGAGACCGTTACAGTATCTTGGGAATTTATTGAAGCAGGACGTTGGGGTGGCCGGTGGGATATTGCGGTTGGTTCTATGACGCCAACATTACCCAGATCAAAGGTTCTCGATTTCCCAGGTGTATATTGGTATACGCCCAGCAGTTTTGCCGTTCATGCAGATAATAAAACAATTCAAATCTTATCTGATCTTCAGGGTAAAAAGATTGGTGTTTGTGGGGGGTGTTCGACTGAAGACTATATGAAGGGTATTTTACGCTTTGCAATTGATGGGGGATCACCTGTTAGTTTCAGTGTACGTACCAACCAATTGCGGTCTTATGACTCAGAAGGTGCATATTTGGATGACTTAAAGTTAGGTGATGGTGTTCGGCTTGATGCGGTGTTATCAAATTTACCGACACTAATTGAAGCAGCCAAGACCCAGCCATTGCGCATTATAACCCCCCCTGCTTTTTTTGAACCTTTGGCGATTGCAGTTGACAAGGGCGACCCAGAATTTACCGCACGTATTAGCCAAATTATTCGTGACATGCATGCTGATGGAACCCTTTCGACTTTATCAAAAAAATGGTTTGATGGCCAGGATTTAACTAAACCACAATAAGGCAGTAATTTATTAGCAAAAGTTGTGTTTTTTATCTGCCC
>CAYPXH010000009.1:0-39135 GCA_964414755.1 uncultured Rhodospirillaceae bacterium | reverse complement strand
CTGTTTTTATAGATCAAGATAACTTGGGTTATTCATGACAAAGTATATTTTTATAACTGGTGGTGTGGTATCTTCTTTAGGCAAGGGGCTGGCAACAGCCTCTTTGGGTGCTCTTTTGCAGGCCAGAGGATTCAAAGTGCGTTTACGTAAACTTGATCCATATCTTAATGTTGATCCAGGTACGATGAGTCCCTATCAACATGGCGAGGTATACGTTACAGATGATGGTGCGGAAACCGATTTAGATTTAGGACATTATGAACGTTTTACCGGTGTCCCATCAAAAAAGTCTGATAGTGTTACTTCTGGTCGTATTTTTTCCATGGTTATCGCGCGGGAAAGAAAAGGCGATTATCTGGGTGCAACAGTCCAGGTTATCCCGCATGTTACCGATGCTATTAAGGAATTTATCAAGGCTGATACTCAGGGTGAAGATTTTGTATTGTGTGAAATTGGTGGAACGGTAGGTGATATAGAAAGTTTACCTTTTTTGGAAGCTATTCGTCAGCTTGGTAACGAATTAGGCAAAGATAATACCCTTTTTATACATCTTACTTTGGTGCCTTGGATTGCTGCTGCTGGTGAACTGAAAACAAAGCCAACACAACATTCAGTTAAGGAACTTCTTAGTGTTGGAATTCAACCGGATATATTGCTTTGTCGCTGTGACAGAGTTATTCCAGTTGAAGCCAGAAGAAAAATTGCCTTGTTTTGCAATCTTGATCCTAATAAAGTTATTCAGGCTTTAGATGTAAATACAATATATCAAGTGCCACTTGCATATCATGCTGAAAACTTAGACGAAGAAGTATGCCGGCATTTTAATATTAGATCAGCAAAACCAAATTTGGAAATCTGGCAGAATATTGTTGATCGCTTTTCAAGCCCTGAAGGCGAAGTAAATATTGCTGTTGTTGGCAAATATACATCTTTTCATGATGCGTATAAATCATTAATTGAAGCATTACGTCATGGTGGTATTGCCAATAATGTTCGTGTCAACATTGTGTGGGTTGATAGTGAGTCGCTTGAAAAGGGACAAGATCATTTGCAATTAAAGGGTTGTCATGGGGTTTTGGTGCCCGGTGGCTTTGGTGAACGGGGAACTAAAGGAAAGGTTGAGGCAATAAAATTTGCCCGAGAGAACAAAATACCGTATTTTGGTATTTGCTTTGGTATGCAAATGGCAGTTATTGAAATTGCGCGTAATGTACTTGGACTTAAGGAAGCTGGTTCAACTGAGTTTGGACAATGTAGTGAGCCGGTCGTAGGGTTGCTTGAGGAATGGTTGCGTGGTAATGTTCTTGAGAAGCGTTCAATCAACTCGGATAAGGGGGGATCGATGCGTCTTGGAACGTATGATTGCTACTTACAGCCAGGGAGCAAGGCACAACAAATTTACCAAACCAGTAAAATTTCTGAGCGACACCGCCATCGTTACGAAGTTAATGCCAATTATAAGGATAGGTTAGAGAAAAAAGCTGGGCTGATATTCTCCGGGTTGTCAAAAGACAATATTTTGCCAGAGATTGTTGAAATGCCCTCACATCCGTGGTTTATCGGGGTTCAATTTCACCCGGAACTGAAATCTAAGCCCTTTGCGCCTCATCCTTTATTTGTATCATTTATTCAGGCGGCAGTTAAGCAATCAAGGTTAGTTTAAGTTACTGAGGTAATATGCATCAAGTTATTGTTAAAAACGTTAAAATATCAAATGCAAGTCCGTTTACGTTAATTGCCGGTCCGTGCGTTGTCGAGTCGCGTGAACACGCTTTTGAAATGGCAGATGCGTTGGTTCAAATAACAAAAAAATTGAATATCCCCTTTATTTACAAATCATCATTTGATAAGGCCAATAGGACAAGTGCCGATAGTCCAAGAGGTATAGGAATGGAGGTTGGGTTATCGATACTGGCCGAGCTTGGTGAAAAATTTAAATGTCCAGTTCTAACCGATGTCCATGAAGCATCTCAGTGCAGTATTGTTGCCCAACATGTAGATGTTTTACAAATTCCAGCTTTTTTGTGTCGACAAACAGATTTGTTGATTGCTGCAGCGAAAACAAAAAAAGCTATTAACATTAAAAAAGGACAGTTTTTAGCCCCCTGGGATATGCAGCAAATTATTAAAAAAATGGAAAAAGCAGGAAACCCAAATTTGTTACTGTGTGAGCGTGGCGTTAGTTTTGGCTATAACACACTGATTACTGACATGCGCAGTTTGCCTATTATGGCCAAAACCGGTTATCCAGTTGTCATTGATGCAACACATTCGGTTCAGCAACCTGGTGGACTTGGCGAAAAAAGTGGCGGCCAACGAGAATTTGTTCCGGTTATTGCTCGGGCTGCAGTGGCCGTTGGTGTCGCTGCTGTTTTTATGGAAACACACCAAGACCCCGATTGTGCGCCAAGCGATGGACCAAATATGATCAAATTAAAAGATTTACCGAATCTACTTACCTTGCTTAAGAGTCTTGATCACTTAGCCAAGCAAAATACAATTAATTATTAAGTTTAATTAAAACGGGATTAAGATTTCGTTATGAAAAAAATTTCAGGTAAAACACCATTTATGTTGCTTGCGATGTGTGTATTGTACCTTGTTTTATATAAACCCCTTTATGCACAAAATCTTCCGGTAGAATTAACGTTAGTTGCACAAAATACAGATCCGGTAGTTATAAATGCTACAAAACTTATTGATGAGCTTCATGCACGATTGATTGAAGCATCTAAGAATCAGCAAATTGCCGAGCGTAAAAAATTGTTAGATCCTGTTATAAGAAAAGCTTTCAACCTACCTAAGATGGCACAGGCAAGTATTGGTCGGCACTGGAGCTCGATGAATGAAACGCTACAAAAAAGCTGGGTTGATGCTTTTAGTGATATGTCGATTGCTATGTATGCAAGTCGTTTTTCAAGTTACAAGGGGCAATATTTTGAAATTCTTGGTGTTGAGAAAACATCAGAAGATAATGTGGTTTGGGTTAAGTCACGTATTGTGCCCGGCGATAGAGCTAATCCTCCTGTTTTTATTAATTACTATATTGAAAATGGTCAAGTAACAGATGTTCTACTGAGTGGTTCAATTAGTGAAATTGCTACCAGAAGGTCTGAATATACATCAATTATTAGAAACACATCAATTGACTCTCTGATTCAGGCTGTGCGCCAGCAGACAGAAAATTTGCTAAAACAATGAACGCCTTCCGGTATATAAATTTATCAGATATATGAGATAATACTAGTGACGCTTGCAAATATACTTGTCAATATAACTAATATATCAAGAAAAAACCCCATGCGTGTTGTTTTGGGTTATGTATTTTTTTTAATAATAGTTCTTTTTTTCACGCTTGGAAATTTTAGGGTTAATACAGATACTACCGAGATTATTAATGTTAATCTTCCATGGCGCCAAGATAAAATTCACTATGAAAATCTTTTTCCCCAATTTGCCAATAATTTTCTTGTTGTCATAGACAGTCCAATCCCTTTTCAATCAAATCAGGCAGCAATTGATCTAAAAGAACTTTTATTAACTTCGACTAAAAACATACTTTCAGTAAAGGTTGCTGGTGCAGAAGATTTTTTTAAACGTAATGCTTGGTTGTTTTTGACAGTTGAACAACTTGAATTATTAAGTGATCAGTTAATTCAAGCCCAGCCTTTTCTGGCTACATTAGCCAGTGATAATAGTCTACGTGGCATAACTGATATTATTTCTTTCTTAGTCTTAGCTATTAAAAATCAACGGATATCAGTTGGTGATTCAGGAAAGATGGCGGGCTTTGTTAATCAATTATTTAAAAGTTATCTTGATAAAAAACCGCTAAACTTAAACAACATCATTACGTTACCAAGCGGATTTAATCCATATCGTCAGGTTGTACAAATTAAACCATCGCTTGATTTTAATAGTTTAATTCCTGGCGAAAAAGCAGCCGAAGAAATTAGACAAATTTTTTCATCCCTTAGTAATAAATTTCCAGAAGTTACATTTCGATTAACGGGTAGCGTTGCATTAGCTGATGATGAATTTGCTACAGTTGCTGACAGTAACGGTAAAGCTGGCGTTATTTCTTTTATTCTGGTTTTGGTGGTTCTTTTAATTGCCTTACGTTCGTGGCGATTAATTGTTGCCGTCATATCAACATTGGTTGTGGGGCTATTGGCAACAACAGCATTTGCAATTATTGCTATAGGACCATTTAATGTTATTTCGATCGCATTTCTTGTTTTGTTTGTTGGTATTGCTGTTGATTTTGGAATTCAATATTCCGTTCGTTTCCGTGAAGAACGTTACCATCATCACAATATTATTCAATCACTTGAAGAAACAGCAAGAAATATTGGTCCTTCATTAATATTGGCAGCTATTTTAACCTCTATAGGTTTTCTTTCTTTTATTCCAACAGATTATAAGGGTGTTGCTGAATTGGGCTTGATTGCTGGTGCTGGCATGTTGATTGCGGTGCTTTTAAACTTAAGTCTGTTGCCCGCTATTTTAATGCTTCTTAAACCATCGCGTGAACATATTCGCGTAAGCCTAGGTTTTTCAAGTAATATTGACCGTTTTATTATCAGGTGCAAGTGGTTTCTGGTAACTTTTTTTGTACTTTTAACATTTGGTGCATTATGGCTGGTGCCTAATATTATTTTTAATAGTAATCCCCTGGCATTAAAAGACCCAAAAACTGAATCGATGGCTACACTTATTGATTTATATGATGATCCAGTCTATTCGCCTTTTGTAACTGAAGCTTTGGTTGATTCAAACAAAGACGTGCAAGAAATTGTTCTGCAACTTGAACGCTTACCTTCAGTTAAAAGAGTTATTTCTTTTAAAAACTTTATGCCGCCACAACAATCTGAAAAATTATTAATTATTGAAGAGTTACGTTTTTTTCTTAAGAATATTATTAATCCACCCGATCAACTAGCAACACCTTCTATAACTGATATTCGTCAAGCCTTACAAAAGGCATTTGATGAAATTCAACCATATATCAAAGAAAATGTAGAATTTAATAATCTGGCGATAACCATTGAAAGAATTATGGATACGACAGATCAAAATTTGTTAGCCTTGCAATCAGATATGCAAAAGTTAATTGTAACGTTATTAGGTATTATTCGCGATGGGTTATCAGCCTCTTTAATTACTATGGAAAACATACCCCAGTCAGTAAAATCTGACTGGATTGCCCCAGATGGTTCGTACCGGTTGGTTGTATATCCAAATGGTAATATGAAAAATGCCCAGAGTATTCATCAATTGGTAACAGATATTCAAAGAATAACACCACACCTAACTGGGCTGCCTGTCAATATTGTTGAATCAGGTATTACGATATTGCACTCGTTCTTTAAAGCTGCTTTTATTGCTTTGGCACTGGCTATTATGGTTTTATGGGTAATTTTGCGCAATTTTTGGCATATGATTTATGTCATATTACCACCAATTATTGCCGCTGTGCTAACTGTTGCTACATGTGTGATAACGAATATTGAAATAAATTTAGCCAATATTATTGCGTTGCCATTGCAATTGGGAATTGGTGTCGCTTTTACGATTTATTATATTATTGAATGGCGCAAAGGTATAAAAAATTTAGTATCTTCAAGCATAACATGGGCAATAATTTTTAGTGCCTTAACAACTGCCGTTGCTTTTGGTAGTTTAGCGATATCAGCGCATCCAGGAACAGCTTATATCGGTCTTCTTTTGGGATTGTCATTATTTTATACTTTGGTTGTTACGATTTTATTTTTACCTGCTTTTCTTTTAACACGTAAGCACCGCTGATGTCAGATTATCTAAGCCATCTTGAACAAGAATCGCCAAATATTGCGGTACCATCGGGTAAAAATGCCAGCACCGAAAATTTTCCGGTGGCTTCAAGATTAATCTCGGCTAAAAATCGACCAATTATTGCTGCTTTTTATGCTTTTGCCAGAATGGCAGATGATATAGCTGACCACCCAACCATACCATCAGAAGAAAAAGTACGGCGTCTTAACTTACTTGAAAAAACTATTTTAACAAAAATTGACCAAGGAGGTTGTAAGCCTGCTTTAAACCTTATTCGGATTGGTGCTGGATATAATTTTAATGAACAACATGCCCTTGATTTGTTAGCAGCCTTTAAACAAGACGCAACAAAGACACGTTATAGCGACTGGGGTGATTTGATTGCTTATTGCAATCTTTCGGCAGCACCCGTTGGGCGTTTTTTGTTGGATATACACAACGAGCAACGGGAAAACTATCAGTTTTCTGATGCGTTGTGTAATGCCCTGCAGATTATTAACCACCTGCAAGATTGTCGTGATGATTATGAAAAACTCAATCGTGTTTATTTACCAATTGATATGCGTATCAAAAATGGCTTTTCGATCCAAAATTTACTAAATGATCAAGAAGGTAAGGCTTTTCGACTTCTTTTGGATGAATGTCTAGTCAAATTAAGTCCATTAATGAATATTGCTTCTAAACTTCCATCATCACTTAAAAGCAAACGACTAGCCCTTGAAAGTGCGGTTATTGTTAAATTAGCTAAACTTTTAGTGTCACGGTTGCAATATCAAGACTCGCGCTTAATGCCTGTTAAGCTTAGTAAAATTAGGGCTATTATGGGGGCTTTGGAAGCGATAACCAGCTTTAGTATAAAACTAATTATCAAAATAGTAAAATATAACGTTGCGAAATAACTAATTTTCTGATCAATATAGCATAAATAAAAACAGACATCAGTTAATGGTGGAGATTTATTATATGCCTTTCCCAACTCCTTTATTAGATCGTGTGCGTTTTCCAGCTGACTTACGCCAGTTACCTCCTGAAGACTTGCCACAGCTTGCCAATGAGTTACGTGGTGAAACAATCGAAGCAGTTTCTGTTACAGGTGGTCATTTAGGGGCTGGGTTAGGAGTTGTCGAATTAACAGTAGCTATTCATTATGTTTTTAATACCCCAGACGATATCTTAGTTTGGGACGTAGGCCATCAAGCTTATCCGCATAAAATATTGACTGGGCGGCGTGATCGTATTCGAACCTTAAGACAAGGTGGTGGATTAAGTGGTTTTACAAAACGCAGCGAAAGTGAATACGATCCTTTTGGTGCAGCGCATAGTTCAACTTCAATATCAGCTGGCCTAGGATTTGCAGTTGCACGCGATTACAAAAAATCTAATAATCATGTTATTGCGGTGATTGGTGATGGCTCGATGAGCGCCGGGATGGTCTATGAGGCCATGAACAATGCCGGCACGCGCAAAGAAAAATTAATTGTTATCCTTAACGACAATGACATGTCAATTGCGCCACCTGTCGGTGCTATGAGTGCATATTTTTCAAGACTTATTTCATCAAAACCCTATCAATCACTAAAAAAGCTTGGTGAAGAAGCTTTTAGTCATCTACCAAGCAGAATTGCTAATGTAGTTGCTAAGACCAGCGAATATGCACGTGGTATGATTTCTGGGGGAACCCTATTTGAAGAAATGGGCTTCCACTATATCGGACCAATTGACGGGCATAATTTTGATCACCTACTGCCAGTTCTGAAGAATGCAAAATCCTGGGAAGCAGGGCCAATTTTGATTCATGTGAAGACACAAAAAGGTAAAGGTTATGCACCTGCCGAGGCATCACCAGATAAATATCATGGTGTTGTGAAGTTTGATGTTGCAACAGGAAAACAACATAAACCTGCTGTGGCACCAGTAAGTTATACTCAGGTATTTGCTGAAGCCCTAATCAAAGAGGCAGAAATAGACCCAAGAATTATGGCTATTACGGCGGCTATGCCCAGTGGAACCGGGCTTAACCTGTTTGCTAAAAAGTTTCCAGATCGTACCTTTGACGTGGGTATTGCAGAACAACATGCCGTAACATTTGCGGCCGGATTGGCAGCAGAAGGTCTCAAGCCATTTGCTGCAATTTATTCAACCTTCTTACAACGTGGATATGACCAGGTTGTTCATGATGTTGCTCTTCAATCATTGCCGGTACGTTTTGCAATTGATCGCGCTGGTTTGGTTGGTGCTGACGGGCAAACCCATGCTGGTTCTTTCGATACGGCTTATCTGGGTTGTTTGCCCAATATGGTTTTAATGGCTGCTGCAGATGAAGTTGAGTTGATGCACATGGTACGGACATCGGTAGAAATTAATGACCGTCCATCAGCTTTTCGCTATCCTCGAGGTGATGCTAGCGGTCAGCCAAGGCCCGAACGTGGCCAGGTTTTGCCCATAGGTAAGGGACGTATTATTACAGAAGGATCAAAAGTAGCTATTTTATCGTACGGAGCAAGATTAGGTGAATGCATGAAGGCTCATGAGCAATTAAAGCTAATGGGTATTTCAACCACAGTTGCTGATGCCCGATTTGCTAAACCACTCGACCATGAATTAATTAAAAGATTGGCAAAAGAACATCAATTGTTGATTACCATTGAAGAAGGTTCTATTGGTGGTTTTGGAAGTTTTGTTTTACATTATCTTGCTAATAGTGGTCTTCTCGATAAAGGCTTGATGGTACGTTCAATGGTTTTACCCGATGTTTTTCTTGATCACGACACACAAGAAAAACAATATGATAAATCAGGGTTGCAGGCACGTCATATTGTCCAAACAGCTTCTATATGTCTTGGAGTTCAACAAAAAATAATGGTATGATGACCTCTGATGCCGTCAAACGTTTTTGACATCATTTTGCTTTCAAGTATTGCACTGTCTTTGTGTGTTTGGATTTATTTATTTTTGTTTCACCATTTTTTTTGGCTTAAAGTTGCTATTCCTTCTATAGATTCTGGTATAATTTTTGCTAACAAAAAGGTTGTTGCAATTGTTCCTGCGCGCAATGAGGGTGATGTCATTTTCCAAACATTGCATAGCTTACTTCAACAGCAGGGGCATCTGTTGGAAAAAATTATTGTTATTAATGATAATAGTGACGACAATACGGCCGCAGAAATTAATCGCCTAATGCTTGAAGATAATCAGCAAAAAATTCTTCTTATTCAAGGTAAGCCTTTGGTCAAAGGTTGGACTGGTAAACTGTGGGCTATACAGCAGGGTTTTGAAAAACTTCAACAAATTTACCCAAATTATGATGCAAATTTTTTTGTTTGGTTAACTGACGCGGATATTGTCCATCAGCCAGTTTGTTTAAACCGGTTAATGCAAATCGCAATTCAACAAAATAAAGATATGGTTTCCCTAATGGTTAAGCTGTCTTGTAAAACATTTTGGGAAAAGTTATTAATTCCACCTTTCGTGTATTTTTTCCAAAAACTTTATCCGTTCCGTGCTGTTAATTCAAAAACCTCGACTGTTGCTGCAGCTGCAGGGGGATGTATTCTTATCCGAAGGAAAATCCTTGAAGATATTGGTGGAATTTCTTCTATTCGCAACCAACTTATTGATGATTGTGCTTTGGCTAAGCAGGTGAAAAAAATAAATGGTCAATTGTGGCTTGGGCTAACTAATGACAGCATGGCCGTAAGACCCTATAAGAATCTATCGTCAATCTGGAAAATGGTTGTTAGGTCGGCCTATCGCCAACTAAATTATTCCTGGATATTTTTGATGCTAACAACATTTGGGCTGATAGCTACATATATCCTTCCTTGGTGTTTATTGCTTATAGCAATTTTCTTTTCTAGTTGGGTTGTTTTTGGTCTCAGCCTGCTAACAATTGTTATTATGACTATCACTTTTATTCCCACAGCTCGGTTATATCATTTAACGCCTTTATGGTTTTTTTTATTACCGTTCTCGGCGTTTCTTTATATGTTGATGACGATAAACTCAGCGTATCTTCACCGGCGTGGGCGTGGTGGAAATTGGAAAGGTCGTTTGCAGGCTGATGTATAACTACTTATTTTAATTATTAATTATGACATTTTTACAAACAAAACAGATTGAAGCTGATCAAAAAGCAATCCAGAATATAGTTCAAAAAAGTGGTTCTTCTTTTTATTGGGGCATGCGCGTTTTGCCATACATGCAGCGCAATGCGATGTACGCGGTTTATGCTTTCTGCCGTATTTTAGATGATATTGCCGATGGTGATGGCGATAAAATTATTCTTTCCGAATTTAGCAACGATACAAGTATTAATTACCGATCACTAGACTTTTGGAAACAGGAAATTAATAACTTGTTCATTGTTGGCGAAGCTAAAACGTCAATAGGTAGGCAGTTATTAATTGCTATAAAACAATATAATATTTACCAGGATGATTTACTTGACTTAATTCGTGGCATGGAAATGGATATTGATGGGCCAATTTATGCCCCAACATGGGCACAGTTAGATTTATACTGCGCTCGGGTTGCTGGTGCCGTAGGCCAGGTATCAGTTAAAATATTTGGAATTGAAGATATAATCGGTCGCCATCTTGCTTACCATTTAGGGCGTGCTTTGCAATTTACAAATATTTTACGCGATATTGCCGAAGATTGGCTTATATCAAGACTTTACCTGCCACAAGAATTACTTATAAAATATCAAGTTAATCTGCATAATAGTAATTCGCCTATATTACATCCAAATTTTCCCAAAATATGTGATGAAATATATGAATTGGCGGCTTTTCACTTTGATTGCACTCAACAATTAATGCAAAAATGTAGTAAACAGCAGCAGAAACCAATGAAATTAATGGCCGTCATGTATAAAAAACTTTTGCTTCGGATGAAAAATAAAAACTGGCAAAATATGCATCATAAGATCAGCCTTGGAAAATTGGAGAAAATATCAGTGGTGTTAGGACAATTAGTATAAAAAATGAAAGTTTATGTTATTGGTGCTGGTCTAGCTGGACTATCTGCTGCGGTTTATCTAACACAGGCAGGATTTGATGTAACTTTATTCGAATCGGCTGGGCATGCAGGTGGGCGGTGCAGATCATTTGAAGATCAACATCTTGAGCTTGAGATTGATAACGGTAATCATTTAATTTTGGGAGCAAATAAGGACATTTTTAGGTATCTTTCGCTGCTTGGGGTTGATATTGGCCATGCATTTAAGATACTACCCCCAGAATTTTATATTGTTGATCTGCAAAATCAGTTTGTTGATGGTATAAACACTGGTAACGCAAGGATTCCTTGGTGGATATTTTATAAAAATCAAAGACTAACAAATACCAATTGGGTTGATTATTTTGATTTACTAAAATTGTTTTTTGCAAGAAAAACAAGTGTTGTTACTGATGTTATCAACGCAAAAAAACCAGTATTTAAAAAACTTATTGAACCTTTAACCCTAGCTATTATGAATACGCCAGCGAATCAAGCATCAGCAAAAGTTTTAGCAACAACCTTGGGTCGCGTATTTACATATAAAAATGGTTTCTTGCCTTTTGTTAGTCAGCAAGGGCTATCAAAAATTTTTGTTCAACCGGCACTTGAGTATTTAAAGTCTCATAAAACGTCGATTTTTTTTAACCATATCCTTAAGGAATTAGTACTAGACCAGGAAAAACCAAAATTAGTTTTTGCTAACAAAGTTATTAATCTTGATCCCAAAGATAGGGTTATCTTGGCTGTTCCACCTTATATTATTCAAAAGCTCAATTTTCCAACAATTTATCCAAATGAATACGAATCAATTTTAAATGGGCATTATAAGGTTGATTTAGATTTGTTTCCAAAAATCAATGCCGATATTCCAAAAATGATAGGTGTGATTGGTGGATTAAGCGATTGGTTATTTATTAAACAGGGGATGATTTCAACAACTAAAAGTGCTGCAAATAACGTTGACGTTACCGATTATGCTAATAAAAATTGGGTAAATGTACAACAGACTGTACAATTATTATATGGCATCACACTGCCAGAGTTTTTAAAATCAAGGATAATTGTTGAAAAGAGAGCAACTTTTTTGCAAAATCCACATAATTGTTTTAATAATCGGCCAGAAGCAAAAACTCAAGTGCCTAATTTTTATCTGGCTGGTGATTGGACAAACACTGGTTTACCTGTGACAATAGAAGGTGCTATTCTTTCGGGGAAGACTGTAGCAAAATTAATCGCTCAAGAGTGTATTGGCCAGTAAAAATATATAAAAGTTGGTGAAAATGGTTCATAAGGTCAGTTTTGACGTGCAGCTCGATAATTTGATTAATGAGATGCGTCTCAATTTTAAGAAAAAACAATCTTCTGATGGTCATTGGGTTTTTGAATTAGAGGCCGATGCAACCATACCAGCAGAATATATTATGCTACAGCATTTTCTAGGTGAGATTAATCAACCATTACAAATAAAGATTGCCAATTATTTGCGTTACACCCAGGGTGAACATGGTGGATGGCCTTTGTTTCATAAGGGAGATATGGATATTAGTGCCAGTGTAAAAGCCTATTTTGCTTTAAAACTTGCTGGAGATGATCCGAATGAACCTCATATGCGCAGGGCGCGTAGTGCAATACTTGCAAAGGGTGGTGCGGCTGTATCAAATGTATTTACCAGGATAGCTTTAGCATTGTTTGGATTAGTTCCATGGCGTGCTGTGCCAACTATGCCTATAGAAGTTATGCTTTTACCAAAGTGGTTTCCTTTTCATCTTGATAAGGTTTCGTACTGGTCACGAACCGTTATAGTACCATTGTTGATTTTGATGGCCTTAAAACCGCGAGCAAAAAACCCCAATCGAGTACGTATAGACGAATTATTTATCACTCCCCCTGAAAAACATCGTAAGTACCTTGTTAATACCGGGCATTGGTTATGGGGAAGATTTTTTCTTGGCGTGGATAAAATCTTAAAGGTAGCTGAACCATTATTTCCAAAAAAATATCGACAGAAAGCTTTAAATCAGGCAACTGAATGGTTTACCGAGAGGTTGAATGGAGAAAGTGGTCTTGGAGCAATTTTCCCGGCCATGGCTAATGCTGTTATGGCAATGGAAATCATGGGTTATAGCAAAGATAATCCATTGTTCGTAACCGCAAAAAAATCTATTGATAAGCTGTTGATAATTGATGATCAGAATAATATGGCTTATTGTCAACCATGTGTTTCACCTGTTTGGGACACTGCATTAACCCTGCATGCTCTTGTTGAGGCCGGTGAACAATCTCATAGCCCGACAATTACAAAAGGATTAGATTGGTTAAAAAGAAAACAGATAACAGATATAAAAGGTGACTGGTCAGTAAAGTCGCCTAAACTCAAACCGGCAGGTTGGGCGTTTCAGTACGATAATCCACATTATCCAGATGTAGATGATACAGCTGTTGTTGGAATGATTATGGAACGCGCTGATCGCCATCAGTATATTTCTCAAATAAATGCTGCAGCAGAGTGGATCAAAGGAATGCAATCGTCAAATGGCGGGTGGGGGGCTTTTGATATTGATAACATATATCACTATTTAAATTATATTCCATTTTCAGATCACGGAGCTTTACTTGACCCGCCTACGGCAGATGTAAGTGCCCGTTGTCTTAGTTTCTTGGCCCAGTTAGGAATGTCACGTCATGACCCCGTTGTTGCAAAAACAATTAATTTTTTAAGACAAGAGCAAGAGAAAGATGGTTCTTGGTTCGGACGCTGGGGGACGAATTATGTTTACGGAACATGGTCTGTGTTATGCGCACTAAATGCTGTTCAAGAAGATATAAATCAACCATACATTCAGCGGGCTGTTGATTGGCTTTTATCTAGGCAGAATTCTGATGGTGGTTGGGGCGAGGATGGTGCAACTTATTGGCAAAACCGTAAAAATGAGTGTAAAGAAAGTACCCCTTCACAAACATCCTGGGCTTTATTGGCATTGATGGCGGCTGGAAAGATTGATCATCCGGCTGTAGAAAAAGGAATTGAATATTTGGTCGATTGTCCAAGATCTGACGGTCGTTGGCATGAGGAATTGTATACTGCCGTTGGATTTCCAAGGGTTTTTTATTTAAAATACCATGGTTATGCTAGATATTTCCCTCTTTGGGCACTTGCACGATATCGAAACCTAAAAAATGGTAATAATTTGCACCCATTATATGGTATGTGAAGAAATAGTTCATAATTTTGAGGATAGTTATTAAATTGCCTAAATTTTTTCGCCGCCTATTACCATTAATAGCAATTATTTTACCCATGACGGGTGTTTTGTCGGGTCTTTATTATATAGACCAGCTTGACAAAGAACGGCATGTGCAATCACAAAGAAATGCGGTATTGGATAGGGCTAGTGTTATTAGATCACGTCTTGAAAGTACAATTAATAGTACATTATTACTATCACAAAGCTTGAATACCTTTATCTCAATATATGGTGATATCACTGCAGAAGAATTTCAGCTTTTTGCCAAAGATATGTATGCAAAAAGCCCTATTTCATTAAGAATATTGCTCATTCGTAATTCATCAATTGTTGATACCTATCCGCGGACAGGGAACAGCAACTTGCTTGAAAAAGATATAAATAACTATAAAGATTTATTACCAACTTTTTCGTTGGCAAAAGCATCTGGCAACTCGGTTCTTGCTGGGCCAGTCGAAATGATTGATGGTGAAAAATCTTTTGTAGCCTGGCTTCCTGTGTTTTTAGCCGCAGAAGAAAACGATCTACAAGCTCTTACATACTGGGGGCAAATCGCAATTGTAATTAAACATTCAACAATGTTAACAGAATTGCGTTTTTCTGATGCTGCTAGCGAGCTACATATAGGGATTAGGGGTGTTGACGGTACAGGGGCAACTGGTGGGGTATTTGCAGGCGATGCTAATGTTTTCCTTGAAAATCCCGTTACAGTTGACATATCGTTGCCAAGCGGTTCATGGCAAATGGCAGCTATACCCAAGGATGGATGGTCATTTCAATCGCCGAATCGAGCCACTCTTGTAGGGATTGGTGTGGTTACATCGATAGTGGTTGGTTTTTTAAGCTTTTTTCTTGTCTTTAAAAACCAGTCATTACGACAATATGTTGAAGCACTTTCTTTAACAACAGTAGAACTGCGACAGCGGGATCAGTATTTAGCGCAACGCAATTTATTGCTTCAGGTTCAGCAAGATGTTTCTATTGATGGTATTGTTGTCATTGACTCAAAAGGGTTCGTTATCTCGCACAATAAAAAAATTAAAGAAATCTGGGGATTTACAGATGGCATTTTAGATGGTCAACATGTTAACGACATTAAAAATGCAATTATCACCTTAGTTCAGGTTCAATCAACCCCAGTTATAACTAGAATGGCAGAAAACACATTCTTAATACAGAATGATCAGAATAGTTTTGATGGTGAAATTGAGCTTAGGGATGGGCGCACCCTTGAGATTCATACAGCACAACTGTTGGATAAAGACCAGAAAAATTTCGGATGGATATGGTTTTTTAGAGACATAACCGTGCGCAAAGCTTCAGAAAAAACAATAGCAATGGCACGTGATGATGCAATTCGCGAACGTGAAAAAGCGCAAATGGCCAATCGATCCAAGTCGGAGTTTTTAGCCTTGATGAGTCATGAATTGCGAACGCCCCTAAATGCTATTATTGGTTTTTCTGAAATTATACATAAACAAATGTTTGGTGAGATTTCTCAAAACCGCTATGTAACCTATGCCCAAGATATTTACACTAGTGGAACGCATCTTTTAGCGCTGATTAATGATATTCTTGACTTGGCAAAGATTGAAGCCGGTAAAATGGATATCTATTGTGAGTGGCTAGATGTTAGTAGCATTAGTAAATCCTGTCTGGCTCTTGTTGAAGCAATGGCAGCGAAAAAGTCATTATCATTGTCAAGTTTTATCGACGGTGGGGTCAATAAGATTTATGCAGATCCACGTGCTATAAAACAAATGATTGTTAATTTACTATCTAATGCCTGCAAATTTACCAATAAGAATGGTGCGGTTAAGTTAGAATTCGTACAGGCAACTGCCGAGAATGCTGTTGTTGTCAGTGTCGTTGATACTGGCATTGGTATGACGAAAGAAGACATTGTAACTGCCCTGGAACCGTTTGGTCAGGTTGAGAATCAGCTTACCAGAACACAACAAGGAACAGGTTTGGGATTACCAATGGTTAAACAATTAATCGAGCTTCACAAAGGCAGGTTGGAAATTGATAGCATTCCAGGTAAGGGAACAACCGTTCGGCTTATTTTTCCAAATCCAAATTTATAATGTTTGGATAATGTATGGAAAGTCCTATATTTATTGTTGGATTACAAAGTGAAGCTAAGATCCTACGCCAATACGGATACCATCACGTTGGAATTAGCGGTGGGGATCGTTTAACAGCACAAAAAACGACCGAATTTTTTATTCAAAAACAAGCTAAGAGCATTATAAGTTTTGGTTTTGCCGGTGGTTTGGATCCGTCAATACCGGTTGGCGGAATAATTATTCCAACGGCAATTAGAACCATTGATAATTTATTATTTGATGTACATCAGAATTGGCGCAAAAAAATTATTAATTTAATGGCAGGTATAAGAATATATTCTGGTACTATGCTTGGTTCAGATAATCCAATTATCGAAAAAAAAATTAAAGCTAATATATACCATAAATTTGGAACAATAGGTGTTGATATGGAAAGTCATATTGTTGCAAGTATTTGTAACAAAAATAACGTTCCATTTTGTGCTATTCGTGTTGTTATCGACACAGCAAACACATCCTTATCCAAACAAACGGCCGATATTATGCAAAAAGACGGTAGAATCAGTGTAAACAGAGCGATAAAAACAATTCTAAACCATCCCAGTGTCTTAAAAGAATTAATAATTCTGGGTAAACAATACCATCATGCGTATCGGCAACTAAGCAACGTTGCTAGGCTCGGCGTTCCTGACTTTGGCTTCGGCCTTTAAGTTTTTATTTGTACTGTCCGTGTGTATATCAGAAATGAAATTCGCAACGTTTTTATCAAATACCCAATCTGCTTTGCGTTGATGGCTTAGATCGATTTCTTTGGCCATCAAGCCAGTGGTTTTTATACCAAATAGCTTTACGCGCATAGCTTTTAAAGGATTATCTAATGTATCGTTGATTGCAGAACCTTCATATCCGCAATGCACCATACAATCAGCACATTTTTCATAGTTACCAGTACCATAAGAATCCCAATTAGTTGTTTCCATAAGCTCTTTAAAAGAATTTGCATATCCTTCACCAAGCAAATAACATGGGCGTTGCCAACCAAAAACATTTCGTGTTGGATTACTCCAAGGTGTACAATGGTATGACTGATTACCAGCTAAAAAATCTAAAAACATGATCGATTGGCTAAATTGCCATTTCTTTCTTTTTGCATCCTTAAGGACTGTGCGGAATAATTCCTTAGTTTGGCGTCTGTTTAAGAAATGGGCTTGGTCTGGGGCTCTTTCGTATGCATAACCAGGAGACACAGTAATGCCATCAATCTTTTCTTTATTGCACCAATCAAAGAAGGCTATAACCCGTTCCGGATTAGCATTATTAAATAGGGTACAGTTAACGTTTACTCTAAATCCACGTTTTTTCGCCTCATGAATCGCTGAAACGCAACGATCAAAAACACCATCTTGACATACGGATTTATCGTGTTCTTCCTTTAAGCCATCAAGGTGAATAGAAAATGTTAAATATGGGCTTGGTTTAAAAAGGTCAATTTTCTTTTCAAGAAGCAGGGCGTTTGTACATAGATAAACAAACTTTTTACGTGCAACAATGCCTTCAACAATTTGGCCTATTTCTTTATGTAATAGTGGTTCTCCACCAGGAATGGATACAATAGGGGCGCCACACTCATCGACCGCATCTAAACATTCTTTAACAGAAAGACGCTTGTTTAATATCTCGTCTGGGTAGTCAATTTTACCACAGCCAGAACATGCAAGGTTGCACCGAAACAGAGGCTCTAACATTAAAACAAGCGGATAGCGCTTAATGCCTTTAATCCGCTGTTTCATAATGTATGTTCCAACACGCATCTGCTGAATTAACGGAATCGGCACAACAAACTCCTTTAAACTTAAAGAAAGATAGAAAATGTTTTAAGAAAAACTGAATAGCATACTTTTTTTCAACTGTCACATGATATTTGGTATATTTGTTGATAATAATTTTGCTTATATGATTGATACGATTCGTAGCTGAAAATTTTTAAAGTCTATTGAAATAAGATGAAAATAGATTATCCTCAAAAATTAGAAATGTGTTACTTATGTAGTGATTATGTTCAACTATTTGCTTGAACGGGTATATTGGTTTTAACTTTAAATAATATGGCGTGAAGGTGACTGATGTCCAATAGTGTTCGTCCGTATCGTGATATTCATCGACGTAAATCAAGAAAAATTATGGTTGGAAGGGTTGCTGTTGGTGGTGACGCACCAATATCGGTACAATCTATGACCAACACGCTTACAAGTGATGTTAGGGCAACGGTTGATCAGATAAAAAAGATTCAAGACGCGGGTGCTGATATTGTTCGTGTATCGTGCCCTGATGAGGAATCAACAGCTGCTTTAAAGCATATTGTTAAGCAAGTACAAATACCAATTGTAGCAGATATACATTTTCATTATAAACGCGCCCTAGAAGCTGCGGATGCAGGGGCGGCATGTTTACGGATTAACCCTGGTAATATTGGATCATCTGATCGCGTTAAAGAAGTTGTAAAAGCAGCTAAAGATCATGGTTGTGCAATTAGGATTGGTGTGAACGCTGGTTCTCTGGAGCGTGATTTGCTTGAGAAATATGGCGAGCCATGCCCAGAAGCTATGGTTGAAAGTGCATTAAACCATTTACGTTTGCTAGAAGATAATGATTTTTTTGAAACAAAGATTAGCTGTAAAGCTTCGGATGTTTTTTTAGCGGTTGCTGCTTATCAACAATTGGCAGAAGTATGCGACTATCCACTTCATTTAGGCATTACTGAAGCAGGTGGATTGCGAGCAGGAACTGTAAAATCATCAATTGGTATGGGTAGTTTATTATGGGCTGGCATTGGTGATACTTTGCGTGTTTCGTTGTCAGCTGATCCGGTCGAGGAAGTAAAAGTTGGTTTTGACATGTTAAAAGCCCTCGGGCTGAGAAGACGTGGGGTCACCCTTGTTTCTTGCCCCTCATGTGCGCGTCAGCAATTTGAAGTAATTAAAACGGTTGAAAAGCTTGAAGAAAAGATAGCACATATTACAACTCCCATGACCGTATCTGTTATTGGTTGTGTTGTAAACGGTCCTGGTGAGGCTCGGGAAACAGATATTGGATTAACCGGTGGTGGCAATAATACACATCAGGTTTATATTGCGGGTGTACCACATCACCGATTAAAAGATGCTTCAATTGTTGACCATCTTGTTGAACTTATCGAGAAAAAAGCCCAAGAAATTGAGAAAGCAAAGCAACCGGCTGCTTAGCTTCCTCATAAATTTCTATCAAACTACTTCACCGAATCGACCAGTGCTTGTGCGCAGGCGGATACTATTGCTTCGTGGTTAATTCTGTGAATCCGGTACAAATCGCTTGGAGAAGCAGATTGACCAAAATGACTAACACCAAGTGGATGAACACGCTGACCACGAACAGCACCTAGCCAACTTAAGCTTGATGGGTGGCCATCAATAACGGTGATCAATTGTGTTTCTGGTGCTATGGTCTTCAGCAAATCGCCAATATGGGTATTCTGTTTATCGTACTGATTTAGCCAGTCTGAATATAATTGATCTGGTGAGGTAACAACCAGTAACCCGAGGCCTGATATTTCATCATGCATCTGCTCCCACGCGATAATTGATTCAGCTGTTATCACTCCACAAGTAACGATAGCAATTTTGCTGTCGATACTTGGTTTTTTAAGCCAGTAACCGCCTTTCAGAATTTCTTGCTCGAGTTTGGTTTCCATCACGCGGTTAGGCTGGGAGATAGATTTTGTCGATAAACGTAGATAAAAAGAATTTCTTTTTTCAAAATCATCTTTTTTAGAAAATAGCGTTTGGTGTATTGCATGATGCAGGATAACTGTTAGCTCATCAGCAAAGGCTGGTTCATAATAACAAAGATTATCTAAACCAATTCCAATAAGAGGCGTTATTATTGATTGATGAGCACCTCCTTCACTTGAAAGACTAATACCTGATGGTGTTGAGACGACAATAAAGCGCGAATCTTGGTAACAACCGTAAATAAGTGCATCAAGACCACGGGCAATAAATGGATCATATAATGTTCCTATAGGTACAAGCGGAATATTAAAAAGTGACTCCGATAAACCAAATGCAGCAAGCATAGTAAACAAATTATTCTCGGCTATTCCAAGCTCAATGTGTTGGCCTTTGGGGGTTGGTTGCCACCGTTGTGCCGAAGGAATCTGCATGTTACGAAAAAGGTCTGGCAAGTCTTTCTTGGCAAAAATATTACGTTTATTAACCCATCCCCCAAGATTAGTTGAAACAGTCACATCAGGTGATGTTGTAACAAGATGGTTTGTCCAGTTTTCTTCTAACTTGCTAATCTCTCCCATCAAGCGGCCAAAAGCTTCCTGGGTAGATTGACGCTCTTGGAAAGGTAATAGGGGAAATTTTGTAATTAAATCGGGCAAAGCTGGGGTAGTGGGTTTTGCTGTTGCTTGGAGATAAGGGCATTTTGTAATAAAATGAGTAATCTGTTCCTTTGTATAAGATAGACCTGCAAATTTATCCCATTCTTGTCCCGCTGGCACCCCCCAATCCTGTTGAAGTTTGTTGATTTGTTCTGGTGTTAGCAGCCCGGCGTGGTTATCTTTATGCCCGGCAAAAGGCAGCTTATAACCTTTAATCGTGTGGGCAATAAAACAAGTGGGTTGATTATCTTGAAACTGCGAGAAAGCGGACAGCAGAGACTGAAAATCGTGCCCAGCCAGGTTTGTCATTAATTGATGCAGCTGATGATCATTATATTTTGATAACAAAACTTCTGTTTGCCGGTCTTTAATATCTGACAATAGTTGCTGGCGCCAAGAATGATCGCGTTTATACGTTAGGGCTGAATAAAGATCATGTGGGCATTGATCAAGCCACTGAGCAATTAAATCTCCCCCTGGTTGGCTTATGAATTCTTGAAGTTGATAACCGTATTTTAGTTCAACCACACGCCAACCATAGCTTTTAAATTGTTCAGAAAGCAAACGATTTAGATTGTTCTTTGTAATGTTATCAAGACTTTGACGATTATAATCAACAATCCACCATAAATTCCCTATGTTATGCTTCCAACCTTCAAGCAATGATTCGTATATATTACCTTCGTCTAATTCGGCATCCCCAAGCAAAGCAACCATCCGGCCTGTTGGGATATCAGCTGGTCTTAGTTGATGTGCTTTTAAATAATCCTGTAATAAACTTGTAAATAAAGTAATACTGACCCCAAGGCCAACAGAACCGGTGGAAAAATCAACTTCTGGCAAATCTTTCGTACGTGAAGGATATGATTGCGCCCCCCCCAATGAACGAAAATTGATTAAATTTTCAACTTTTTGTCGCCCCATTAGATATTGAATAGCATGAAAAACTGGGCTGGCATGGGGCTTTATAGATATCTTATCATATGACCTAAGCGCCGCAAAAAACAGAGATGTTAGAATAGTGACGCTAGATGCACTTGACGCTTGATGGCCACCAACTTTAAGTCCATCTGGGTTGGGGCGAATATGATTTGCATGATGTATCATCCATGTGCTTAACCATAAAATTTTTTGTTCAATATTTTGAAGAATTTTTATGTGTTCTTGGTTGTTCATTGATATTTTACACCTTGTTTTTTTTAGCGATAAGAAATTCTAGGCGTTTTAAAAAAAATAAAAAGCTAAAAATTTCATAAATCTGCTGGCTTCATCCAAGTTAATTCATGCTTGTTGTGATATAAGTGTTGAATATGAGAACCCGGAATGCTAGCAAACATGTTCGTTGTTTGGTGATCAGTTTCACCTTGGAATTTAATTGTCCAAATAAAATTTGCTTTAGGAAAAGCGATCAGCCATTTTTTTAGTAATTCAAAAGATTTGGTTGGATAACATATCAAATCGCTAACAATCCAATCTAAGTGTTTAAACTGGCTAGGTTCAAGTGCAAAAGCACTTCCCTGAATAAATTTGACTAGCGGATTTTTTTGAATTGATAGTGCTAAAGGGCTTCTATCAACGCTAACTACTTGTGCGCCAAGATTTGATAAAGCCCAGCTCCAACCGCCAGGACTGCTTCCAAGGTCAAGGCATATATCACCTGCTTTAGGATATCTGTTAATAACGGTACAGGCTTCCCATAATTTAAGATAAGCTCTACTTGGAGGATCAATTTTGTTTTCAACAAAGTGCGCAGCACCATTAGGAAAAGTGCTTAAGCAATTTGTTGCTGCCAACAAGGTATTTTGTGACAGTAATGTCCAAGAACCTAAAGGTAGGCGTAAATAATTTTTTTCAGGGAAATTAATAGGGAACCTTTTCAATTTGGGCAACAAGTCAGTAATTAAATGACTGCGGCGATGTAATTGGAACGAATAATTTGCCCAATCACGTTGAAGCGCCCTTAGTTTTTTTGCAGCATCACTTATTGACTGAAATAAAATTATTTTAGGATTTATCCATATATTCTGTGCCCAATAAATACCAGGAATATAGGCATCACAAATAAATAATTGACCTAATTGTGTTATGATATTTTTGCCAAGAGTTTGCTTTAAAATATGGTCAAAACCAATTGGTGCTAGATATGCGGTCGCTTGTTCTGGTAAAGATTCCATACTAGTCCTTGATCAAATAGAATTTTTATTGATTACTTGTATCAATTTTATTTAATAATGATTGAAAGACAAAACGCAAATAATCTATATGATCTTGTTGCAACCACAACATGATCGTAATAAATTTGCTGCATAATCATCAAGCAGAAGGGAAACCTTATGAATTTTCAGTTGGATGAAAACATGTTGGCAATTCAGCATAGCGCAAGGTTGTTTGCTGAAAAAGAAATTCTACCTTATGCGGCTGACTGGGATAAAAAGAAAATATTCCCTGTTGATTGTTTACGGCAAGCTGCATCACTTGGCTTTGCATCGATCTATATTCGTGAGGAATTTCACGGTAGTGGCCTAGACAGGCTTGCTGCCGCAGTTATTTTTGAAGAATTAGCTGCAGCTTGTCCATCAACGGCAGCCTATCTTTCCATTCACAACATGGTTTCTGGAATGATCGAAAGTGCAGGTACGCCAGCACAGCAATCCAAGTGGTTGCCTTTATTAGCAACAATGAACATTTTTAGTAGCTATTGTTTAACTGAACCGGGTTCTGGCTCAGATGCTGCCTCTTTAAAAACCCGTGCTGAAAAACGCGGTAATCAATATTGTCTTAATGGCACCAAAGCTTTTATTTCTGGTGGTGGTCATAGTGATTTTTATATTGTAATGGCCAAAACGGATATCATAAAAGGGGCGATTACCGCCTTTATTGTAGAAAAAAATACACCAGGGCTTAGCTTTGGAAAGCCCGAACAAAAATTGGGGTGGAACAGTCAACCAACGGCAATGGTTTTTCTTGAAAACTGCCTTATACCAGCTGAAAACATGCTTGGGAAAGAAGGGGAAGGCTTTAAACTGGCATTAAAAGCCTTGGATGGTGGACGAATAAATATTGCGGCATGTTCACTTGGGGCAGCACGTGCTTCACTTGAGCTTACAACAAACTATATGAAAGAACGGCAGCAGTTTGGTAAACCTATTGCTGCTTTCCAGGCTTTACAATTTAGATTAGCAGATATGGCCACCCAATTAGAGGCTGCTCGTCTAATGGTACATAAAGCTGCTTGCTTGATGGATCATCAGCACCCAGAAACGACCAAGATGGCGGCTATGGCAAAACGATTTGCAACTGATATTGGTTTTGCCATATGTGATGAAGCATTACAACTTCATGGGGGCTATGGTTATTTACAGGACTTTCCAATTGAACGTTATCTTCGTGATACAAGGGTTCATCGAATCTTGGAAGGTACGAATGAAATTATGCGCTTAATTATTGCACGTCAGATTCTTGGGAAACTTCATGATTAATAATATTGAAAATTTTATTGTTTCTGAAATCAGTGGTAGGACAGGTATTATAACCCTTAATCGCCTAAAAAACCTTAATGCATTGCATCTGCCTATGATCCAACAGATATACCAAACACTGGTATCATGGAAAAATAATCCAGCCGTTGAACGGGTTATTTTTGACAGCAATAGTGATAAAGCCTTTTGTGCTGGTGGCGATGTTCGTGCAATTTATGATGCCATAAAAGTTGAAGATTATCATTTAGCTTTTCAATTTTTTTATGATGAATATCTGCTTAATCACTTAATTTTTTCTTTCCCTAAACCTATTATATCGCTGATCGATGGAATAATTATGGGGGGAGGTGCAGGGCTTGCAATGAACGGTACTTACCGTGTAGTAACCGAACGAACTATTTTTGCAATGCCAGAAACAGCTATCGGATTCTTTCCTGATGTAGGTGCTGGGTATTTTTTAAATCGTTGTCCAGGTAAGGTTGGTTTATATTTGGCTTTAAGTGGCAATAAAATTAGTGCTGGGGATTGTTTATACAGTAAATTGGCAACGCACGGTGTTTTGAAAAGCCAACTAGATAACTTGAAGGATCAATTGATTAACGATCAGTCTAATCTACAAAATATTCTTAAAAAGCACCATGTTGTGCTTGGACAAAGCGACCTTTCAAGCCAGCAATCTGCCATAGATAGGTATTTTAGCCAACCAACCATAGAAAAATGCATTCAAGCTCTTCAAACAGATGTCGAAGAATGGCCGCAAAAAGTGCTTGAAACGCTTAGTAAGCGATCGCCAACTTCATTAAAGGTTACTTTTTCTTATATGCAAAAAATGATTGAGGCAAACTTTAAACAAGTTATGCAGCAAACGCTTATGCTTAGTCAATTTTTTGTGAAAAGTTATGATTTTCAGGAGGGTGTAAGAGCTGTATTGGTTGATAAAGATCAGCAGCCTAAATGGCAACCAAATACCTTGGCTTCAATTAACAATCAATTGGTCGATCAGGCATTACAATTTGCCGTTCACCAAAAATTACCAATTTAAATAACAAGAAGTTTATTACTTTAAGATTATATAACTTTTGAAACCTAAGTTATAATACTAACGGTATGTTTTTTTTTAATAAAAACCTTATTATACAAAACATTAGTGTAATATTCTAAGTAAGATTTTAATAAAAAATTGAACAGCCATTTTGCCATCTATTGTTAAAGATAAAAACAATAATTTTTAAGCTAGTTATTTTTATAGCTTATCTATAAATCTTATGTAAAATTATATATGTAAAATATCTTCTTTTCTGGAGAATGCTTAATACACATCAGAAAGTTAAAATGCTTGCTATCATGGCTGCGATTATTGTGGGAGCAGGGGTTGTTTCGGTTATTCCCATATATTTTGGTTATATGGTTACCAAATATGAAAGTCAAAACATTGCGTTTATTTCAAGTATCTTCCTGGTAACCGGCTATGCTGCTATCTTAATCATAAATTATTTGATTGGTGAACTTCGTTTTTATTTATTATCTCAGCTTGATAATGATATATTTCACCAATTAATTATTAGCTCTTATTCGAAAATTCTAAAAAAAGATTTTTCTTTCCACCAGAGAAACGAAAATGGGGCTTTGTGGGAGTCTTTACGTCAAGGCGCCGATTCTATTTCCTTAATTCTTCAAAGTCTAATGAATGGTGTTTTTCCTTTTATTCTTCAGCTTATTCTTGCTGCAGTTGCATTAATTTATTTTACAGGATTACCTGGAGCAATCGGGGTTGTTGTTACGGTTGGTATATTTTTTACTTTTTCAGTTTATGGCGGAAAAAACCTTAGAAAAATTCAAGTAAATATTATTGAAGCGGAAACCAAAGGTGCTGCCAAAGTCATTGATGGATTAAGTAATATTGAAACCGTTAAATTATTTTATGCAGAAGATACGGTTGCAAACACCCAAGCTTTACATATGCGGCAATATCACCACCATGTAAAGCGTTATATAAGGATGCGGTTAATATACAAAGGCGTTGGATTTTTTATCTTAATGATTGGATTTGTTTGGTTATTGTTGTCTCCCTACCTATACTTGGGTCAAGAAATATATAATAGCCAAATATTCATTACTGTTAGCCTGTATTTCATACAAATTATGACACCACTTCAACAATTGCATATTCAATATTTAGAAATTATTGAAAATATTATATTTAGAAATTATTGAAAATATTATAAAATTTCATAATCTACAAAAATATTTTAAGATTGAGGAAGAAAGCAGCCAGAAAATTGCTGCACAAGTAATATTAGAACCAGAACAGATACAATCATCAATTTTACTGAAATTAGAAAATATTAGTTTAGTTTACAGCGACCGACCAATTTTAGAAAATGTTAATCTAACTATAAAGCGTGGTGATAAAATTTGTATTAGTGGTCATAGTGGCTCAGGGAAATCAAGTTTATGTCATATCTTAGCGGGGATGATTCAACCAAGTTCTGGTAAGATTTCTTATAGTCCTTCTATTAAAAATGCCAAAGCTTTTGCTATTGCTGTTGTACCACAACATGTTCCTTTATTTAACCAATCTTTGGCTTTCAATGTTGCGCTTGGATTTGAAGAATCTTCAATAAGCATTCGTCAAGCTTTGAGCTTGGCATCACTGCAATCTTTATTGTCTCGGTATCCTGATCCCGAGACAACGATGCTTGGGGATGGTGGCGTATCTTTATCAGGTGGTGAGCGGCAAAGGATAGGCCTAGCTCGTGCTTTTTACCGACATCCGCAGATTCTTATTCTGGATGAATCTACATCGAATCTTGATGTCGTTACTGAAGAAGCTATTTTAGAGACATTGCAAAATTATCCAACTGAATTAACAATTATTTTGGTAACGCACAAAAGAAAACCAATTACGTGGATTAATCGCTATATTTTGGTTGATAAAGGAAAAGTGGTTGAAACACCAAGATAGTTGTAATCTTTGTTATATTTGTCTAGCGCCATTAGAAAATAATCATTCCATATCACTTGAAAATTTCTTCGTTTTTTTCAATCCATATGCTAAAGAAAGTAGATATAATAACTGGAGAATAAAATGAAAAAGATAGCATTTATTGGCTTGGGTCATATGGGTGAACCGATGGCGCGCAATCTGCTTAAAAATGGATCAAGACTTATTGTATCTGATATTAATCAGGAAAAATTAAAGGTTTTTAAAGGGTTGGGTGCCACAGTTGCTGAGAAAAATTTTATGTCCGAGCAACCCGAGATAATTATCACGATGTTACCAAGTGGTAAAGAAGTACGACAAATATACGAATCCTACATATTTCCTAATTTAAAGAGTCATCAATTGTTGGTTGACTGTTCAACAATTGATGTTGAAACAACCAGACAGTTTGCCCTTAAGGCTCAGGATAAAAAAGCTTATATGATTGATGCACCTGTTTCAGGTGGGGTTGCTGGTGCTGAAGCCGGTACATTAACTTTTATGGTTGGTGGTAATGCCCAAGCTGTTGAACAAGTAAAACCTATCTTATTGCAAATGGGCAAAAATATTATTCATGTTGGAGAAACAGGTAGTGGGCAGGCGGTTAAGATTTGTAACAATATGATGCTTGCTATACAAATGATTTCAGTTGCTGAGGGTTTTGCCTTAGCAGAGAAACTAAACCTGCCTGCTTCTGCCTTATTCGAGGTGGCCAGTAAAGCTTCTGGCCAATGCTGGTCGCTGACGCAATACTGTCCTGAACCAAATTTGGTACCAAATTCGCCGGCAAGCAAAAATTTTGCGCCAGGGTTTACAACCGCCATGATGTTGAAGGATTTACGTTTATCACAACAAACAGCCCAAAATGTAGGTGCAGCAACACCTTTGGGGGCTATGGCTACGATGCTTTATACAACGCATCATAATTTAGCAGGTGGGCAACTTGATTTCTCATCAATTATTCGGTTTATCAAAGGACAGTTTGGTCAACAGGTTCAATAGAAAGGCTAATAAGCATGGTTACGCATATTATTCGCAACCCAAACTATGTTGATGACATTCATAACAGTTTTGCTTCACAAGGTATTTTAAGATTACTTGGTGCAAAACTGGAAAGGGTAGAACCTGGTTATGTTGAAGTTAGCTTACCTTTTAGACAGGAATTAACCCAACACACTGGTTTTTTTCACGCAGGTGCTACCACAACAATTGCAGATACAGCAGCCGGGTATGCTGCTTTTACGTTAATTCCACCACAAATGACCGTTCTTTCTGTAGAATTTAAAATTAACTTACTAAATCCAGCTCAGGGGGAACGTCTTTTGGCTAGGGGGAGGGTTCTTAAGTCTGGACGTACATTAAGTGTTTGTGAAGCCAGCGTAATGGCATATAAAGAAAACCAACCCATTGAATGTGCGCATATGCTACAAACGATGATAACACTACCCAGTTAGACAGGAAGATTTTATGTTGTCACCTCAAAATCGTCAAATGTTAAAAAACTTGGCCGAGTATGGACCATTAGTAGTTTTTTTCATTTTATATTATACTAACAAAGATTTGTTCTGGGCAACCGGTGGGTTACTGATCGCAACTGTTATTAGTGTTTTATTAACATATTATATAGAACGTCGACTGCCTTTTTTACCAATATTTACAGCCTTTGCCGTTGGAATTTTTGGTGGATTAACTTTGATTCTGCAAGATGACCTCTTTATAAAGATTAGGCCAACAGTTGTTAATATAATTTTTGGACTAGTGCTGTTGGTTGGGCTAGTTAAAGATAAACTCTTTTTAAAGATTCTGCTTAGCAAGGCGTTACAAATTTCAGATTATGCATGGCGCATTATGACTATAAGATGGGCTATCTTTTTTTTCATATTAGCCTTGCTAAACGAGATTGTATGGCGAACACAAGACGAAGAATTTTGGGTCAACTACAAGGTATTTGGTGTGATGCTTTTAAACTTCTTTTTCCTGGCGTTTCATATACCATTCATTCAAAGAAATCAAATCAAGGAAAACACCATACCTGATAAAACAAATCAGGAAAACCTCTAGATCATTACGGTGTAGGACGTTTAATAAAAATTAACTTATTGCTTTTGCGGTTCTGTAGTTGATTGATTAGCTAAGCCTTGCTTATCTTTTGCATTTGATAGTCCTTGCTGTTGGCGACCATGTTCGATTGCCATATTTAGGTCTGTTTGACTGCATAAACCCAATAAAACTGGATCTCTGGGTTTTAGGTTATTGTAATTCCAGTGTGCGCGTTGGCGAATTGATTGAATAGTTTTTTTGGTTGTTCCAATAAGTTTAATAATCTGAGCTTCACTTAATTCCGGGTGATTACGAATTAGCCAGGCTATAGCGTCAGGTTTGTCTTGCCTTTTTGCAAGCGGAGTATATCTAGGCCCTTTGCTGCGAATCAGTGGTTCCGGAAAACTTGATGACATAAGCTTTAGCTTGGCATTAGGATCTTTCTCGCACCGGGCAATTTCTTCTTTTGATATTTGTCCATTGTTGGTTGGGTCTAGTCCAATAATGCCTTCTGCAACCTCACCATCGGCTATGCCTTTAACCTCAAGGGTATGTAGACCACAAAATTCGGCAATTTGCTCAAAAGTTAATGCTGTGTTTTCAACAAGCCATACAGCTGTCGATTTTGGCATAAGAACCTGCGCCATCTTATTCTCTCTATTTCATCAAGGTTAAAAATAAATCGTTGCACATGATAGCTTGCAAAAAAGCCTTAGCAAGAAGAAATTGAAACAAGCTTAATATTATTGTGAACCAATAAAATCTGATGCATCCTATTTTTGCATTAAATAATTCAAGCTAGTATAAAAATTATAAGCTGATTAACCATGTTAAAAAAGTAATAATCGTTACAAAAATAGGAGCCCAATAAATTATCGATAACATGTTGTACCCATAATTCTTTAAATAACCACTAACTAAATGATACAAGAAATCTGTTGCATGGACAAACAAAAAAAAACTAAACTAACAAAAGTTTATTGTGTCTAACAAAATTAGTGTATTTGCGGGTGCATATGTTTTCGACAAATTTAAAAAAATTCTTTTTGCTTGCATTATCTTGTTCATACTTGGGACTGTTCCACTTTCGTGCGACTGCCCAGGTAAACCAGAATCTTGACGAGATAATAATTTTAACTGGTGGAACTAGTGGTGTATACTATCCTCTTGGGGTGGTTCTTGGTAAGATTTTTGGGGATAATCTCCCAACAAGCAAAATTTCTGTTCTTTCGACAAAAGCATCGGTCGAAAATTTACTCATGATGCAAGCTGGTAAAGGCACGCTTGCTTTTGCAACCGCTGATACAATTTCTTTAGCCTGGAATGGTAACCAAGCAGCGGGTTTTTCAGAGAAACTTAGTCGGTTACGCGGTGTTGCTGTTTTGTATCCCAACTATATCCATATTGTTGCACGGGCGGATAGCAATATTAACTCAATTGCTGATTTAAAAGGAAAAAGGGTTTCTGTTGGTGCACGCGAATCGGCGACAGAAGTTAATGCCAGAACCGTTTTTGCTGCCGCTAATTTAACTTATAGTGATTTTGCAAGAGTCGAGTATTTACCTTTCGGTAATTCCGTTAAAATGATGGTAGATAATCAAATTGATGCAACTATTCAATCAGTCGGTCTGGGCGGTACATCAATTAAAGATTTATCTGCAGCAATACCAATCAAAATTATCCCAATTCCGCCTGAACTTATATATAAGATTAATGATCCAGCCTATCTTCCTGCAATCATACCAGCCAAGACATATGATCAACAAAGTCAGGATATACAAACAATAGCAATTACCAATTTGATTATAACTAGGTCAGATTTGACAGTGGGGCAGGGATATCTTTTAACCAAGCTTATCTTTGAAAATTTTAACGAACTGAAACGATCGCATCCAGCTATGGGTCAGGTTGAAATAAGCAAATTAACTATGGGAATGCCAATACCGTTTCATCCTGGAGCTTTGCGCTATTTTCAAGAAAAAGGCATAAGTATACCGCAAAAATAGTAGGGTTGTATTAATCGTATGGTTGGCTTATGCATTACTTCTTTAAATGGTATTTTATTGAATTTTATAGCTTTAAGCCATTTTGAACTGTTTTGGCAACACTCACGCGAACATTTTTTTTGGCACGAGTCATACATTATTGATCAATCAACATCAAAGTTGCAGCTGGTTAAAGCCATCATACCAACAACCGGTGCAGGGGTGGATTTACCGGAGGATGCTGTTTTCATTGATGATCATTGGGAATATAAGCCTGATCAGCAACAGGCACTTTCAGAAATTTTATTAGCAAATTGGCACCAGATTTTGGATTATAATTTGTGTTCTGAGTCTATTTCGTGCAGAAATCTTCGTTCGTATCTACCAGATGACCAACAATATGAAATTATACGGTTGAGTGGATGCAAGAATCCAGGTGTAGTTAAATGATTACTTTACTTATATTTGCTATTTTTCTATTAGCTGCCTTAGCGCCAATATTGGCTAAAGTATCGTCCAGATTTAACTTTTACGTTTTTGGAGCTGCATTTACCCTAGCAGCTGCTATTTTTGGCTTTATCTATCAAGATTTACCGGGAAAAATATCGGAAAATATTTTTTCTGTTCAGCTGAATTGGGTTATCGATGAAGTCAGTTATATGATTGCCCTGGTTGTCTTGTCATTAGCAGCCATAATAAATTTTTATTGTGGTGATTATATTATTGGAAAGGAAAGAATTGGCCTATTTTCTTTCTCATTACAAAGCTTTTCTGTCGCAATGCTTGGTCTTATATTAGCAGACGATTGGATAACTTTCTTTTTATTTTGGGAACTTATTAGCTTATTTTCATTTTGCTTAATTGCTTATGATCAAACAATTAAGTCCAGGAAAGCCGCGTTACAGACCTTAACTATAACGGGGTTGGGCGGTTTATTTTTATTACCATCATTTCTGATTTTTCAACAATTAACGGGTCAGCAAACAATCAGTGGTTTTATAGAATATACAGCGATTCTTAAGGAAAGTCCTTATATTCTTATTTCAATGATTTTGGTGATCATTGCTGGTTTTACAAAATCGGCGCAATTTCCTTTTTCTTTCTGGTTACCAAATGCTATGATTGCACCGACACCAGTTAGTGCTTTCCTTCACTCGGCAACGTTGGTAAAGGCAGGTGTATATTTACTTGCTCGACTGTCGCCAATTTTTTCGTCTTTACCAGTCTGGTATTATGTTTTGCCAATTATTGGGTTGATCACGCTTTTTATTGCCGTTTTTCGAGGGATTTTTGCTAATGACCTCAAAATAATATTCGCACAAACAACTCTAGCTGCATTAGGTGTATTAACAATTATTGCTTCCTTAATGCCATCAACACAGGCAACGTACGCATTTATTGTGTTTTTTGTTGCGCATGCGGCGTATAAGTCTGCTTTATTTCTAGCAACCGGAACAATTGAATACACATTAGGCTTTCGATTGCTTGAGCTTATTGGTAAAGCAAATAAATTTCCGCTAATTATCTTAGCGTTGCTGTTGGCTGGGTTTTCTATGATAGGAATTCCATTTTTTTTAGGATATGAAGCCAAACATGCAATTTATGAAGTTTTTGCCTATAACGAGGTGATGGGCTTTTTTGTCTTAAGCGGGCTAATTCTCGGTAACTCTATGTTAATGATTATTTTTATTAACTATTGTCATAAACTTATTATTCCATCAATAGGTACTTCTTTAGGTGCTTCTTTATTAAATGTTAAAGTTGTCAAGAAACCCACATTAATATTACAAGCTGCTCCGTTCTTATTGTCTGTTAGTGGGTTGCTATTACCCTTCTGGCTGATTGAAAATGATATTTTAAATAGTCGTCCACTTATCGAGTCACAAAAACATAACGCGATAATTCTACCAGGTTTTTTTTCAACCCTGCCTTGGGTATTAGGCCTATTAGCTTATATTATTAAAAAAACTAGATTTGATCAATTGGTACTCACCCGTCAGCCTATTATGGAATATTTGTATCATTTTATGATTAGTATCCTTGATTTAATCTCAAAGAACATAAGATTTTGGGGACGTCTCCAATATCAAAACCATATTTTATTTCTTATTATGGTGTTTTTTGGGATATTAGTTAGTATTGCTACTTTGCCAGAACTAACGCGAATTAATTGGGAAATAAATTGGCTAGAATTTAATTATATGATTACTGCTGTTCTTGGTATCATCGCTATTCTATCCGTAATAACGTTGCTGCAAAGACATGTTATATCTGTTATTTTTACAATTTCTATCATGGGCTTTGGTATTTGTTTGCTTTTTGTCTTTTTTCAAGCACCTGATCTTGCTTTTACACAATTCATGATAGAAATTCTATCAATCGTTACGATTGTACTTACTTTACGTGCCTTTTCATCTAATTTTTCGTTAGATTGGCGATTAAAAGATAGCATGGCTACAAGCATTAATTATGGTCGAATAATTATTTCTGTAATCGTTGCCACGCTTTCTACCTTGCTTTTGGTGCTTATTGTACAGCAGCCTTTTGATTCATATTTATCATCATATTTTATCCAGAACAGCGTCACAAAAGCTCATGGCCACAATATTGTAAATGTGATCATTGTTGATTTTCGTGGCTTTGATACTCTAGGTGAAATTACGGTTATTTTTGCAACAATGGTGGTTACTTTACTGCTTGCTTATTCTTTTAAAAAAAACAAAGGCGATCATGCAGGAATCACTAATTCTTAAGGTTATTACGAAAATTATAATCTATCCAATGTTTCTTTTGTCTCTTTGGATAATGATGCGCGGACATAATTATCCTGGAGGTGGCTTTATAGGTGGATTAGTTGGTGTAGCGGCGGTTATTTTAAATTCAATAACCCTAAAACAGAACAAAGAACGTCTAAAAAAATCGAATAAGGCAATTTTTGTGGCTGTAATTGGCTTGTTGTGCGCTCTTGTTAGTGCTTTGATTTCTATAATATTTCAAAAGGCTTTTATGGTTGGTCTTTGGATCAATATCGATTTGGGTGAACGTTATATTTCACTTGGAACGCCGATGTTATTTGATTTTGGTGTCTACCTTGTTGTTATGGGCGGGTTGGTAGAGATTTTTAACAAAATTAAGGAACATTTGTAATGCTTATATTTTTGTGTTTGCTTGTTGGTATTTTGTTGGGCACAGCTGTTTATCTAATTTTGGATAAAGAATTGCTGCGGATTATTCTTGGAACAGTTATTCTTTCCTATGCAGTAAATTTGATTTTGTTGATTATGGGCCGCTTTAATGGTAGTGTCCCAGCAATCCAGGAATATGGGAGTGACCGTTTGTTAGAGCAAGCTGTTAACCCGCTGCCGCAGGCACTGATCCTCACAGCAATAGTTATTAGTTTTTCCTTCACCGCAGTTTTACTTGTTATGAATATGTTTCAACAGATACACCAAAATCGTAAATCTCCAAATAAGGTAGATATTGGTTGATGATATTCGCTATTTTGCCATTAGGTATTGTTATCCCACTGATGGGGGCAATATTATCCATAGTTCTTTTGCGTTGGCGCTATTCCTATACTCTACCAACAATAACCATCGGTATTCACGCAGTACTATCGATTTGTTTTCTAGTTACTTTCCAAGATCCTTTCTCGATTGCTATTGGTAACTGGATATTACCATATGGGATCGAACTGGATATTAGTAAAGAAAAATCCTGGTTATTAGTTCTGACGTCTGTTTTAACTTTTTTTGTACAAATTACCTCTTATCAAGCAAAAATTGATCACCGCAAAAGCTTAATAGAGATATCAAGACTTATTTTATTGGCTGGGCTAAGCGGTATTATCCTTACAGCAGATTTATTTAATTTGTATGTATGGTTTGAAATTACTCTGATAACTGCAACTGGCATGTTATTAGCTCAAAAAAAATTTAGTCTAAGACCGGTGATTAATTATATGTTAATTAATTTACTTGGTACGGCCTTCTTCCTTATTGGCGTTGGTATTATTTATGGGCTTACTGGCTCCCTAAATATGGCTGAGATCGCAGATCGATTAAAGCGTGCCCCTGATTTTTATCTAAATCTCTCAACAGCATTATTAATGCTGGGATTACTAATAAAATCAGCAGCTTTTCCATTTAATTTATGGTTGGTTGCTGCTTATCCACGAGTTAATGTTTCGGTAAGCGCAATGTTGGCTGGGTTGGTCAGCAAATTGGTTTTGTTTGTAAGTTTGGTGTTGATTGGTCGTATTATTCCGATGAGCTCTACATATCAATATGTTTTGTTAATCACTGCTATATTAACAATGGCGCAAGGTGCCTTTGGATCCTTGCGATCAACTCAGACATTAACTATTGCCGTTTATCAAGTAATTTTTGGGATTGGGTTTGTTATTTTTTGTTTGGGTTTACCAGACAATTCAGGCCAAGAAACTGCACTAGCTTATATTATGCAAGATATGGTAACTAAAACATTGTTGTTTCTATTAATTGGGTATATCGGGATTCATTCAACAAACTATTCGATCGCATCAAAAACACCATTTTATTTTTTCGTGATCGTTTTAGTTGTCTTCGTTTTATTGAACAGTGCTGGTTTTCCTTTGTTGCCAGCGTTCTGGCCAAAGATTTCTGTACTTCTTGCCTTAATAGAAAGACAAGAATTTCTTTTAATGTTTTCGTTTATTTTACTTAATTTTATCAATATCATTGCTTTGGGGCGTTTGTGGTTTCGAATCAAAACACCAGTAATGCATAAAAATTTAAGTATAGAAACTAATAACCCAATCAACATAATGCCAACTTTTATTGCGCTTTTCGGCTTAGCCAGCGTTTTTGTTACTATCACTTATTTATACCTTATGAAATGGTTATAGAATGTTTTTAATTGCTATTCGGCACAAAATATTGAAGCTGTTATTGATATTTCTATTACTAATGGCTTGCTGGTTTATGTTTTCGGCAGAACTTTATCTTGATACAATTATCATCGGAATTGTTATGGTTATTTCTTTATTAACAATCATTCCTCCTAAAATTAAGGGTAAAGACTTTGTAATAAATCCCATAAAAATTATCTGGTTGTTGATTGTTTTTTTTATTGAATTATTTAAATCAAACCTAAGAGTTGCAAAAGACGTTTTAACTCCAAGACTAAATTTTTATTCGGCTTTCTTAAAAATTCCTTTGAACCTTAAGGAAGATTTTCAAAAGGTCTTTTATGCGAACCTTATCACGCTGACGCCTGGTACATTGACTATTGATATATCAGAAGAACATAGCTTTATTCTTATACATGTTATGAATGTGTCTGATCCCGCACAGCTAAAAAAAGATTTAGCAAATAGTTTTGAACGACTTGTCGATCAAGCTTTTCCATCAACAATACATAAAACATAAACTTTATATGATTCTTCTTATAGTATCCCTTATTATTTGCTTAGTTGGATTAGTTTTGGCCTCAATTAGATTGTTATTGGGGCCTGATTTACCATCACGTATTTTGGCTTTTGATTTGATCGGTGTTTTCGGACTAGCTGGATTAGTTATCTTAGCGATCTATTATGATAATTTGATGTGGTTAGATATAGGGTTATCTTTGGCTTTTTCTGGCTTTATTGGCACAATTATTGTGACCAAATTAATAAACACTGATAACAATAAAGGATCATAAGAATGTGGTACATTTATATTACTTTAAGTTTTGTTTTGGTTGGTAGTCTTTTTTGCTTAATTGCTGCAATCGGGGTATTACGTATGCCAGATATATATACCAGAATCCATGCTGCTAGTAAGGCTGGAACACTTGGGTTAATTTTAATCTTCACCGGATGCTTTCTTTATTTTTTCTCATGGGCAGCCTTTTTAAGAATGACAGCTATTATTTTTTTTGTTTTCCTGGCTATGCCCGTATCAAGCCATATATTAGGGCTTACTGCTTTGCAAGCCAGGAGCCCTAAATGGAAAAATACAATAATTGATGAAAGTGGACACTACTAATTTGTTGTACTTGCGTTCATGTTAAGTCTATTCAACAAGTTTAGGAACATAGATAGACATTTCGGGTAAACGCAAATGTGGTATCGATTTTTGTATGAATTCAGCAAACTCTTTGTATTTTTGTTTATCTAAAATGATTGGGTTATGACTGAATCGGGAAATGGTATCGAACCACGCACGTCGATTAAGTTCGCCATCCATTTCAGGGAACGCCTTACTAGCGATATTCCAGCTTTCTTCGGGATTATTTATAATAAAAGTCACCGACTTTTGTATTGCTTTTAAAAATTTTATAAATCTTTGGTCATGAATATGACGTTGGTGGCTAATAAAAATTAGTTCATCATATAAAGGAATCCCCTCGTTTTCAGGATAAAATGCCCGAGCTTTAATGCCCATAATTGCCAGCTGGTTAAGTTCAAAATTTCTAAAAGCCCCAATCACAGCATCCACCTGTTTTGTCGCCAATGCAGTGCTTAATGAAAAATTAACGTTGACCAAACTAATGTCTGTTAGCTTTAATCCATGCTTAGCAAGCATAGCACCTAAATAAATGTCTTCAAAGCCACTAACAGAATAGCCAACCCTTTTTCCTTTTAAATCTTTTAAATTTTTTACTGGTCCATCTGCCAATACGATCAGAGAATTAAGTGGTGTATCAATCAAAGTACCAATTCTGGCAATTGGTAGTCCGTTTGAAACAAGCAAATAAAGATTAGGTTGATAAGAAATTGCAATATCAGCCTGTCCGGCAGCTATCAATTTGGGTGGATCATTTGGGTCTGTCGGGGCGATCAGTCTAACCTCAAGACCCATCTCTTTAAAATAGCCCAATTCCTGCGCAATTAATATAGGGGCATGATCTGGATTAACAAACCAATCAAGCAAAAGGGTTATTTTTTCCTGGGCTTGAGGTTTTGTAGCTGACATAGTTAGTAAAAGAAAAATTAGTGTAAGAACTTTCTTCATCAATCACTCCTTAATTAAATTATATGGTTTGTATAGAAAATTTTTTTATAATTTTGGTGCTTAGACTGTGGCTAATAAAAAACAGAACTAGGCTAAGTATGGATAAAATGGTTAAAGCCGCAAAAACAAGATCAACACGACCTCGGGCATTAGCTTGTATCATCAAAAATCCAAGGCCAGATGATGCGCCAATCCATTCACCAATAATGGCACCAATAGGTGCAACCGTCATAGCGATTTTAAAGCCCGATGCAAAATGTGGTAAGGCGGCAGGTAATTGTAAAAATATTAGAACGCGCCACTTGTTCTTTGTAGCTATATGCGCCAATTCCATCCATGCCTTTGGTGTTTTCATTAACCCATCAAGAAAAGCCGTTGTGATTGGAAAAAAAATAATAATGGCTGCCATTAAAATTTTTGGTAATAAATCATAGCCGAACCATAATACAAACAAAGGTGCCAAAGCAAAAACGGGTATTGCCTGACTGATGATAATTAGTGGTAGAAGCCACAATCGTAAATGCAGATAATAGGTAACTAATAAGGCTAATATCGTACCTAAACTAATCCCAAGCAATAACCCAAATATTATTTCTTTTATGGTAATCCATGTATTTGTTAACAATATTGTAAAATTGTTTGCTAGAGCGTGCAAAACATCGTACGGCGCTGGAAGAATATAAACTGGCAAGTCGTTTACCAGAACAATTGATTGCCAAAGTAATATTAAAATAATAAAGATTAAGAAAATTCGTAATACTGGCATTTTTACCTTTTAAGAATAAGGTCAAACATTATTTTTGCTTGTTGATTTATTATCGGATTACCAAATGATATTGGTTTGTTATAATCATTAGTAAGCATCTTTAATTCATCAATTTTTATTGGCTCACCATACATAATGTAAGTGCGATCGCATAAGCGGGCTGCTTCAACTAAATCATGTGTAACCAGTAAAACGATATGATTTTTCAAAAATTTTCGGGCTAAATCTTGTATTTCGTAGCGGGAAATCATGTCTAATGAAGAAAAGGGTTCATCCATTAAAACAATAGGCCTTTTTTCATATAAAATACGTGCAAGGTTGGTACGCTGACGTAATCCACCAGATAGCTGGTG
>CAYPXH010000008.1:0-41025 GCA_964414755.1 uncultured Rhodospirillaceae bacterium | reverse complement strand
TACACACCCAACTCACCCTCATCATCCACTCAATTGTGGCTAAATTATGGCTGACGTCGACGAATGGTAATGATTGAACCATCACTAGCTGGAAACGAAACTTGTGCAACATCGCCGCTTTGGTCGTACCAAACCTGGCGCTTTAGGTCACCGGTAATTTCATAGCGCTGGGTCAAAAGTGATTGCTGGCCAATCATTAGTTTTTCCTGCCCAACCGAACGAACCTGAATTTGCCGTAACCTACCCTTTGTTGTGTCGAGTAAAACTGTTTGTCGAATTGTATCAGGATGCCAAAGACTGCTGGGTAATATCCAAGGCTTAGCAGTTTTTTCATTGCCATTATAAATTATTTTTGCTTTATCCACTGTTTGTTCAAATAAAACGCGTCGTTCCTTGCCATTGTCGTTAGTGAAGCTGCTTAACGATATTAACCGGTTATTCTGCCAGATTTCTTCTGAATGGTGATCTGACGTATACCATGTAAAAATAACACCCTTAACCTGAATATCGGAATTAATAATAACACGCAGCTGTTGGCCTTCCGGTTTAAATGTTATGGTGTGGGTTCCAATAACACGTCCATTACGTAAAACATCATAGTTAATTTGCCGAGCCTGGGAATTGGATTGCGCCCATAACGAACCGGTCGATCCTAAAACCATCAGCAATATGAATGTCAATCTAATAAAGCCTTTTTGCATTTTAAAATCCTTTTATTCTTTGGTTAGAGGATATTTTCGGGATTCAACAACCTGCGGGCTTGCTGTAAATCGGCAGGCGTATCAACACTTAGGGGAAGTGTATCAACAATTTGTACACCGATATGAAGTCCAAGATTTAAAGCCCTTAATTGTTCAAGCTTTTCACGCTTTTCAAGAGGTGTTGGCGCAGCCGCCACAAAACGCTGTAAGGCTAAACGACGGTAACAGTAAATACCGATATGGTGATAATAATCTCCTTCCCCATATGGTACGGGCAACCGGCTAAAATAAATTGCCCGTCCGCGCTTATAACCCGCCGGAATATCTGCAGCTATCTTAACAATATTGGTATTATGCAGATCATCTTCTTTAACAATCTTAACACCCAGTGTTGCAATATCAATCTGCGGCTCTTCCATAAGCTGCACAGCTTGTATTAAGGCATTAGGGTCTATCGTTGGCAAATCACCCTGCAGATTGAGAACAATTTGATAATCCCTTTGTGGGTCTATCTGCTGTAAAGCAGCATATATTCGGTCTGATCCTGAAGGAAGGTTTGGGTCTGTTTGAACAACTTCACCGCCATATTGGTGTATGGCATTAGCAATTTCCCGCTCAGCAGCGGCAACAATAACCCGCCCAATATTAGCCTGTACCGCTCGCTGCCAAACGTGAACAATCATCGGGCGCCCATGTAGATCAGCCAACGGTTTTCCCGGTAAGCGGGTAGCTGCCATGCGCGCCGGAATCAAAATAATAGTTTTATCTATATTTTTCGGACTACCATTTTTTGGGGGTGTGCTGTTGACTGGTTGCTGTAGCTTATGCATCGATCAATATCCTAATGCGGCATAATGCCGCGCAAATGTAGAGATAACCTATCTTAATCCGGTTAGTTGCAAACGATATTAATATACACTAAAGCAATAAAATTTGAAATTGTTAATTTATAATCCTGTTGACGCATTAATAAATAAATTCTGTGATTACATGTTTTCATCTAACTGGTTTTGGAATTTACAAATTAATATCTTTGTGATTTTTTTCTTGCCTAGCGCCGGTTTTTAGGGATTATGCTAATTTATCTATAGGTTGTGCGAAAAATGGTATTGCCATGAACTCATTTGACATGAATAAAATTGCCGCTGCTTTCCTGCTGGCTGGTCTTACCGTGATGGTTTCCATGCAGGTTGGCAAGCTATTGGTACATACACCAACTGTCGCCACCGCAGCTACACCAACAGAATCGGATAGCAACACCAACAATAATACACCCAATACAGCCTCGTCCGAGATTGAGCCTGTTAGTCAATTGCTTGCCAAAGCTGATATCGCTGCTGGCGAGGCGATAGCCAAACGGTGCACAAGCTGCCATACGTTTACAAAGGGTGGGGCTAACAAAATTGGGCCAAATCTTTGGAATATTGTTAATAATAAAGTTGGTCATATAGATGGCTTTGCCTATAGTCAGGCCTTATTGGGACTAAACAAAAATTGGGGGTACGAGGAATTAAACCAATTTCTGTTCTCGCCCAAGGGTTTTGCCGGCAATACAAAAATGAGTTTTGCGGGCATTAAAAAGCTTCAAGAACGTGTTAATTTAATTGCCTGGCTTAGGTTACAAAGCGATAATCCACCGCCACTTCCTGCCCCTTGAAATATTATAGTCCTTGAATGTTAAACCACCAAAATTTGGTTTTATTGCGCGCCGCGGTTCCATAAAGCTGGCTTACGAATTTCTGCCTGGACAAAACCCTGGGATTGTTTATTTAGGCGGTTTTCAATCGTCAATGAGCGGCGTTAAGGCGTCCATATTACGGCAATTATGCATTGATTATGGGCGGCAATTTCTGCGCTTTGATTATCGTGATCATGGTCTTTCTAGCCCTGATCCACAGGCCTCTATCAGCGCATGGCGTGATGATTCATTATTTCTGATTGATCAGTTAACAAACGGTGATCTGATTTTGGTTGGATCCAGCATGGGTGGGTGGCTTATGATGCTACTTGCGCTGATGCGTCCTACACGTATTAAGGGTTTGATTGGCTTGGCTGCAGCTCCAGATTTTACAGAACGCTTGATCAGGCCATCATTATCGCTATCCCAAAAACGTGCGCTAGACGAAACCGGCATAACCCACATCCCATCACCCTACAGTCAGACCCCGTATCAAATAACATCCTACTTGCTTGCTGATTCACAAGCGAATCTGGTTTTAAGTGACAACAGGCTGCAAGCCTTATTACAACCCATATTGCTATTTCACGGTACAGCCGACAGTGTGGTGCCGTGGCGGCTGTCTTACGAAGTACTTGAGAGGACCAGCAACCTTAATAATTGCCTAACATTGATTAATGGCGGCGATCATCGCTTGTCGGAGACTGAACATATCGACATCTGGCTTTCAGGTGTTAAAAGATTATGCCAAATATCGTCCAATCCCTGTCTGTAAGTTGGATAACGCAGACATATACCTAATTCCTTTTTTATTAAATGATTAGCAACTCTTTTGCTTTCTTGATAAAAACTGCGTGTCATTGGTGAAATTGTCTCTTGGTTGATTGACACCTCGGGTATATTTTGGATATTCAGCAATTTCTGTGCATAATGTAAAACATCTTCGGGTGGCGTGGGCAAATCATCGGCTAAATTATAGACAGCTCCTGGTCTTGGTTTCTGCATTGATTTAATTAATGTTTCAACAATATCAGCAACATGCATTCGGTTAAAAATTTGTGCTGGTCGTATACTATCTTGTTTAACGAGTCGCGCCTGTCCTGATAAGATTGACTGAAGGGCATTACGCCCAGGACCATAAATTGCTGATAAGCGAAAAATATGTACCGGTACATCATGCTTTCGATAAAGGCTAACCCAATCATGTTCAGCTATCAACCGGCTTTTACCACGTTCCGTGGTTGGCAAAGTGATGCTTTCTTCATCAACCCATGCACCTTGATAATCACCATAAACACTTGTGGCTGACAGATAGCCCACCCAACTTGCTATTTTGTTATTAGCAAGTATAGGGTAGTAGTTGGATAAAAACATGTTGTGCCCACCCTGATCGGGTGGAATTGTCCAAATAACATAAGGAAAATTTTCTAAAACCCTTTTAATATCTGTTATAGGATTATTTCCTTCAGTTAAATAAACATGCCAGTTTTTCTGCTTGAAATACGCATGTTTGCTGGCATCACGAACTGTTCCGCCAACCTGCCATCCCCTAGTCTTAAGACATTCCAACAAAAACTGGCCTGTGTAGCCAATGCCAAAGCAAAAAACGGCAGATTTAATATTAGTCGAACTGGGTATATCCATAATTTGTCATATTTCTTTGGATTCTTGCCTTATACAAGTGCAGGTAATTTGGAACAATTTTTTCAAGATTTGTAGCAACAATACCTAAATCCGACAACGACAATGATTGTTTCGGGACAATATTATCCATTTCTAGTAGATGCAATTGATCCAAGGTTAATGGTGATCCTGGTATCCATCCCGTCAGCCACGTCATGGGTTTGGCCAAAATCATCGGTATACGAATCAACATACGTGATCTGCCAACAACTTTTAACGTATAATTCCAGATATCCTGGAACGTATAAATCTTCGGGCCACCAAGCTCATAAGTATGTCCTTCTGTTTGTGGTTGTTCAAGACATTTAATAATCGCTCGCGCCACATCTTGGACAAAAACGGGTTGGAATTTGGTTTTAGGACAAATTATTGGCAGAAAAAAGCTATAACGTACCAAGCGTGCAAAACGGTTGAAAAAACTGTCTTCCGGCCCAAAAACAATACTTGGTCGTAATATTACGGCCTGGGGAAAATGGTGCCGAACCTGTTTTTCACCCATTGCCTTAGTTCTGGCATATTGGGATGTACTCTGATCATCAGCTCCAATTGCTGATATATGTATTAAATGTTGAACACCAGAAGCAGCAGCACTACGCGCAATATTCTCTGCGGCTTGAATATGAATTCGCTTAAACGTTTGCTGGCCATGCTGCCTCAGTATTCCAAGTAAATTGATTGCCGCCACACTACCCTGCAGAGTAGCAGCAAGCATTTCAGGTTTATGAATATCTGCAACCAACAGTTGGATCTGACCCAGCGAACCCATTGGTTTCAAAAACAATCCACGATCCTGTCGCCGCAGAACAACGCGAATATTCCAACCCTGCTTTGCCAACAAGGCAACAACATAACGTCCAATAAATCCTGTTCCACCAAATATCGTAACTGTTTTTACCATCAATCACCCAGTTATTGTAATTCTAAGAACATTTTGTCCTATTACATTTAGTTTTGCCCAAAATAGCCAAAAAGCAAAGAGATTGACAATAGTAAAGTTTTTACCCATAAACTTTGATATTATAAATTTTGATAATTTGACCCAAAATCTTATTGCCCAGATGGCGGAATTGGTAGACGCGCAGGTTTCAGGTACCTGTAACCGAGAGGTTGTGTAAGTTCGAGTCTTATTCTGGGCACCACTACAATTGTGTGCCATAATCTAAAAGCGTAATCAATAACTCTGGAATCCTATGTTACCATCAAATCCAACCCCTCAAATTTTTCTTCACCAAGATGATTTACCGGAACATCTGGATTTAGGCCCCATAGTTGCCATTGATACGGAAACAATGGGTCTGAAGCCGGTGCGCGACCGATTATGTCTTATACAAATGTCGGCTGGTGATGGCGTTTGCCATCTGGTTCAGTTTAAACCAACACAACGCCCTTATCACGCCCCGCGCCTAAAAAAAATGTTGGAAAACCCCCTGGTAACCAAGATATTTCATTTCGCACGTTTTGATGTGCATGTTTTAAAATTTTACCTTAACCTTGAATGTAAATCAATTTATTGCACTAAAATTGCATCGAAGTTGGTACGCACATTTACAGATAGGCATGGTCTTAAAGACTTATGCAAGGATTTGCTTGATGTCGAGCTATCAAAACAGCAACAATCATCTGATTGGGGTGCGGAAACCCTTACAGCTGAACAATTAAAATATGCTGCATCAGATGTTTTATATTTACACCGACTGAAAGAGAAGCTTGATTTTTTACTGAAACGTGAGGATAGGCTTAATTTAGCTCAGAGTTGTTTTAATTTTTTAACAAGTCGTGTTGAACTTGATTTACTGGGGCTTGAAGAAGTCGATATTTTTGCCCACCAATAGATTGCTGGTTTTTTATGATGATTCACACTATATTGATTGACGAAAAGGCTTATGAATAAAACCGTTTCATCCCCTGCACCTTTTGATTTGCTGCGTCAAAGTTTAATCACGGAGGCGGAGGGTATTATCCAGCTATCCAAAAATCTTGACTTGCACCATGTACAAGCAATCGAGATTCTCGAAAAAACCAAAGGGCGGTTGATATTAACAGGGATGGGGAAAAGTGGCCATATTGCCAATAAAATTGCGGCTACCTTCGCCTCGACCGGAACACCCGCTTATTTCGTACACCCGGGCGAGGCCATTCACGGCGACCTTGGCATGATTGCACGGGATGATACCGTTATTGCCTTATCATATTCTGGCAACACACAAGAACTTTTGGGAATCATTGAATATACGCGTCGTTTTCGTATCCCGTTGTTGGCCATAACCGGTAACGACAGTAGTATTTTAGCAACATCGGCAGATGTTGTTTTGCTTTTACCCAAAGTTGCCGAGGCCTGTCCCATGGGACTGGCCCCAACCACATCAACAACAATGATGCTAGCTCTTGGTGATGCTTTGGCAATTTGTTTGTTAGAGCGAAAGGGTTTTTCATCGCAACAATTTCGCAATTATCATCCGGGTGGTGCGCTTGGGAAAAAACTGTTAAAAGTTGTAGATATCATGCACCGCGGGGAAAAAATGCCCCTGGTACCGATTGATAGCCACATGGACCATGCCGTACTCGAGATGACTTCTAAGGGTTTTGGGTGCGTTGGTATTATTCTTAGCAATGGTTGTTTGGCCGGAATCATCACCGATGGTGATTTGCGGCGCCATATGAATAAAGATCTTTTAAGTCAACCTGTAAAAATGATTATGAGCACTAAACCACGCACTATCGCACCAGATGCCCTAGTAGCTTCAGCCCTAGCCGAGATGAATATTAATGATCGTCCGATAACCACCCTTTTCGTTGTTGAAGCACAAAAACCGATTGGTATCATTCATGTTCATGACTGTTTACAAGCAGGTATTGTTTGAACGAAGGAAATCATGTATAATGATTCAAGGCGATTACACTTTTATCTTGGTGCCCTAGCATGTCTGTCCTGTTGGTAAGGAAAATTTTAAAATATGGATTGCCTGGTTTAGGTTTAGTGGCAGCCGCTTTATTGTTGTGGCTACCACAACGTGAATTAGCAGCAACACAATTACGTCTATCTGAAACCCGTATTGTTGCCAACCAGCCTATGTCTATGGCAATGCAACAAGCTGTATTTCAAGGAAAAGATCAAGAAAATCGTCATTTTAGACTGCAAACAGACATAACAGCAACGATGAATGGTGGATTGGACGATACCTCATTAAAATTACAAAAGCCAAGCGGTGATATTAGTCTTTCTGATAACCGACAGCTAACTTTTTCATCTGATACTGGAATGTTTCAGCCTAAAGAAAAAATGTTAACATTAACAGATAATGTTTTATTACAATTAGATACCCAAACCGAATTACGCACCCATGCGGTTCATATCGATCTTTCTAAAAGTCAGTTAAGTACATCATCAAACGTTAGTGGTTCTGGTACGTTTGGCCATGTTTTAGCAGAAGGCTTTGTTTTTGATGAGCAACAAAAGATTATTTTCTTAAATGGCAAAACAACGATCCAACTTAGCAACTAGCTTTTATGGCTTTCTTTATGGACCTGGCAAGCTTTTGCTAAGCTTAACCCTGCTTATATCAGCTTATTTTTCTACCTATACACTAAGCTATGGCGACATTTTTGATTTTGATACCGGTAACCAGCCTACATCGCTTGAGGCCAGTAACGGTGTTGAAATTCGCCAGCAGGAAAAAATATACATAGCACGGGGTGATGTCCTTTTAAAGAAAGGAACGACACAAATCCGCAGTGCACAGCTGATTGCACATTACCGCGAAAAAGAACAGGGTGGTGTTGATATTTGGAAAATTGAAGCAGATGGTCAAGTTGTTATCATGGGTACTGATTATCAAATCAACTCTGCACAAGCCGTGTTTGACCTAGATCAGGGTATTTTTACCCTGGAAGGGTCACTCTTAACAATTGAGCTTAACAAAAAGATTCTAACAGCTAAGGAAAAAATTGTGTACAACCGCCATAATCAACAGCTTATAGCTACGGGCGCTGCCAAAATCAATGATCCAGCTTCACAACTTTTAGTTACCGCCGACCAACTGATCCTTAATTTAATCAACTCCAATAATGGCAAAACATCTCTGGAACAGATACAGGCAGAAGGTAACGTTCATATTCAGCAACGCAAACTACGGGGTTTTTCTGATAGAATGACCTATCATGATTCCAGCAACATTGCCAGTCTGCAGGGTAATGTCCGGCTTAGTGATGGGTCAAATCAAATTCTTGGTGAAACAGCCAAAATCAATACTAAAACACAATCAATTGTCGTTACCAACTCCACGCATACTAATGCACCGGTGTTGGTTTTACTGTCACCAGATTAATATTATGATGTCTTTAACCACCCCCGCCCCAGTGTCATCCTTATCTAACGCGCTTGAGTGTCGTCATTTATCTAAACAGTTTCGTAAACGTCCAGTTGTACATGATGTATCAATAACAGTTAATCCTGGTGAAATTGTTGGTCTTCTTGGTCCGAATGGCGCCGGTAAAACAACCAGTTTTTATATCATTAGCGGTTTAATAAGGCCGGATTCTGGCCAAGTTTTGTTAAATGGTCAGGATATTACCGCTTTACCCATGTATCGGCGTGCCCAACTTGGTCTTGGTTACTTACCGCAAGAATCTTCAATTTTTCGTGGCTTAACCGTTGAGCAAAATATTTTAGTTGCTTTGGAGATGCTTTATTCCGATCGCAACAAGCGGTATGAACGATTAAACCAGCTGCTTGAACAATTTTCAATAAACCATCTGCGCACAAGCCCTGCTATTGCTTTGTCAGGCGGCGAACGGCGACGAACAGAAATTGCCCGCGCCTTAGCCAGTAATCCAAAATTTTTGCTATTGGACGAGCCGTTCGCTGGTATCGATCCAATTGCTATTACGGAAATTCGTTTATTAATTGGTTTGTTGCGCGAACGCGGTATTGGTATTTTAATTACCGACCACAATGTACGCGAAACACTCGATATCGTTAGCAGGGCTTATATTATTCACAGTGGTCAAGTTCTGCGTCAAGGGACGCCGGACGCAATTATTCAGGATGCATTGGTTAAAAAAGTATATTTGGGTAGCTCATTTGACAAAAACGATTGACGATTAACAGGTCACTTATTTACTGATACATATCATGTTTTTAATTCCTGTTGACTCACCAGAAAACTAAATTACCATGTGGAGCGGTTTCAATACCCAAAAAAATCTATAACCTTAATTATTGGCGGTTTTTATCATCATGACAATTGTTGTAAAAGGAAAACACCTAGATATTACAGAAGCCCTGCGCCAGCATGTGAATGATCGTTTAAAGAATGTTTATGAGAAATTTTTTGGCGAGGCCATCGATACAACCGTCACCGTTTCTCAAGAAGGCCATATGTTTCAAACACATATTTCGTCCCATGTCAGCCGTTCTATTCTGGTGCAATCCGATGCAAAGGCAGATACAGCTTATGTTGCCGTTGACATGGCTTGTGAAAATCTGGGTAAGCAGCTGCGCAAGTACAAACAACGCCTACAAGACCATCGCCGTCGCAAAATTACCGTTGAACCTGCCTGGTATTCTGTCTTGTCGCCCGAAGAAGACGAGGCTAATCAATCACCCGCCAATGCATCACCCGTAATTGTTGCCGAAATGGAAGCTAAAATAGATACCCTGACTGTTAGCGAGGCTGTTATGCGTCTTGACCTTGCTAAAATATCAGCACTTATGTTCCGTAATCAATCCCATGGACAACTCAACATGGTATACCGGCGAATTGACGGTAATATTGGCTGGATTGACCCCGAGGGAAACAAAAAACCCTCATCAGCCCCTGTACGCAACGGCAATACAAAAAAGTCCTGATGATATAGCGATTATGCAGGGCACCCTGTGACCTATAGTGTGCCTTGATAAATTGTTCAGCAACATGTAGTTGTTTATTGCAGCATCACAGGCTGGATATCGCCTTCTTGAAGGCCTATAATTGCAACTTCTAGTGATGGCACGATGCCCAGCTGGCTGCCATCAGCGGCATGAACTGAAAACACCTGCTCGTTGTCTACGATCATTGGCCTAATGTAGGCAACCCCATTAAGACCCAGCTTTGCCAAATCGGTTTTGCTGATGCGGCGTAATTCTTCGCGTGAAAGTTCCATGATAAACCCCCTTAATACTGTTATTTACCCACCTGTCGGATGGGAACATTTTTAGTAGTCAGGTCGGGGAGAAGGCGGCGTAATCCAATAATCAACAATCCCTTTTCCAAAACTGCTTCGGTAATTTCAACCCCAGATGCTAATATAAAACTGCGCTGAAACTGGCGGGCTGCAATTCCCCGATAAAGATAGTTTTTCTCCCTTTCTTCCTGTTGTTTTCCCCTGACTGTTAACTGATTATCCTGCAATTGTATTTCCAAATCGTTAACGCCAAAACCGGCAACAGCAATAACAATCTTAATTGTATCTGTCTGGCTATCATGTTCGATATTATAAGGTGGGTAAGAACTTTCGCCCGCTTGCTTGGTTAACTTAATCATCATTTCTTCAACACGGTCAAAGCCAAGCAAAAAGGGATTTTGAGAGAATAATAGTTTTGTCATCAATAGCTCCTTAAGTAAGCGAGCGGTTAAAACAGGTACCCCGTTCATGGCGCTACCTGCCATCTAGATAGGCAAACACAGGCCAAAAATCAACCCCTCAGCGGTAATTATTTAAGACCGCACCCCTGGTTGCAAATATTTTGGCTGAAGACCAAAAGATAATTTGGTATTGCCCTCCCCAGGCAACACGTTCTGGCACTGCCGCCAGAAATGGGCCACCATCATAATACATGATCACAAGACCTTGTGGGTTGTTTATACTCCAATCCACGGCTTGCTGCACAGAAAGCAACGCCGGCAATGGCACACGCAGGCGAGCTGATAAATCAAATTGGTAATTATAAGGCCCCATTACCGCTATTGCCTGTCCTTGTCGTTGTCGCTCGGCAATATTTTTGGCAGTTGTTTGCGTGTCAAAAAATTTATTTAAAGAAAAATAAAACTCTATATTGATAGCCATGCCCCAGATAAAAGGTAAAAAAGCCAGTTGGCTGATCTGTGACATAAAGCGCCGTGGTGATATCTGAGCCAGTATATAGCCACCGCCCAGCAAAATGAATCCAGATGCCCAACTAAACCCGTCTAGCCATAAAGGAAGACCTGTACCAATCATTTCGAAAAAAACAACATCAACATGTGCAAGCGGAATCATGTTTAACAAAAAGGCAATGATCCCAAAAAGAATTAAAAACAAAGATGGGATCAGGGCGTGAAAATCCCGCTGGCGATCTTGTAATAAGGAACAGGCTTTAGCAGCCACAACACCTAAAAATGGTACTATGGGTACCAAAACACTAAAATGTTGGGCTGGTAGAAAAAAAATAGTGCCAATAACCCCTAATGCAGACAAGGTCATGTATATTATGGGTCGCTGGTACCAAAAATATGGCTGTTTCCTAAATAAACGCCACAAGCGAGGCCACCAAAGCCATGGAAATAAAACAAAGGGCAACATCGCGGCATCGCGTATCAAAGCGTCTTTGATATCAGTGGCCATACTTAAATATTTTGACCATATTTGGTTACCTGCAGCTATCAAAATAATAAAAGCACCTAAAAGAATTGCAAAAATGTACAAAAACCCGGTAAAACCCAGATAGGTTTTATGTTTCATATGCAGGCGATCAACATGCACCCAACTTGCCATTAAAACAGGGATTAAAGATAAAACCAACCCATATAACCCCGAAAAAATAAAAACCATAAGCAAAATTAGAAAGCTTTTAATTAATCGATATGTTTGATTTGTATATCCAGCGACCAAGGCTAGTTGATTTTGAATTAACAAAAGAACCAAAAAAACCACAAGCAAATCTTGTGATATTAACCCCGTATAAATGACATAAGCACCACTACCAAACCACATGATGCCCACAATTAATGGAAGTTTTGGTTCATCAGGCCACAAAGAACGTGTTATGGCAACAAGCGGCCATAAAGTTAGCAACCCTATTACCGGAATAATTAATCGTGCCGACCACTCGGCAACACCGGTTACAAGCCATATTAGCTGTATAATTCCTGTGATGCCAAAATTACGCGTATCAAACCAATCCAAAGTTTGCCAAGCCCACCAAGCTTCGGAAAGAATCTTTTGTTCCCCGGCAAGAATAACGGGTCTAAGGAAAAGCGCACCCATCGTCATACCTATCCATAATAAGATAAGCAGAAATATAATTCTACGGGGTCGACCTAGGGGTAAAAAGGCTGTTGATATGCCCGTCAATTAATCTCTCCAAAAGCTATTTTTTATTGAGCTGATCGAATTGCTAAATAATATCATGTGTTATAGGATATAACGATAATATTAACAAGTTAGCTTGGTGCACCCTTGATGGAGGTATAATTGTTAAATAGCTTTGCCCAATCCAAAAAAAATTCTATCCCCGTTATTCCCTTAATGTCATCAGACCTGGAATCATGGTTAGCCACCCAAAATGATACAACAAAAAATTGGGTGCGACTTCATAGCTTTACAGCCCAAGCTGGCAAGTTTATTCTTATACCAGCCCCTAACGGTACCGTGGCAATGGTGTTACTAGGGATTGCCTCTGTTGAAGATATTTGGAGCTATAGTGCCCTGCCCTTATCGCTACCGAATGCTCAGTATCAATTGATTGACAGCCTCCAAAATATTTCTCAACACCAAGCCTGCTTGGGATGGGCTTTGGGAGGATATCAATATGATAAATATAAAAGTTCGGAACGCCAGCCAGCAACACTTGAGTGGCCTGTATCTGTAAATAGGCTGGAAGTTGAACAATTGGCACAGGTTATTTTTATGATTCGCGACCTAATTACCACCCCTGCCGAAGACATGGGGCCAGCCGAATTAGCAAAAACAGCCGAACTAATCGCTAAACAACACCAAGCCAACTACCGCTGTATTATTGGGGACGACCTATTAAAACAGAATTATCCATCCGTTCATATGGTTGGCCGTGCCAGCAGCCGTCAACCACGCCTAATTGACTTGCGGTGGGGCGAACAAGGCCCTAAAATAACTTTAGTTGGTAAAGGTGTTTGCTTTGATTCGGGTGGGCTTGACATTAAAAGCGCCAGCAACATGTTGCTAATGAAGAAGGATATGGGAGGTGCCGCCCACGTTTTAGGGTTGGGGGCTTTAATCATGTCTGCCCAACTTAAAGTTCGTTTGCGCCTTTTGGTGCCGGCTGTTGATAATAGCATTTCGGGTAATGCCTATCGGCCACTTGATGTTATCCGCAGCAGAAGCGGTCTTACCGTTGAGGTTGGTGACACCGATGCCGAAGGACGCCTTATTCTAAGCGATGCTTTAACGGAAGCCTGCAGTGAAAAACCCGATCTGCTTGTTGATTTTGCAACCTTAACAGGGGCTGCTCGTGTCGCTCTTGGACCTGATCTGCCGGCTTTCTTTTGTAATCACGAAGAAACAGCACAAAATCTGATACACCATGCCCAGCAACAGCATGACCCAATCTGGCGTCTTCCATTGTTCACACCATACCGAAAATTATTAGATAGCAAAGTAGCCAATATTCATAGCACCGGCGAGGGTAGCTATGGGGGCGCCATTACAGCTGCTTTGTTTTTACAAGAATTTGTAACTCCGAAAACACCGTGGATTCATTTGGATCTGATGGCTTGGAATAACAAAAATTCTCCCGGCCGGCCGGTTGGGGGCGAAGCTATGGCGCTTCGGGCTGTATATGCCTTAATCAAACAAAAAGCTTCTGCAGCCTTACTAAACTAATAGCTATTCTTGGTTTTTATCGTCATCGGCAGTTTCAAATGAAATTGCCGCATTCAATAGCTTTTTGGTATACGCATTCTGAGGATTAGCGAAAATATCAGCACAAACGCCCTGTTCAATCACCTGGCCTTGGCGCATAATGATCAAGTAATCCGCCATTGCCCGAATAACCCTGAGATCATGACTAATAAAAATATATGTTAGCTGATATTCTTGCTGCAGTTTTTGAAGTAACTGAATGATCTGTGCTTGGGTAGTCATATCAAGCGCAGATGTGGGTTCATCGAGAATGAGTAGCTTCGGTCTTAAAACCAAGGCGCGAGCAATTGCAATGCGTTGACGTTGGCCACCTGAAAATTCGTGCGGGTAACGATTTAAGTGTTCGGGCAATAAACCCACCTGCGTGAGGGAATGCATTACCCGTTCATTTTTATCCTGAAAGCTGAGATTACGATAATGAATATCCAAACCCTCTCGAATAATTTCTGCAACCGAAAGCCTTGGCGACAGCGATCCATAGGGATCTTGAAAAATAACCTGCATATGCTGGCGTAACTGCCGCAACTGGCGCATGCGCAACCTGTGTAATTCTTGCCCCTGATAAACAACCTGCCCCTGATAAGGAACTAGCTGTAGCAGCGCCATAGCAAGGGTGCTTTTTCCTGACCCACTCTCACCAACAAGGCCAATCGTTTGACCTGTTTTTATTGTCAACGAAACGTCTTGCACCGCACGAACATAATCGCTAACCTTCATCAAGAATCCACGGCGAATAGGAAACCAAACCCGGACATTTTGAGCTTGTAATAAAATATCTTTATCCCCAGTCGGATGTATTTGTTTTGGTTGCGGATAAGATTGAATAAGTTGTCTAGTATATGGATGGTTCGGCGATGATAACATCTGACTAACCGGTCCTTCTTCTACAACCTGCCCTTGCCGCATCACTAAGATCCGGTCGGCTATTTTGGCAACCAGCCCCAAATCATGGCTAATAAACAACATCGCCATTTTAAATTCTGCTTGTAATTTTTTTAGAAGCTTCAACACCTGGGCCTGGATTGTTACATCCAGTGCTGTTGTTGGTTCATCAGCAATTAGTAATTGGGGGTTATTCGCCAAAGCCATGGCGATCATCACCCGTTGACGTTGGCCACCCGATAATTCATGAGGATAAGACTGGGCTTTTTGTTTTGGGTTATCAATACCAACCAGATGCAATAGTTCATGACAACGGTTGTTTGCCAATTTCTGACTGATTGGCTGATGAATTGTTATAATTTCTGCAATCTGTTTCTCAATTCGGTGCAAGGGATTAAGCGATGTCATAGGTTCTTGAAAAATAACGGAAATTTCCTTGCCACGAATCTTTTGCATTTGCTGGGCTGATGCTTTTAATAAATCTTGGCCCTTAAAATAAATTTGACCTGCTGGATGATGTGCATGGGGATAGGGCAGCAATTGAAGAATCGACATAGCACTAACTGTTTTACCCGACCCTGACTCGCCAACTAAGGCAACAACTTCACCAGCTTGCATTGAAAGATTAAAATTTTGAACCGCTGCAATTTGACGCTGTCCATGCCCGAATGAAACCGCCAGATTACGAATATCTAATAATAGGTTTAAATCATTCATTTTTGTATTCCGCGCGGATCAATTGCGTGACGCGCAGCCTCTCCAATAAACATAATTAAAATCAAGGTTAAGGCTGTAACTACAAACCCGCTTATAGCAAGCCATGGTGCTTGTAAATTAGCTTTGCCCTGCGCCAGCAATTCACCTAATGATGCTGAACCAACCGGAAGACCAAGGCCTAAAAAATCCAGGGCGGTTAGTAAAACCATAGACTCGGCCAGCGTGAATGGCAAAAAAGTTAACACCGCAACCGAGGCATTTGGTAAAATATGATGCCAAATTAACCTTAAATGACTGGCACCCATTGATTTAGCTGCCCGAACATAGTCAAGCTTGCGTGATCTTAAAAACTCGGCCCGAACAACAGAAACAGGCCAAGTCCAGCTAAACAGCATCATAATAAACAATAATGTCCAAAAACCTGGCTGAATAATACTAGCAACCGTTATCAGAATAAACAGGCTTGGTAATCCCCCCCATATTTCCAAAAATCGCTGAAAAAACAAATCGATCTTACCGCCAAAATATCCTTGCACCGCACCAGCAGCCAAACCAATCAGCGTACTCAGAAAAGTCAAGCCAAGACCAAATAATACGGAAATGCGAAAACCGTAAATAAGGCGTGCCAAAACATCGCGGGCCTGATCATCTGTTCCAAGCCAGTGTTCCAGGTCTGGGGGCGATGGTGCAGGTACTTTTAAATCTTTAGCTATGGTATTATAACTATAGGTAATCAGCGGCCATAACATACCACCTTTTTCTTGGATTAGGCCTGCAACATATGGGTCTTGGTAATCAGCCGTACTTGGAAATTCACCCCCAAAAGTCGTTTCTGGGTAATTATGAAAAATAGGCCAGTACCACGCACCATCATACCACACAACTAATGGTTTGTTATTAGCAATAAATTCTGCGAATAATGACAGGGTAAATAATACAGCAAAAATCCACAATGACCACCAACCGCGGCGATGTGCACGAAATTTTTGCCATTGGCGTTTGCGCATCGGATTTATTTTGGATACATGGATCATAATATACCCCCTATCTAGCAGCCGCAAAATCAATCCGGGGATCAACCAAAACATAACAAATATCACTGATAATTTTAATCAGCAACCCAAGTAACGTAAACAAATACAATGTACCAAATAAAATCGGATAATCGCGACCTATTGCGGCCTCGTACCCCAAAAGACCAAGGCCATCAAGCGAGAAAATAACCTCGGTTAGCAGCGAACCAGTAAATAAAATACCAATGATACTGGCAGGTAACCCTGCAATCACAAGCAGCATAGCATTGCGAAAAACATGCCCATATAAAATCCTTTTTTCGGTCAACCCCTTGGCCCGAGCCGTCAACACATATTGTTGGCGGATTTGGTCAAGAAAAGTATTTTTGGTTAACATTGTCAGGCTTGCAAAACCACCAACAACCATAGCACTTACCGGTAGAACCAGATGCCACAGATAATCACCCACTAATTGCCACCATCCGAGTTCTTGCCAATTATCAGATACAAGTCCACCGAGGGGAAACCAATTCAGAAAACTACCTCCGGCGAAAAAAACAATTAAAAATATGGCAAATAAAAACCCTGGAATTGCGTGGCCAGCTACAATAAGCGTTGTGGTCCATCCATCAAAGGCTGTTCCATCATGAACCGCTTTCCGAATACCCAAGGGAATACTTACCGCGTAAATGATCAGCATGCTCCAAAAACCAAGCGAAATTGATACTGGTAGGCGTTCTAGAAGCAAATCTGTAACCGGTCGTCCTTTAAAAAAACTATTCCCCAAATCGAAGGTTAGGTATTTACCCATCATCCACCAAAAACGTTCGAAAAGCGGTTTGTCAAATCCCAATTCCTGCCTAAGATCAGCCAGTAATTTTGGATCTATCCCCCTGGATCTGCTTGACGCCGGAGCCGACGTGACCACATCTTCCTGTCCAGAATTTGTCAAGCGGTTTGGCAATAAATCCTGATGTCCTTCTTGCTGGGCAAGAAGCAAATCAATAGGACCGCCAGGTGCCAACTGAATAATTAAAAAATTAATCAGCATAATCCCAACCATCGTTGGGATTATCAGCAACAATCGCTTGATAACATAATTTCTCATGGAAACTTAGCGCTCACGACGGTTAAGCTGATCTGCTTTCTTGGGGTCAACCCACCAGGTACTAAAACCAATATCATATTTGGGCGTAACCGATGGATATCCAAAAATATCCCAGTAGGCTATATTATAAAAATTGGCATACCATTGAGGAATAACAAAATGGTGCGCCAGCAATACCCGGTCCAATGCCCGCACATAATGAATAAGGCTTTGGCGATTGGGTGCCCTGATCACAAGTTCAACTAATTGATCAATAGCTGGGTCTTGAATGCCTATCAGGTTCAAACTGCCTGGTACTTGGGCATTGGCCGATCCCCAAAAATCACGTTGTTCGTTACCGGGTGAATCAGATTGTGCAAAAATGTGTTGAATCATGTCAAAGTCAAAATTGTCTAACCTTTTCTGGTATTGTCCAATATCAATTGTGCGTATTGTTACACGAATACCAATTTTCTTTAAATTTTCTGCAAATGGGGTAACTATCCGTTCAAAGCTTTGGTCATAAAGCAAAATCTCAAAAGCAAGTGGTTGACCGTTTTTTTGTTGAACCATAATTCCTTGTTGAATTTCGTAACCAGCCTGTTTCAACAATTCAAGTGCCTGGCGGGTTTGGCTGCGCATATTCCCTGATCCATCTGTTACCGGCAGCTTAAATTCCTGGGTAAAGACCCGATCAGGAACTTGGCCACGCAAGGGATTAAGAATTGCCATTTCTTCGGATGATGGTAATCCACGTGCAGCCATTTCGCTGTTATTAAAATAACTAAGTGATCTTTGGTACTGATTCCAAAAAAGCGTTTTATTCATCCATTCAAAATCAAACAAATATACCAGTGCTTCGCGCACCCGCGGATCTTGGAAAAAGGGGCGCCGAATATTATAGATTAATGCCTGTAATCCCATAGGCCTTTGGTGATCAACACGTCTTTTAACGACACGCCCATCCCGAACAGCTGGAAATTCGTATCCGGTAGCCCATTGGCGAGCAATATTTTCCTGTCGCCAGTCGTATTCGCCCGCTTTAAAAGCTTCAAACATCACGGTTGAGTCGCGGTAATAACGATATGTTATCTGATCAAAATTGTTCTGGCCTCGATTGACCGGTAAATTTTGTCCCCAATAATCTTTAACCCGTGCAATGGTTACCGAGCGTCCAGGATCAAAAGAAACAATTTTATAGGGGCCACTTCCAAGCGGAACATCAAGTGTTGGTTGGGTAAAATCACGGCTTTCCCAATAATGTTTGGGCAAAATTGGCAATTGACCAATAATCAGGGGCAATTCGGGGTTATCGCCGTTAGCAAATAAAAAACGAACTTTCTTTTGGTCAATGATTTCGGCTTTAATAACATCGGCATAATAAGTGCGGTATAAATTTTTGCCCTTCTCTTTTAAAAGGTTAAATGAAAAGACAACATCGGCCGCAGTTATTGGCTGACCATCATGCCAGCGAGCTTCCGACCGCAGATTAAAAATAATCCAGTCCCGATTAGGGGATAATTCAACACTTTCGGCAATAAGCCCATATTGGCTAAATGACTCATCTTTGCTGGATACCATTAACGACTCATAGGCAATAACACCCGATGGCATACCCTTAACAATATAGGGATTAAAACTATCAAAAGTTCCCGTTGCGGCCATGTTTACAGACCCGCCCTTGGGTGCATTTGGGTTAACATAATCAAAATGGGTGAAATTCGGCCCATATTTGGGTGCGCCCTGTAATGCAAGCGCATGCACCGGGCCTTGGTTTGATACCTGGGCAAATGCCTGCACATAATATGTGCACGACAGAAAAAACGGCATCAACAACAGGCTTTTTATTATTTTTTGCCATAATCGTATCATGATCTCACACCCTCCCAAATCTATATTGCGGCCTTTATATTGTTACCAGTTGGTATTAAAATACTAAATATCAGCTAACTGTTGTTATATTATAATCAAAATGTCTGTGACAATCAAATATCTTGTTGAAGATTGCTTTCAGCTGTGTTCGGTTTTACAATATTGTTTGTTTTGTCAGTTGCCAATATAATTTATCCCTTCTTACCAAGCAGCCTTACATTATGATAAGCGCCCCTACTCTGGCCATGATTCTGGCCCTTATTTCGGCAATAATGCATGCGACCAATAGTGTCTTGCTTAAGAAAAGCCATGAACGCTTGCTATTGCGTGCCTGGATGGGGTTTGGTGCAGCTATTATTTCATTTCCTTTTATTTTTTTTGTGCCCTTTCCATCTGGAAATGTATGGATTTATCTTGGTCTTTCAGGAATTGTTCATTTTTTTTACCAAATACTTTTAATTAATTCATACCGTTTGGCAGACCTAACTGTTGTTTACCCAATTGCCCGGGGCATTTCACCCTTAATGATTACATTGGGTGCTTTAGTTTTTCTGGATGAACAAATTAACCTGCAATCTGGTTTTGGAATTGCTTTAATTACCAGTGGTATTTTATTATTAGCTATTGAAAATGGTTTTAGATCTTCTGGACATAATAATTCCAAACAACTGGGAATTTTTCTAGCCTTGCTTACCGGACTTGGGATTACATCGTATACCCTAATTGATACCCATGGTATTCGCTTAAGCGAAAATTTATGGAGCTATATTCTGTGGTATTTTTTGATTAGCGAAAACACCTTAATGATTGTATATTTAAACCGGCGATATAAAGGACGGTTATTATCAGCCCTATGGCCCCATAAGGGTATAGGCTTGCTGGCAGCCCTTTTATCATTAGGCAGTTATGGCTTAGCACTTGTGGCTTTGCGCTTTGGGTCAGCCGCACAAGTGGCAGCGATGCGGGAAACGAGCGTTATTTTTGGCACGATTTTGGGTATTTTTTTTCTTAAGGAGCGTTGTAGCTGGGTGCGTATTATGGCGGCAATGTTGGTGGTTACAGGATGCATTCTTACGCGTATTTAGTGGGTTACCTTGCCAAATTTTGTTAAAAAATATACGCTGATCATGGAAGTTAAATATTAAAAGGCAGTTTTATTATGGCTAGTATTGAAATATACACTACATCGACATGTCCGTACTGTGACCGCGCTAAGCAATTGTTGCAACGATATCAAGCACCTTATACAGAAATTAATATTAGCGCCGATTCATCGAAGCGCGAAGCGATGATTAAACGCAGCCAGGGTCGGCAAACAGTACCGCAGATATTTATCAATGATCAGCATGTTGGGGGATGTGATGATTTATATGCCCTGCACCATAGAAACGCTTTGAAAACATTACTTGGCCTATAAAATGCCCTTATTACAGGTGGCTTGTCTTCAATTATCCAGTGGCGATGATGTTCATGTCAATCTGAAAACAGTGACAGCCGCGATTCGGCAGGCATGTGATAACGGTGCCCAACTTGTGATAACCCCGGAAAACACGTGTCTTATGGAACATCGCCATACACAGCGATGGCAAAAAGCCTTTTTTGAAGAAAACCACCCTGCCATCCCCTTATTTTCTGATTTATCCAAGGAATTCAGATGCTGGTTATTGATTGGATCATTAACCATCAAGGGGCCACGTGGTTTATGCTATAATCGCAGTTACTTATTTGACCCTGAGGGCGATATCAAAGCGCGCTATGACAAAATACATCTTTTTGATGCCAACTTGCCTGATGGTCGGTATTTCCGTGAATCGGATGCCTACCATGCCGGGACAAAGCCTGTTTTGGTTAAAACGGATTGGGGTTTGCTTGGCTTAAGCATTTGTTATGATTTGCGCTTTCCATACTTATACCGTTACCTAGCTCAGGAAGGTGCAAGTATTATTGCTGTGCCATCGGCTTTCATACAAATAACCGGACAGGCACACTGGCATGTTTTGCTGCGCGCCCGTGCTATTGAAACAGGCGCTTTTATCTGCGCACCTGGTCAAACAGGCATGCATAGCGGCGGTCGCCAAACCTATGGACATTCACTTATAATTGACCCATGGGGTCGGATCTTAGCTGAAGCAGGCAATGAACCAGCTACTATCCAAGCCACCCTTGATTTAGATATGGTCCAGGAAGTCAGGCAACAAATTCCAGCCTGGCAGATTAAAAAACCAGATTTTTTTAAAAGTTAGATTGCAGATTTTGAGACAGAATTTTGCTGATCCAAAAATTTTTGTAATTTCTCTACAGCGTTTGATGGCAAATGTAAGCCTAATTTACTGCGCCGCCATAAAATATCCTCTGCTGTTTTGGCAAATTCATATTTTTTTAAGTAAGCAATTTCTTGTTCATAAAGACCTGGTAGTATTTCAAGCCCAAGCTCAGCAATAGAGCAAATCGATTTTAATAATACAGTTATATTATCGCCATATGCCCGGGCATAACGATAACATAATTCTTTCGGAAGCCAGGGATATATTAAAGATAATTGATGACAAAATTCAGCAAATGATGTGGTTATATTGCCCCCCGGCAGGGGTGTTTTTGCGGTCCACGATTTTCCCAAGTAGGGAAAAAACGGGTGTATTTTTTGCATAACATGCTCGGCCAATCGCCGATAGGTCGTAATTTTACCCCCATAAACAGACAATAACGGGGCACCCAAATCGACATGTAGCTGTAAAACATAATCCCGTGTCACCGCCGATGCATTAGCCTTGGCATCATCATAAAGCGGCCGCACCCCGGCATAACTTGAAACCACATCCTGCGCTGTTAGTTGTGTTTTAAAATACTGGTTAACAGCTTGACACAAATAATCAGCCTCTTCTGGCGATATACGCATGCTATCTAGATTGGTTTCACCGACCGGTAAGTCAGTCGTTCCTATTAAAGTGAATTTTTCTTCGTAGGGAATGACAAAAATAACACGACGATCATTATTTTGTAAAATGTAAGCCTGTGCCCCTTCATATAGCTTGGGCACAATTATATGACTACCCTTAACAAGCCTTAAGCGATGTTTGGGCTGAATCTGCAGCGCTTGTGTTAAGAACTGATCAACCCATGGTCCTGCTGTATTAATCAGTATCTTAGCACGCACTTGGCGTTGCTGGCCAGTTTGTTTATCAAGCAGAGTAGCTAGCCATTCTTGCCGATCAACAATTGCTTCTGTACATTTTGTCCTAGTTTTAACAACCACACCCCGATCTTGGGCATCTTGGGCATTTAGTGCAACTAACCGCGAATCCTGAACCCAGCAATCTGAATAAACAAAACCTCTAACCAGATCAGACTTTAATGGATAACCGTATTGATGTTTGCGCAATCTTACTCCATTTGATCCTGGCAGCTTGCGACGGGGGGCCAAATGATCATACAAAAACAGCCCAAGTCTAATCATCCAAGCTGGACGCAACAATCTGTTATGTGGCATAACAAAGCGCACAGGCCAAATAATATGGGGGGCGTTCTTTAATAAAATCTCACGTTCAAGTAATGATTCACGCACGAGTCGGAATTCGTAATATTCCAAGTATCGCAAACCACCGTGAATTAATTTACTGCTGGCAGACGAAGTTGATTGTGCAAGGTCGCCCTGTTCGACCAGCAATACACGCAATCCACGGCCAGCCGCATCCCGCGCGACACCCACACCATTGATTCCGCCACCTATCACTAATAAGTCATAGGTTAACTCTGTTGCGACTTGGGAATTATTTGGTAAGGCCACTGGCTGCTGATCTGTCATACCTAATCCTGTGGGATGTTATCAATGATTAGCCAGACCAAATCTGGCAATGGTCACCAATTTAGTAAAAATCATTGAAAAAACAATAGTTCTTTTGCTGATTACCGCCATCACCAGTTACTATATTTGACAAAAATACCTGATCGCAATATCATGGCAACGTTTTGGGGCTGAAATAACCATGCTTTTACTTGATTTAATTTTGATTGGCACTACGCTATTGGCGTTTTTTTGCTTTTATCTTTACGGACTTTTCTGTTCCCGTGTTTAATCTGAAAAGGTGATGATCGTGCTGGACCTTATTTTAGGGGGTTTGTTGGTTATTGTAGTTTTTGTGTATATGCTAATAACCTTGTTGTGGCCGGAACGGTTTTAGAATCAAGCATAAGGCCAAGGATATAAGATGAGTATAGCTGATCTTTTTCAGTTCTTGATGTACGTAACGCTGCTGATTGCGGCCATAAAGCCCCTGGGTTGGTACATAACGCGCGTTTTTAGCGGCGAAGAATTTTGGTTGCGACCCAAAATAGCAAAAATAGAGAATACTTTTTATAAGATTGCAGGAATTCGCCCTGATGTTGAGCAACATTGGATTGCTTATGTAGCGTGCCTTTTAATTTTTCATGCTGTTGGTTTTGTTGTTCTTTATGCTATTTTGCGCTTACAAGCATATTTGCCGTTTAATCCAAACCATGTTGCCAATCTGTCACCTGATTTAGCTTTGAACACAGCTATCAGCTTTTTAACCAACACAAACTGGCAAAATTATAGTGGAGAGGTAAGTCTTTCCCATCTGTCTCAAATGGTTGGCTTAACTGTCCAGAACTTTTTTTCAGCCGCCAGCGGAATGGTGGTTGCTATTGCGCTAATTCGTGGATTTAGCCGTCAAGAAAAACAAACTATTGGCAATTTTTGGGTCGATGTTACCCGCGCTATTTTATATGTATTATTACCATTATCAATTATTTTAGCCATTTTTCTGATTTGGCAGGGTGTACCCCAAAATTTTTCTGGTGATATTGCTATTACAACTCTTGAATACAAAAACCAAATGATCCCGCAAGGACCTGTTGCCGCACAAGAGGCTATCAAAATTATTGGTACGAATGGTGGAGGATTTTTTAATACAAATTCATCCCACCCTTATGAAAACCCAACACCCTTAAGCAATTTCCTGCAAATGATGATGATGGCTATTATCGGGGCAGCTTTGACCAATGTTTTTGGTCGAATGATTGGCGACCAGCGGCAAGGCTGGGCTATTTTTACAGCCATGGCTTGCCTTTTATTTATCCACGCAGGCCTAATGTACTACTTTGAACAACAGCCAAATCCTATCCTACAGCAAATGGCTGCTGAAAATAACCTTACCTTAACTGGTATCAATATGGAGGGTAAAGAAGTACGTTTTGGTCTTTTTAGTTCGATTTTTTATGCAAATTTAACCACAGCCACTGCAACAGGTGCTGTTAACGCAATGCACAGCAGTTTTATGCCCCTAAGCGGGGGTATCATGTTATGGAACATGATGCTGGGAGGTGTTTTGATTGGCGGCACAGGATCAGGGCTTTATGGGATGCTGCTGTTTGTTATTTTAACTGCTTTTATTGCTGGTCTTATGGTTGGTCGGACGCCAGAATATAAAGGCAATAAGCTGCAAATTCGGGAAATAAAAATGACTGTGCTGGCAACATTAGTAATACCCTTTCTTATCTTGGGTTTCACGGCATTAACTTTATACCGTCCAGATATTACGCAAAACATGGCAAACCCAGGTGCGCATGGATTTAGCGAATTACTTTATTTTTATACCTCGACCGCAACCGGTAATGGCAGTGCTTTTGCTGGATTTAACGCTAATACGCCATTTTTTAACATCATTGGCGCTGTTGTTATGCTGTTTGGCCGATTATTAGTGATGATACCGGTACTTGCAATCGCCGGATCCCTTGCTGCCAAGCGTTTAAGCCCTATAACTGTTGGCAGTTTACCAACCCATAATTTCACTTTTATTATCTTATTAATCGGTGTCATTTTTGTCTTTTCGTTACTTTTACCGGCTTTAGCATTGGGTCCAATAGCTGAACATTTTTTATTAATATCTGTTCCTTCCCCTTATTAACCGGAATATACCCAGCATCATGACAAACAAAACACTTAAAAAACACCCAAATATAGATTGGTTACTTTATGGTCAGGCAATTGTCCAAGCTTTAGCGAGGTTGAATCCTTATTACTCGCTTAAAAATCCAATTATGTTTGTTTTGGAAATTACTACTTTATGTGCAACCATTTTGCTGGTACAAAGCCTATACTTAGGGTCTTCCAACACTGGTTTTTACGCACAGCTAGTGTTTTGGCTTTGGCTTACTGTTATATTTGGTCTTTTTGCAGAAACTTTGGCCGAGGGTCGCGGTAAAGCTCAAGCAAATTCGCTGCGCGCCAGTCAAAAAGCAACAATAGCTAAAAAACTTGATGATTCTACAGCCAAAAGTTTTCAACGCATTCCAGCATCCCAGTTAAAAATTAATGACCTTGTGTTGGTTGAGGCTGGCGATTTTATCCCAGGAGATGGCGAAGTTATCGAGGGAATAGCTTCTGTTGATGAATCAGCCATAACCGGTGAATCAGCGCCAGTCATTCGCGAAAGCGGTGGTGACAGATCAGCAGTAACAGGTGGAACCAAGGTTCTTTCTGATCACATCAAGATTCGCATTACCCAAGACGCTGGAAACAGTTTTTTAGACCGTATGATTAAACTTGTTGAGGGATCAAAGCGACAAAAAACCCCCAATGAAATAGCGCTTAATGTCCTATTGTCGGGAATGACATTGTTTTTACTGTTTACAACAACATCCATCCCGGCTTTCACCCATTATGCTGGGTCCGATTCATCGTTGATGATGCTGCTTGCGCTTTTTGTTTTATTGATACCAACAACGATTGGTGGATTGTTGTCGGCCATTGGCATTTCAGGCATGGATCGTCTTATTCGTCTTAATGTTCTTGCAACTTCAGGTCGTGCCGTAGAAGCAGCTGGGGACGTCAACACCCTGCTGCTTGATAAAACCGGAACTATTACTCTTGGAAACCGGCTGGCGCACGAATTTATTGCTTTATCAACATCTTCCTTGCATGACTTAGCAGAAGCAGCACAACTAGCTTCTTTAAGCGATGAAACACCCGAGGGTCGGTCAATTGTTATATTAGCCAAAGAAAAATATGGGTTGCGTGGCCAAAGCTTGTTAAAACAACAACCTGTGTTTATTCCTTTTAAAGCACAAACCCGCATGAGCGGGGTTGACATTGACGGACATCAGATTCGCAAAGGAGCCGTTGATGCCGTTATTGATTTTGTGAAACAAAAAAACCAAAAATCATCATTTCAAACGCCGACCGAGTTAATTCAAATAACCGAAAAGATCGCCAAACAAGGCGGAACACCGCTGGTGGTTGCCAAGGATGACAGATTTTTGGGTGTTATTCATTTGAAGGATACTATCAAAGGCGGAATCCGCGAGCGATTTTCCGAGCTACGTCGTATGGGAATTCGTACAATAATGATTACAGGTGATAATCCACTAACAGCCGCTGCAATAGCCGCAGAAGCAGGGGTTGATGACTTTCTAGCCCAAGCAACACCCGAAACCAAGCTAAAACTTATTCGCAGCGAACAATCAAAGGGTAAATTGGTTGCAATGTGTGGTGACGGAACAAACGACGCACCAGCATTAGCCCAGGCTGATGTAGGTGTTGCGATGCAAACTGGCACACAAGCAGCACGTGAAGCTGGTAACATGATTGACCTTGACAGCAATCCAACAAAACTGATCGAAATTGTACGAATTGGTAAAGAATTGTTAATGACACGTGGTGCCTTAACAACTTTTTCTATTACTAATGACGTGGCCAAATATTTTGTGATTATTCCTGCCCTATTTAGTGGTATTTATCCTGGCCTAGAAGGCCTTAATATTATGCATTTGGCTAGTCCAGAAAGTGCTATGCTATCAGCAATTATTTTTAATGCTTTGATTGTTATTGCCTTATTACCACTTGCATTGCGGGGGGTGCGCTATTTAAATCAGGATGCATCTTCTATTCTAAGGCGAAATATATTAATTTATGGCCTAGGTGGCATTATTGTGCCTTTTATTGGCATTAAAATAATTGATTTGACGATTAATTTTCTGAAATTGGTGTAAAGTTATCTATGGTCCGACTACTACGTGCAACAATATTGATTTTTGGATGTTTGCTGATCCTAACAGGTGTGGTGTACCCGGCTTTTATTACCCTAATTGGACAAATATTTTTCCCAAACCAAGCAAATGGTAGTTTTATTTATACCCATCAGGGCGTTCCTCAAGGATCCTTATTAATTGCCCAGCCTTTTGAGCAGGATCATTATTTTCACGGCCGCCCTTCCCTGATCAATACCGACAACCGGGCAATTTCTATGGGACGTAATCTTGGGCAAACAAACCATGTTCTGTTAAGGGACATTATCGAGAAAGCTAAATATTTATTGGTAAAAAACCAAGGCAGTTCTCAGCCTATTCCGATGGACATTGTAACTGTTTCGGGCAGCAACCTTGATCCACACATTAGCCCAGAATCTGCACGCTTCCAAGTTCCTCGAATAGCGAGATCACGCCAAGTATCAGAAGATGAATTATTAAAACTGATTGAAGACAATACCATACCAAGAACTTTTTTTATCTTGGGCGAACCAAGAATAAATGTTTTGCAAATAAACCTTGTTCTTGATCAGCTTTATCCCATTAAACCCTAGGAAATTACATGCCACAAAACACAAACAACTTGTTGCCTGACAATTTGCTTGATGAAACAAATACACAAAAACGTGGTCGGTTAAAAATATTTTTAGGGGCAGCTCCGGGTGTTGGCAAAACGTATCATATGTTGCAAAATGCTCAGGATCAAAAAAAACAAGGCGTAGATGTTGTCATTGGGTTGGTTGAAACCCATGGTCGACGCGAAACAGAAGCGCTTGTCACTGGATTGGAAATTGTTCCAAGGCAGCGTCTACATTATAAGGGTCGTTTGTTAGAAGAAATGGATTTGGACGCTATCTTAAAGCGTGCCCCTCAACTTGTTTTAGTAGATGAATTTGCACACACAAACGCGCCCGATTGTCGCCATCCAAAGCGTTATATGGATGTTGAGGAAATTCTGGCCGCTGGGATTGATGTATATACAACCTTGAATATTCAGCATGTCGAAAGTCTTAATGATGTGGTTGCGCAAATTACCAGTGTGCGAGTTCGCGAGACAATTCCGGACCGACTTATTGATACAGCTGACGCAATCGAACTTATTGATCTTACGCCCCAAGATTTGATGCGGCGTGTTCAAGAAGGCAAAGTTTATATGGGTGATCAAGCCCAAAAAGCTTTGCAAAACTACTTTACTGAAGGAAATTTAACAGCGCTTCGAGAGCTTGCTTTACGCCAAACAGCCCAGCATGTCGATGATGACATGGTTCAGTACATGCAGAACAATTCTATTGATGGCCCGTGGCCTGCAGGTGAACGAATTTTGGTTTGCATTAACGAAAACAGCAGTTCGCAGGATTTGGTGCGCTATACCAGGCGAATGGCAGACAGAATCCAAGCAAAATGGATAGCAATTTATATTGAATCAACCCGCCATCATACATTACCTGTTGAAGCACATGAACGCATTGCAAAATCTTTGCGACTTGCAGAACAATTGGGTGGAGATACCGCTGTTATTCCTGGGCGCCAGATAGCTTCAGATTTGCTAAATTATGCCCGCGAAAATAATATTACCCAAATTATTCTTGGCAAATCGCCACGGTCAAAATGGTTTGAATTTCTCCATGGGTCCATTGTTCGCGATCTCGTGCGTGAATCTGGAAAAATTGGCATCCACGTTATTTCTGCCCAGGCCGAATCTGGAAATACTCCGCCCAGTCAGCCGCTGCCAAATGAGATGAAAAGTTTTTTTAGTTATGTGATGGCAAGTGGTTTTGTAGGGCTAGCCTTATTAATAAGCTGGCTTTTGAACTCAGCCGGACAAAATCGGGATTTGGCAATCTTTTTTCTGGCAGCTGTTTTTGGCGCATCAACCCGTTTTGGTCTTGGACCAGCGCTTTATGCATCGGCTTTAAGCGCGCTTGCATATAATTATTTTTTAATACCACCTTATTATACCTTAACCATTGCAGAACCACTAAATTTTGTTACTTTTGGTTTTTTATTGTTGGTGTCCATTTTAGCTAGTAAACTTAATGTTCGCCTAAGAAACCAAGCAAAAAGTGCACAAGAACGGGCAAAAACAACTACTGATTTATATAATTTTAGCCGCAAGATTGCAGCGATTGGTGATGTTGATGATTTATTGGATGCCGCTAGTCGGCAAATAGCTGATATGCTAAAAGCACAAGTTGTTTTGTTGCAACCAGAAGGTGACAGACTGACGATTAGATCAAGTTATCCCATACAGGAAGTGCTTGAATCATCTGATTATGCTGCCGCTAAATGGGCATGGGATCACGACACAATGACCGGACCGGGAACAGACACATTGCCAGGTGCCAAAAGGCTTTTTATCCCCTTGCGAACCGAGCGCGGTCAAGTGGGCTTGCTTGGGTTATACCGTGATGACGAAGAACTTTTATTACGCCCCGAAGAGAGAAGATTGCTTGATGCACTTGCTGACCAGATTGCCGTGGCGGTTGAACGTGTTCATCTTGCCGAAGATATAGATCAGGCTAAAATATTTTCTGAAACTGGCCGTTTCCGATCTTTATTTCTGTCCTGGATTACCCAAGATCTTGAACCATTTCTAAAACAAATGCGCATACAAGCAACATCCCTGCCCCTTGATCACCAACAAACAGAATATGTTAAGCTTAGCAAAAGTCTTCAAGATATTGACCGGTTTGTACAAAATCTACAATTTCTTGGTAATTATGAACAAAAAAAGATTATCTTTAATGATCAAACATTATCAGTTCATGAACTGGATTTGCTGGTTTCTAAGACGCTAGAAACGCAAACAACCACTGATTCAATTATCTGGAACCACCAAGATTTTGATGCCAATCGCTTGGTTCTTGTAGACGCAGCTTTGCTTCAAAAAGCATTGGCAAACATACTTGAGATTAACAGAATCTATGGACCTTTTGTAAAAGGTGAAGTTTCATACAAAAAAGGTTTTGTACGTTGGGCAATAGAATTTAACAACCATCATCAAAACAACTCTGCCCCTCAAAATAATTTGGCAATATCGGTTGCGCGCATTATTTTTGAACTTCACCAAGGATCGTTAAACGTAGAGACAAGCCCATTCCTGCTTGAAATGCAACTGCCTTTGTTGATGGAAAAGTAAAGTTATCTTAACCAAAGATCCTAGGAGCCTGAAATACCGGCCAGCGTATAAAATTCTTTGCGCTTTTCAAGATCGGTTCTAAACACACCCATCATGCGCGATGTGATCATTTTAACACCAGGTTTGTGAACACCACGTGTTGTCATGCAGGCGTGATCTGATTCGATAACCACAGCTACACCTTTTGGCTTCAATGCTTGTTGCAGAGTCTGTGCGATTTGAACAGTCAATTTTTCTTGGATTTGTAACCTTTTCGCAAAGGCATCCACCAACCGGGCTAACTTGCTTATACCAACAACCTTTGTAGCCGGTAGATAAGCTATGTGTGCTTTGCCAATAATTGGTACCAAATGATGTTCACAGTGCGATTCAAACCTAACATCACGCAACAAAACAATCTCGTCGTACCCTTCAACCTCATCAAAAGTACGCGATAAGATTTGTTCAGGATTTTCTTGATATCCGGCAAAAAATTCTGCGTACGCCTTTGTAACCCTTTTGGGAGTTTCCAACAACCCTTCCCTTTCCGGGTTGTCTCCAGCCCAGCGAATAAGTGTACGAACTGCTTCTTCTGCTTCTTGGCGGGTCGGACGTAATTGGCTGTTTTTCATGATAGTATCTATATTTTTAGCGGGATTCTGCTGGGTTGTACGTTTTTTAACTTCTTTCATTTCTTTACTTTCTTTTTCAACGGCTTTAATCAATACTAAAACATAATTCTTAAGCTACTCAGGACAACCCTAAGGTTAAAAAGGCTTTTAAACTACCAAGCAGAGCGCAAAGCGCAAATCAAAATATTTAAAGAGTGCTATGGAGGTATTTTAAGGACAAAAAAAGTACACTAAACGTGCACCGATAGAAATGCCACAAATATAAGATTTTTCTCCTAAATGGAGCGGGCGAAGGGATTTGAACCCTCGGCCCCAACCTTGGCAAGGTTGTGCTCTACCCCTGAGCTACGCCCGCGATCTTATAAAAAACAACTTCTGCTGAACTTTTAATGATTTTTTTATAGAATATCAAGCAAAAATATCGCGGCCATAGTTAAAAAGCAACTTAACCAAAAATCCACCACCAAATTTCAACAAAAACAGTCCAGAAAAAATAAACGATTACGGAATTAATTAAAAATCCAATAACCATTCCAATCATGGCCGACAATCCGTCATGTTCAAGTAATGCCAGCGACATCACAAATAATGGAAAAGCTAATATTGGTCCCGTAAAAGGCAAAGGCAATGCCAATAAAATTGATAAAATAAATATAACTACTGCCATTAACGCGCGAAATAAATACAGGGTGAAAAAACTAAATCGGGGTTTTAAAAGTTTTTCAGCACGCCCCAAAATTGGTAGGCAATATTTAATTACTTTTGCAAAATCGGTACGAGCTAATGACCTTTTCAGCAAAAAGCCTGGCAACCAAGGCTTTTTTGCACCAACCAAAATTTGCAATGATAATAAAGTTATAGGTATTCCAAGAACTGCCGACATGCCTGGCAAAAATATTGGTGTCAGATTGGGCAAGGTCAATACCAGAATCAAAATTCCAAAACCACGGTCACCAAGAATTACTAGTAGGTCACCAAGCGATATGCGATCACGGGTGCTATCTTCAGCTAAATTAACCAGTATTTCGGAAATACGCTGTTTATCTGGGGTTGTCATCCGTAATAGAGACCGCTTTTATCATTTAAACTTATACATTATAACTATACTGCTTTTTGCATTATTGCAAAGTTTTTCCTGATCAACCAAAATAATTCCAAAAAGCATATCATAGGATGACAGCAACAATGATACACTCGGATATTACCTACCCCGACCATCAACCACTGATCGAATTTTTGCAAGAACAACAAATTCATTTTACGATACATCATCACCCACCACTGCCTACAGTTGCGGAATCCTTGGCATTACGCGGTAATATTCCTGGATTACATTTAAAAAGTCTTTTTCTACGCGATCAGAGGGAAAAAATGTGGCTGGTTGTTATGCCCGAGAACAAGAATGTGGATTTAAAAATATTACCCCAAAAAATTGGTAGCGGGCGGTTATCTTTCGGCAGTGCGGAAAGATTGTGGCAATATTTGGGTGTAAGGCCCGGCTCTGTAAGTCCGCTTGCAGCTATCAACGACCGGCAACATCAATGTGTTGCGGTTATCTTTGATCGCGAATTGTTAAAACATCCGCTAATCAATTGTCACCCGCTGCGAAATGATATAACAATATCCTTAACACAGCAGGATTTGTTAAAATTTATGCGGGTTGTGCAGCATATACCTTCTTTTATTGAGTAACAAAATTTTTTTGTCCCCCCCTTTGTTAAAGCTTTATTGTAACCTACTTTATGTACATACTTAAAAACTGTACGGATGGAAGAAAAGATGGAACAACTTATTGGTTTGAAAAAAAATAATGGCACTGCCCTAAATGTTGGCGATACTGCACTAGTAAAAGATACAACGACCGAAAAGTTTATGGTTGATGTTATCGAGCCGTCACAGCAAACACCCATTATTGTTGATTTTTGGGCTAGCTGGTGTGGTCCCTGCAAACAATTAGGACCAATTTTGGAAAAAGTTGTACGCGAGGCGAAAGGTGCGGTTAGGCTTGTTAAAATCGATGTTGACCGCAATCAATCTTTGGCTGCCCAGTTACAAATTCAATCCATTCCAACAGTGTATGCTTTTTATAAAGGTCAGCCTGTTGATGGTTTCATGGGGAATGTTCCTGAAAGCCAGGTGCGTGGTTTTATTGAAAATTTGAAAAAAATGGCTGGTACAAATAAACCCGCTGCCAATGATGTTGATACACTTGTTATACAAGCAACCGATTTACTTAACCAACAAAGCTTTGGCGCTGCGGTTACCCTTCTTAACAAAGCGATGCAGTTATCCCCTCTTCACCCCAAGGTTGTTCATGGATTGGTTAAGGCATATATTGGTTTACAAAAACTGGCTGATGCCGATCGGTTGATTGGGCAAATTCCTGCTGACAAACAAAATGATCAGTACATTAGCAGTGCTAGGGCGGCCATAGAGCTGGCAAAATTAATAAAGGACATCCCATCTACCCCTGAGCTTGAGGTACGTCTTGGAAAAGATTCCAACAACCTACAAATCCATTTTGATTTGGCGATGGCTTACTATCGAGACTTTCGCTATCAACAAGCAATAGAAAATTTGTTAAAAATTATCCGTAAAAATAGGTCATGGAATGATGGAATGGCACGCCAGCAGTTGCTTAAGTTTTTTGAGGCTCTTGGAGCATCACATCCAGATACTATCGAAGGGCGCCGTAAATTATCGTCGGTTTTATTTTCATAAATGAAAAAACGCAGCGTTTTTGACCCAAATTTTGAAGATTTGCCATCGGTTATTCCGGTTTTTCCGCTAGCCGGTGCTTTGTTGCTACCGGGTAATAAATTACCGCTTAATATTTTTGAACCCCGATATTTAGCGATGATCCGCGCTGCGCTTGCTTACCCACGGCTTATTGGTATGATTCAGCCCTGTTCAGGAAGAAATGGCAGCTGCCCTAATCTTTTTTTAAGTAAGGAAGAAAGTTTATACTCTGTCGGTTGTGCAGGTCGTATAACTTCGTTTAGTGAAAACGATGATGGCCGTTACACTATAACAGTCCAGGGTGTTTGCCGCTTTCGGATTATACAAGAACTCCCTCCACAAGAGGGATACCGTTTAATGAAAGTTGATTTTTCTGCTTACAAAAAAGATTTGCTACCATCAAACGAAACGATACCGCCTAACCAACTGAACAATTTTTTTGACATATTAGGGCCATATTTTGAACACCATCACATTAAAGCCGACTGGTCAGTGTTAAAAAAGGTAGAAACCGAGAAACTAGTAAATTCGCTATCAATGCTGGGTAATTTTGAAGAAAATGAAAAACAAGCCTTGCTTGAAGCAATGACCCTGCAGCAACGATTAGAGATGTTGACTTGTTTAATGGAAATTGGACGTTTTTCTAAAAATCCATCTAATAGTAAAAATTGACTTGTTTTAGCTTTATACAATTTTTTACCAAGAACCCTATACCGTTTCTACGCCATCAATAGTTTTTGAAGTCTCGCTTTAATTAATTATCTTTGGGCGATGTTGGTGCGTCGATAAGCAGGCCCATTGCTTGTTTCATTAAAACCCTTTTTAGGGGCGGGATACGGTGAACCAAACCCATTCCCAGGTGACGAATCGACCTTAATAAACGGGAATGATTAGAAAAAAGACGATCAAGAAAATCTGTAGCACCAATTAATAAAAGGTTATCCGGGCGTCTCCGATGTTCATAATCATGCAGCATCGGTGTTGTTCCTAGATCAAGCCCTAGGCGTTTAATATTGTAAATTATATCTATAAGTGCATGACAATCGCGGATCCCTAAATTAAGTCCCTGACCGGCAATTGGGTGGATAACATGCGCTGCATCACCAATTAAAATGATGCGATCTCCAACATACCGGCTGGCATGAAGTCCGCCAAGTGGATAAATCTTTTTATCACCGCTAATCCTTATATTTCCCAGTGTTGGATAAAAATACTGCTCCAGAATATGCTCCAAGAATTGGTGTGGTTGTTGATACAAATATTCTGCCTTTTCTGGCGTTTCGGTCCAGACGATTGCCGATTTGTTATGCCCATCGGTACGCATTGGTAACACCGCTAGGGGTCCGCCCGGGGTAAAGTGTTCGATGGCAATACCTTGATGAGGATGCTGATGTTCAATGTTAAAAATCATCGCATGTTGCTGATAAGACCAACGTACGACGCTAATGTTGGCCATATTTCTAACTTTTGAATTCCGCCCATCAGCAGCAATTAATAGCTTAGCTGAAATTGTTTGCCCACCTGATAAAATAGCTTGGGTTTCTGTAGGATTTTTATACAAAATGTTTGTTAGTTGAACCCCTGGATAGTACTTAATCAGGGGATGATGAACCAATTGTTCAAATAAAACCCGTCGTACATCACGGTTGGCCAGCATATAACCCAGAGGTTGTAATGGTTGGGAAATATTGGCGTCTGTAGCAGACGGGTTAAAATGTACAAAAAACCTAGATTGGCTTGCGATATGCTCTTTTTGATCAGACACGCGAATCTGCCAAATTGGCTGCGCCATGGATACCATATCTTTCCACAGGCCAATTTTTTCAAAAATCGTTGCCGAGCCGGCGGTAATTGCCGAACAGCGGTTATCAACAAATGTATCGTTGTGCTTGCGGTAATCAGGTTGTTGATCAACAAGAGCAACCGGTATCTGGCGGTTGGCCAACCCAACAGCGATTGACATGCCAATAATCCCACCGCCAATAATAATAACTTCTTCGACCATTTTTTACAATCGCGTTAATATCTTTGAAAAATCTAATTATTTTTAGCTTATAGCACAAAATTGTGTTTGGTAGAAAAATAAAAACAATTTTAACAGTAAAAAGAAATTTTTTACATACACGCATAAAATTGCTTTATTTCAGGCACATTCTGTATCTTGTGCCGTTCATCAATATTTGGTATTGGTTAATGGCCATTTAACTTCAACCCAACAAAGTCAATGACGCCTTATACCCCACCCCAGCAACGAACAAGTTTTTTATCATCAACCATTAAAGCTGTTGTAAGAAAACGGTTGATTGAATTTTGCGCAATTATTCTATGGATAATTGCTGCGGTGCTATTGATAAGCATGCTTTCATTTAACACGCATGATCCATCCTTTAATAAAATCAGCGCACAACCGCCTGTTAATATACTTGGTTTATTCGGTAGCTACACCAGCGATGTTTTGCTACAATATATGGGCCTTGGTGGCTCGGCTTTTATCTTGATTTTAGTAACCTGGGGTTGGAGATTACTGTCACAACACGTACTTAAAAACTTTTATCTAAAGCTTACATTGGCTTGGTTTTTTGTTGTGGTGGGATGTCTGTTCTTCTCGCTTTTTCAAGCCAGCCAAGATTGGCCTTTTGGTTGTGGGTTAGGCGGTTGTATTGGATGGTGGCTTAATAGTCTGATGCAGCCTGCAATTACCGATTATTCGTTTCCGTCTGGTATATTATGCCTTATTATTCTTGCAACTCTTTTTATTTATATTGCCGATATTCCCTGGAGCATGTACCGCCGTTTAATACGTGCTGTTTTTCTGGGTAGCAACAACCTTTTACGTAGAATTTTTCGTGCTTTTTACTGGCTTATTAAAAAAACTGCGGCTCTTTTTAATCATAAAAAACCATCCTTAGCTGCGGCACCTAGTTCCAGCGTATCTTCTGCCACTAACCTTAGAAAAGCGGATGCGGTGATTCGTCGCCCATTAACCGCAATGGGTATGCCAAGCAACACCACAATCGCTAATAGCCAAAATAGGCCTGCAGAGCAAGAACAACAGCAGATCGCTTTAAACCAGCCAAAGCCCGAATCATCGGCATCAACAGCCTCCATAAAGATTGCTGCAGTACCCCCCCAAGAAAGCAAACCAGACAACAAACCAGTACGCAGAAAGCTTTTTGCAAAAGCTGAAAAGACACCACCGACACCGAAGAAAAGCAGTAACAGTAATCTGCCTTCGTTTGATTTACCACCACTCGATTTACTGGCACCTGTTGCATCAAACGAGAAAGTACAAAAAGTAAATGTCGAGGGGCTTGAAAAAAATGCCCGACAGCTTGAGACAATTTTGAACGACTTTGGCGTTCAGGGTGATGTGGTGAATGTGCGGCCTGGCCCCGTTGTTACCCTATATGAACTTGAACCTGCACCAGGAACGAAAACCAGCCGCGTTATCGGCCTTGCTGATGATATTGCCCGCTCCATGAGTGCTGTTTCTGTGCGGATTGCAGTTGTTCCTGGTCGCAGTGTTATTGGTATTGAAATGCCAAATCCAAAACGGGAAATGGTAAGTTTCCGGGAATTATTAGGCCATGAAACCTATGCAAAAAGCACGGCCAGTCTTGCCCTGGCACTTGGTAAAGACATTGGGGGCAGCCCGATGGTCGTTGATCTTGCAAAAATGCCCCATTTATTAATTGCTGGGACAACAGGTTCGGGTAAATCTGTAGCAATTAATACCATGATTTTATCGCTTTTATATCGTTTGTCGCCAGATCAATGCAAATTTATCATGATTGACCCTAAAATGCTGGAATTATCTGTTTATGATGATATTCCTCATTTGTTGTCACCTGTTGTAACCGACCCTAAGAAAGCGATTGTTGCCTTAAAATGGACCGTTCGTGAAATGGAGACGCGTTACCGAGCTATGTCAAAGCTGGGTGTTCGTAATATTGGTGGATACAACGAACGGATTACATCCGCCCAAAAAAGTGGCGAAACCCTTACACACCGTGTACAAACAGGCTTTGACCCCGCAACCGGTAAACCCATTTTTGAGGAAGAACCTTTCGATCTTTCGCCGTTACCTTTTATTGTGGTTGTTGTCGACGAAATGGCTGATTTGATGCTGGTTGCCGGAAAAGAAATTGAAGCTGCCATTCAACGTCTTGCACAAATGGCTCGTGCTGCCGGCATTCATATTATTATGGCAACGCAACGCCCATCGGTTGACGTTATTACCGGAACAATCAAAGCAAACTTTCCAACCCGTATTAGCTTTCATGTTACCTCGCGCATCGATAGCCGCACCATTCTTGGTGAACAGGGGGCTGAACAGCTTTTGGGTCAGGGGGATATGCTTTATATGGGTCAGGGCGGGAAAATTACCCGCGTCCACGGGCCTTTTGTTTCAGATCAAGAGGTTGAAAAGATCGTCCGTTTCCTTAAAGAACAGGGCGTGCCAAATTATATTCAAGAAATCACCGAAGAAGAGCAGGAAGCAGAAGATGCAAGCGACATGGATGAAGCAAATAACAGCGGTGATGATTTATACGATCAAGCTGTTGCCCTGGTACTACGCGAGAAAAAAGCCTCGACCAGTTTTATTCAGCGGCATTTGCAAATTGGTTACAATCGCGCAGCCCGTATTATCGAAACCATGGAAAAACAGGGCGTTGTTGGGCCAGCAAATCATGTGGGCAAAAGAGAGGTATTAGGTCGGTCTGCACAAGGAGATGAAGAATGATCAAAAAACGAATAGGCTTCTTTGTATTGCTTTTCCTGATCATGGTTACCCCCGTTTTGTTATCACATTTTGCGGAAGCAGCACCACCCGAGGCTGTTCTTTCAGAAAATGATTTGAAAGAATTAAAAAAAGTTGAAGACTATTTTAACAATATTCAAACTCTGCAAGCCTCATTTTTTCAAAGCGCCCGCAGCGGCAACGCCACGGGCACGATCTACATGCGCCTACCTGGTGAAATACGGGTGGAATACGCCCCACCAATGCCTGTTTTAATTGTCGCCAGTAACCGTTTGGTCAGCTATTATGACACCGAGTTACAACAACTAACAGAAGCCCCCTTATCATCAACCCCGCTTGCCTTGATGCTGCAAAAACCCTTTACACTGCGCAAAGATATTACAATTACCAAAATTGCAATAACCCCACAGGAATTGCAAATTATTATGTACCAAACCAGCGAACCTGATGCAGGCATGCTGGAACTGGTATTTAGCCGCACGCCTTTTCAGATAAAATATTGGAAAATTATCGACAATGCCGGCCGCACAACCCAAGTAAGCCTGGGCAATATTCAGCTGAATATACCTTTGGCTAATAATTTGTTTATCCGCCCATCGGCCCCTGAACGACGTGATTTTCGTTAGTTTGACGAATAGGGCTTCTTGTTTTATGATGTTTTGTAATCAAAAAATTGTTTGCTCTCTATATTTTAGGAATAATGATGATGAAACTGTCGGTTACAGCACCCGTTATTGGAATTCCAGCCTGTATTAAAGAAATTGAAACTTATGGCTTTCATGCGGTTAACCTGAAATATGTACAGGCCGCAATCACCGGGGCTCAGGCCCTGCCTATTATTATTCCAGCTATCGGTGATCAACTTGATTTTGATGGTTTATTACATAAGGTGGATGGATTAATTTTTCCAGGCAGTGTTTCAAATATTCAACCCCATCATTACAAAGGGGGGCCTGATCGCCCGAACAGCCCGCAAGATCCAGCACGCGATGCAACGACCCTACCCCTGTTACGCGCAGCGGTTCAGCAAAAAAAGCCGCTTTTGTGCATTTGTCGCGGTATGCAAGAATTAAATGTTGCCTTGGGTGGAACATTGTACCAACAAATTCATCAGGTTAGCGGGAAAATGGATCACCGAGAACCAGGCGGCGTTAGTGTACAGGAACGTTACCAACCCCGCCATATGATCGAGCTAAACAATAAGGGGCAATTATTTAAAATATACCCACATTCAACAGCTAAGGTTAACTCGCTGCATTGGCAGGGAATACATGTTTTAGCAGATCAGCTTCAAGTTGAAGCAACAGCCCAAGACGGAATTATTGAAGCTGTTTCTGTTAAAAACGCACCAATCTTCATGATGGGTTTTCAGTGGCATCCTGAATATGACATAAACCATGATCCTTTATCTAAAGCTATTTTTGGTGCTTTTCGTGATGCGGTTTGGCACAAACCCATTGGCCATAAAAAGGTGGCTTAGGGGTGAATAGCTTGCGCATTGCAACTTGGAACGTTAATTCGGTTCGTTTGCGGCGGCCAATTTTAGAAGATTATATCCACAAGCATCAGCCCGATATATTGTGCCTGCAAGAAACAAAGGTTGTTAACCAGGATTTTCCCACCAGCTTTTTTCACCAACTTGGCTACCCCTATCAAGAAATTGCTGGCATGAAAAGTTACAATGGCGTGGCTATTTTATCGAAAATCCCCCTTGCCGCCAACCCCATAAGACCTTGGTGCAGTATGCATGATTGCCGTCATTTATCGGTAGAATTACCAGGGGGTTTGGTTGTTCACAATTTTTACGTGCCCGCCGGGGGTGATATTCCAGATCCACACCTAAATAAGAAATTTGCCCATAAATTATCTTTTGTGCGGGAAATGGCAGATTTTCTTAAATCAACACATCACATGGATCAATCTGTGGTTATTCTGGGCGATTTTAACATTGCCCCATCCCCTTTTGATGTCTGGTCGCATCAGCAATTAATTGATGTTGTTAGTCATACACCCGTCGAGGTCGATTTGCTAAATTCCGTGCAACAATCACTAAACTGGGTTGACGCCGTACGCCAATTTTTTCCTGAAACCCAAAAACTATACAGTTGGTGGAGTTACAGGGCAACTGATTGGAAGAAAAGCAACCGCGGCCGACGGCTTGATCATATTTGGGTTACCCCAAAACTGCGCCCTTTTTTAGAAAAAGCACTGATTGTTGAAGATGCCCGCGGTTGGCATACCCC
>CAYPXH010000007.1:0-43016 GCA_964414755.1 uncultured Rhodospirillaceae bacterium | reverse complement strand
CAAAGAATATTCAAATGCTTGTTGGCAAAGTCAGTGTTTTTATTGAAGTACAAGATATTATTGACATTAAGGCAGAAAAAATACGTCTTGGCAAAGAGATTGATAAGAACATTGAAGAATTTAAACGAATTCAAGAAAAATTATCGAACAAACAATTTATGGCAAAAGCCGAGGATCATGTCGTTGCCGACTTCAAAGAAAGATTAGCGCAGGCAGAAGAACGTCGTCAGAAATTGCATCACGCAATGCAGCGTATTGAGAATATTTCCTAAAGCAAGTCTGTTGCTAGCTTGCGTGATAAAAAATTAAGTTTTATACTGCGACTAGTTTATTTATTTTGAATAAAAATATAGCGGGGTAGGTTATACATGCATGATAAAAATACACCACACCGAGCTGATTGGACGATTGACCAGAATTGGGAAGCATATACCAATGCAGAACATACAATGTGGAAGACGTTATTTTATCGTCAATCAAAGATACTTCAGAATCGTGCGACGCCAGAATTTATGGAAGGGTTATCTAAATTAAAAGTTGCTGCTGACGGTATACCTGATTTTCGGCGGTTAAGTGATATTTTAACAAAATACACTGGTTGGCAGGTTGTGCCTGTTCCTTGTATTATTCCTGACGAGGTTTTTTTTGAACATTTAGCCAATAAACGCTTTGTTTCGACTTGTTTTATCAGGCGGCCTGATCAGATGGATTATTTACAGGAACCAGATATTTTTCATGACACTTTTGGCCATGTTCCGTTACTGATCCACCCATTTTATGCAGAATATATGCAGGCTTATGGTAAAGCTGGTCTTCAAGCTTTATCAACAGGTAATCTTAAAAAGTTAACAAGACTTTTTTGGTATACAATTGAATTTGGTCTTATAAAAAGGCCTGAAGGTTTGCGCATTTATGGTGCTGGAATTGTTTCATCAAAAGGTGAATCAATTTACTGCCTTGAAGATAAAAAACCTCAACGGATCGCGTTTGATTTAGAGCGAGTCATGCAGACCGATTACTATATTGATCGCTACCAAGATTGTTATTTTGTTATCGATTCTTTTGAACAGCTGTTTAAAGCTTTAAGTCAAAATTTGCAATCGGTTTATGACAAATTAAAAAACACGCCAGATATTCCAGCAGGCCATGTTTTGCCAAGTGATCGGCGGGTAGCGGCGTGAAGCTGTATAGTTATTTTCGTTCATCAGCTGCTTTTAGAGTTAGGATTGTTCTAAATATAAAAAACATCCCATATCAGATTTTACCGATACATTTGCTTAAAGAAGGTGGGCAACAAAAGCTGCCAAAATACCATCAAGTTAATCCACAACAATTAGTACCAGCACTTGAATTGGATCATGGTACAATCCTTACGCAATCTTTAGCAATTATTGAATATTTGGATGAGGTTTATCCAACCCCACCGGTGTTACCAAGAAAACCATTAGAGCGTGCTTATACCCGTGCAATTGCCTCTCAGATAGCATGTGATATACATCCTCTTAATAATTTGCGGGTATTAAAATACCTTGAAGAAAATATCTTACAAACTAAAGAAACAATAAATAAATGGTATCAACATTGGATTCAAAAGGGATTAAGGCCACTTGAAGAAATAATAAGCAAATCATCTTACAAGGGAAGTTATTGTTGTGGTGATTACATAACAATGGCTGATGTTTGCCTTGTTCCACAATTATTCAATGCGCGACGCTTTAATTGCGTGCTAGATGATTATCCGACTTTATTGGCTATCGAACAAGAATGCTTAAAAAGTCCACATGTCATTCGTGCCTTGCCCCAAAACCAACCAGACGCTGAATAGACTTGGAATTTAGTTTCCTAAGATGAGCTCACAAATGTAACCACTATTCAAATAATCAATACAAAATTTATTATTAATTCAAAGAATTTTTCTTATGCCTGATTGGCAATTTTATGGATATGTGTTAACGTCCTTCGTATGGACACAGATATATAATTCTACTATAACTGATCGGAAAACCGAACAAAGCAAGTTGTTGGCCTATGCTAAAGAAGTAAACCTGCTGATTGAAGATTATAAAAAAGCTTATGAAAAAATGCCCTTTTATTGGGTTATTGCGTGGTTTGCACAAGAAGAAAACTTCCCCCAAATTATTGTTGTTCCATAAATAAGAAGGATAATAAGAATCATGATTAATTCTGTAATAACGAAAGAAAATCCAAATAGAAAATGGGTTGTTTTGGCCGTAATTGCAGCTGTTATTATTGGAGTGGGTTGGTTTATGATGAACCAAGCAAATAAAATTCCTGCGTTACAAGAAAAAGTTAAAGCGCAGTGGAGTCAGGTATTAAACAACTATCAACGGCGCAGTGATTTAATTCCCAATTTAGTGTCTGTAGTAAAGGGTTATGCCGCGCATGAACAATCGACATTTCAAGCGGTTGTTGATGCACGTGCTAAAGTTGGAACAATGCAGCTTTCACCCGATATCTTAGCTAATCCAGAAACAATCCGTCTATTCCAGGAAAATCAACAACAACTTCAAGGAAGTTTAAGTCGCCTTATTGCTATTACCGAAAATTATCCAACGCTTAAAGCGGACAAGAATTTTCTGGAGCTGCAATCACAGCTTGAAGGTACTGAAAACAGGATAGCTGTTGCGAGACGTGATTTTATTCTTGCAGTACAAGAATATAATACATTTGTTCAGGGTATCCCGGGCCGTTGGATCGCTAGCTGGCTGTATCCTGATGCAAAACCATTACAAAACTTTACTGTAGACCCTGTTACCCAAAATACACCAACGGTTAATTTTAATTAGTGATAGTGGTGCTTATATCAATGAAACGATTATTTTTATTATGTATATTGAGTTGTTTGTGGGTTGGTCCTCGAGAAATACAAGCGCAGCAGGTAGTTTACCCAGCGTTAACCGGTCGTGTTGTTGATAGGGCTGGGTTAATCAGTTTAGAACAGCGGCAATCTCTTATCAAATTACTAGAGAATTATGAGCGACAATCATCAAACCAGGTCGTCGTTGCAATTGTACAAAATTTACAAGGGCAAGATATCGCTACATATGCAAACATGCTATTCCGCTTATGGAAATTAGGAGCGCAGGATAAAAACAATGGCGTTTTGTTATTAGTCGCTGTTAATGAAAAAGAGTTAGCAATTGAAGTTGGTTATGGACTTGAGGGAAATTTAACCGATCTTATCAGTAACCAAATTATCCAAAATCAAATTATTCCATATTTTAAAGAATCGCGATGGTTTGATGGTATTAATAATGGGGTTCAGGGCATTATTGCATCCTTAGATGGGACATATAAGGCATCAGATAATACAAAAATTACTGGAACTGAGGGCTATTTTATTCCGGTAGCTTTTATTGTACTTGTTGTATTTTTATTTGTATTGAAATATAGGAAAAATAAATTTTCTAAACAAAATTTATTACAGAATAATACATCAAATAATAATTACCATCAGGTGGCTAAAAACTCAGGACGTCAAAATGGTTCTGGTAATTTTTCTGGTAAGGGCGGTTCTTCTGGTGGAGGAGGGGCTCGTGGAAAATGGTAAATGGGCTAACTATTCAATACATGTCTTTTGATTTTTTTTAACATAAGCAAGCAGTTGTTGGTCTGGGAATCCGTCGGCTATAAGATGTTGTTCATGTTGGATTAGTCTAATTGCTGAACGTGTCTGTAAACCTAGCCGCCCGTCAACCTGGTCTGCCAGAAGACCTTTTTCTTTTAAGTAACATTGGATTAAATAAATTTCTTTTATTGTAATGGGGCGATAGCCATCATGTTTTTTCCATACGATGCCTTGATATCCTATAATTTGATCTGCAAATAACCCAACTGATAGAGCATATGAAATCGAATTATTCCATTTTAGGATCAAGAAAAAATTTGGATAAACAGCAAAAGCTGGCCCAAACTTTCCCATAGGTAAAATAATAGCTGTATTCGGGTTGTTGTTTGGAAAAGATTTTCCTGTCGCCGGTTTAATTCCTTGTTTAGTCCATTGATCGAGTGGTTTAATGTTGTTGATTTCTGCTTCATGATATAGAAAAGTCGAGGGTAAAACAACTTGTTGTCCCCAAGTTGTATTTTTATCCCACCCCATCTTTTGCAGGTAATTTGCAGCTGATGCGAATATTTCTTCAGTATTATTCCACAGATCAACTTTTTGATCGTTGTTGGTATCAACAGCATATTCCAAAAAGGTGGTTGGCATAAATTGCATCGCGCCAAAAGCACCAGCCCAGGAACTTTTAAAGCTTTTGGGTTCTATAAACGGAATTAATCTGCGTTCTAGAATTTTAAGGGATGCTAACAATTGCTGTTTAAAGAATTTTTCGCGCCTTCCATCAACAGCCAATGTAAACAATGCCTGAATAATTGAAAAATTTCCAGTAATTTTACTAAAGTTGCTTTCAAGACCCCAAAAAGCAAGCAGATATTGTTCTGGTACCTGATACGTTTGGTAAATATCTTTAAGTAGTATTTTATTTTGTATTCTTAAGTTCTTAGCTTGGTCTAAAAGTTTTTGATTAACACGTACACCGTAATATTCAACAAAAGTTTGTAAAAATTCTGGCTGTTGTTGATCTAGATTAATAACTTTAGGCAATATACTGATGCCATCAAAAGCTTTATCAAAAGTTTCAGGTTTAATACCTGCTGCCAAAGCCTCATTCCGGAAATTATCAAGCCAGTTTTGATCATATGATTTTTGAGCATAAGATGACTTAACAATTAAGAACAAAGCAAACCCAATAATTGCGTGCCATCTGGTATGTAAAAAAATTTTATAAAAGGTTAATTGAGGCATCTTTTGTTTTCAGTATGCTACAGTCATTGTTGAAGTAATTTTTTTACTTCTGAAACAGTATTTTCGAAATAGTCATCAAAATTATTTTGTATAACAGGCAAGTTCTTGATTTTCTCTTTATAATTCTTAACATTTATGGTCGTAATAAAATTATAACGTTCTAAATTACGTACAAAAAATGTCATGTTGCGTAAAAGATATGTACCTGAAAGGGTTATTTTTTTGTACAAAAACAAATAGTTTAGTACAAAGGTCAATAATTTATTAGGTGTTTCAGAATACACTAGATGTACAAATTCTTTAAAAGCTAATTTAAGAGATACTTCTTTTTGAAGTTCAAAACATAGTACTTTTTCTTGTGTGTAACAGGCATCAGAGATCATGGAAGCACTATCGTTTGTAACTAAAATCATTTTAGAAAACCCTAAAAAAGCGTGGTAGGGGTTTGCTGTGTTGGCATTCCACTCATGAAATATATAATTACCATTAAGTTCTTTTACAAATATCTCTTTAACAAAAGAGGGCGTTCGTCGACTCGTGGTAATAAGTGGCGTGAGCTTATGCTCAAATGCTATCCTGTTGACTATGGTAGCCAACTCTTGTGCTTTTGCTATGGTGAACATAAAAGGGTAACTGTCCCCTCCAAGTAATACAGCAAGATATGGTGGTGGTATGCCTATTCTATTTTGCCACTCAAGGCACTGTTGGTCTATCTTTTCTTTCTGAGTTTTATTGAGTGTAACAGGGTTTACGATAATATTTTTTGTTTTTGTCAAGCCATATTGTGGTGTTGTAATAATTAAATCAAATTTTGATGTATCACACCAAGGGCGGCCGATATGAACTAATTTACAGTTTTTTTCCTTTTCTTTCGTTGCTAAAGCAGCAATCGCACCGTGTCGGCCGCTTGCTAATACTAAATTTGGCCAGGGAGGGGTCAGAATTTTATCAATATCAGATAAATAGGTATATTTTTTTACTTTATTTTTTCGGATTATGGTGCCTTGTTGTAAGGGCATGTCCTTAATTACGTAATTAAAACCTAAGGCTTTTGCCACATTTTCCATTTGCAGGAAATCGCCATATTTATCACCCTTAAAAATCCAAATAATTGGTTGTTGGTTCATAATCATGAATATAAAAAAGTACTTATAAAAATTTGTTATTTGTTGATTGCGAAATTCCTGCTATTATAACTGCCATAATTTTGCCACATTTGCCGTATTATATATTATATGTTTTTAGAACGCTATCACATATTCAGGTTATATAACATTTGTAAGGCCATTAAAATGAAAAAAATAACAACTTTTTTACTTGCAATTCTTTTTTCGCTGACCAGCTTTAAAGCATTCAGCCAGGTTAATAACAACAAGCAGCATGAGCTTTTTGGTGAATCGATTTTAACGCAGATCACGTTGTTTGAAGAAGAAATAGAATCTTTTAAGTCAACCATGAATCTAGCTGTTTCACAAAACTGGCTTGAAACGACCCCAGAATATTGGTTAATGCGGGCAAAGGATCAGATTAAGGCAGGCACATATTACTACAGTGTACGTGAAACAATATTAAAAGTACTTGCACTTGATGGCAGCAATATTGAAGGATGGCAATTATTAGCCAAAATTTTTGAGCGGAATAATCTTGCATTTAGTATTGCTGCGCAAGCCAAAGCGTACATCTTAAGCGAGAATCGTTTGTCACAAGAAGAAAGAATACAAGTTCTAACAAACATCGCTGAAACATTGCTTAAGATTAATAGACAAGAAAGTTTAAAAAACGCCCTACTAATTTTTACAAAGCTGAATGAATGGCAATTTAATGCAAAAAGGGCTGAAACAATACGTCAGCTAGCAGAATTAGTTACTTTTGCACCTAAAAAAACTACCACTGTTGATACAGGTGATGAACGCCAGGTGTGTGTACACTTTAATGAAAAATTATCTCAAGATCGTTCTACAAGATGGGCTGATTATATCAGGGTCGAACCCGCTTCACAACTTTTTGTATCTCTACAAAGTGATCGTAAGGCATTATGTGTTGATGGGCTGGCTTACGGCCAAGATTATCAATTTGTTTTGTTAAAAGGCTTGCCAAGTTCCGGTGAGGAACGTCTGGCTCAAAATCAATCAATCAATATAGTCGCAGCAAACCGCGCAGCAAGTATGGGTTTTAAGAATAAAGCTTATATACTTCCCAAAATTGGCAGTACAGGAGTTCCACTGCTTACAGTTAATTATGATGAGGCATATCTACGCCTATTCAGAATAAACGACCGCAATATCTTAAACGATTTTGTAAAGTACAACTTTTTAGGAAACATCGAAAGATATAATCTTAGTGATATTTCGGAACAGTATGGTGAGACAGTTTGGCAAGGAACGGTCCAAATTCAAAATCAAAAGAACCAGCGTATAACAACGGCAATACCAATGCTTGATATGGTTAATAACCAGCTAAAGCCAGGTGTTTATATTTTAGCAGCTGGTAAAGCAGTTAAAAATGATGATGGTAGTAGTATACAATTAGTACCAGCCAATCAAGATGAAGATGACTATTATGGTTCTGTTGCTACCCAGTGGCTTGTTGTCACAGATTTGGGTATCAGTACCTATAGTGGTGAAAATGGCTTGACGGTTGCTGTCCGTTCGCTTGAAAATGGTAAGGCGTTAAATGGCGTTAAGGTACGTCTTTTTGCCCGTAACAATGAACAATTGGGTGAAGCAGTAACCAACAAAGATGGCATGGCAAGTTTCAACCCTGAATTGTTGATGGGTACAGGTGGACGTACACCAGTAATGGTGATGACATTCTCGGCAAAAGGTGATGATTTTGCTTTTTTAAGCATTGACAAAGCTGCTTACGATCTTAGTGACCGCGGTGCTTATGGGCGATCATATAGTAAAAATTATGATTTGTTTTTATACACAGATCGCGGTGTTTATAGACCTGGTGAAACAGTTCGTTTAGCAGGATTACTAAGAAACAATCAAGGTGTCGCCGTAACTAAACTGCCATTGACGATTGAAGTGAGGCGTCCTGATGGTGTCTTGGCTAATAAATTTGTTTTGAATGACGTTGCTGTTGGTGGGTACGAGGTTTCAATTCCAACCACGGCAACAAGCCTAACAGGGCGTTGGTATGTTTACGGTTATGTTGATCCAAAAGGTGACGCTGTTGGGCGGGCTGATTATTTGGTGGAAGAGGTCGTTCCAGCGCAGTTGGAAGTTACCTTAAAATCCAGCCACCCGGAAATTACTGCCTCAGCTATTGATGCATTTAATATCAATATTAAAGCTGATTATTTGTATGGTGCGCCTGCTGCCGATTTGGCTGTAAAAGCCCAGATTGTTTTTAAGCAGAATGATACACCCTACCCAGATTTTAAAGATTATCAATTTGGTTTAATAACCGAGCCTTTTACATCTGTTATTCAACAGTTGGATGCAGACAATACTAATGAAAATGGTCAGCTTGACTTGAATTTATCTACTGTAACTATCCCTGAAACGTTACAGCCCATAGTTGCCCAGGTCAGTGTGGGTGTTATCGAACCAAGTGGTCGCCCTGTTTTACGTTCTGTGGCGTTACCGGTACGTGGCGAGAACCCTTTTATAGGCATCAAATCAGTTCAAGGAACAGATGTTAATGAAGGCAGTACCGTTGATTTTATGGTTGTTATGGTTGGGCCAGACGGTAAGCAACAATCTTTTAAAGACTTAAAATGGCAATTACACAAAGAGAATTACCGCTATCAATGGTATTATCGTTCGGGTTATTGGGACTACACTGTTTCCGTTCAAGATGAATTGGTGGCGGGTGGTGTATTGTCGGGTAATGGATCAGAACCGGTAAAAATTTCTTCCAAGGTTAATTGGGGACGTTATAGGTTAGAGGTGTTTAATGCTGATGGAACGGCGGCTTCCAGTATGCGCATTTATGCGGGTTGGGGCTGGGGTGTTGAAAGCGCTGATACACCAGATAAGTTAGAGATTGTTGCCGATAAAACATCTTATCTACCAGGTGAAAAGGCAAAGTTATCAATCAGGGCACCGTTTAAGGGTGAACTGTTAATTAATGTCGCAACAGACCGAATTGTTAGCTCGCAAAACATTGCTGTTTCACCCGAGGGAACCGTAATTGAAATACCAGTAAGTAAAGAATGGGGTGCTGGTGCCTATATTTTGGCAACAGCTTTCCGCCCTGGCAGTGCTTCTGATCGGGGACCTGGTAGGGCGATTGGTCTAACATGGATCGGGATTAATAAGGATATTAATAAGTTAAATGTTAGTATCAGTGTTCCTGATAAAGTTGAACCAAATCAACAAATTATTGTTCCTGTTAAAGTAACTGGTCTAAAATCAGGTCAATCAGCTTATATCACAGTTGCTGCTGTTGATGAAGGTGTATTAAGTCTAACTGATTTTCGTACCCCTGACCCATTACAGTATTTCTTTGGTCGTCGGACTTTAGGGCTTGATTTACGCGATTTGTATGGCCAATTAATTGATGGAAAGTCTGGTCGTCGGGGTGAGATTCGCGAAGGTGGTGATGCAGCTGCAGAAAAGGGTGCGCCACCAGTTATTAAATTAGTTGCTTTGTACTCGGGTATGATAAAAGTTGATGACCAAGGCAATGCTAATGTTAAGTTTGATTTACCGGATTATAATGGCAAATTGCGTATTATGGCGGTTGTACATAGTCAGGATAAGGTTGGTTCTGCTGAAGCAAACTTAATTGTTCGTGCCCCAATGGTGGCGACATTAAATATGCCACGGTTTTTAGCGCTAGACGATAAAAGCCAATTTGTTTTAATGCTGCAAAATATGGATGCCTTACCCGGAACTTATAAAGTTTCCTTAGAAAACGTCTCGGGAGAACTTTTGTTTAATGAAACTCAGGCAATGTTTCAGCTTGAATTAAAACAAGGCGAGCAAGCAAAACAAATTCTTGATGTCCAGGCACAGAAACTGGGAACAGGAATGATTAGCTTAAAAATTGATGGTCCTAACGGGTTTAGTTTATCACGTCAGTTTTTTGTTAAGGTGCGCTCAGCACAACCGTTGTTAACTGAACGAGTTGTAAAAATGTTAAAGACAGGAGAAAATTTCACACTTGATCCGACCTACTTTAATAGGTTTATTCCAGAAACTGTCCAGTTTAAATCATCTGTAAGTAACCGGCCAAACTTTGATGTAGCAGGCCTGATCGACGAACTTGATCGGTATCCTTATGGGTGTTTGGAACAAGTAACCAGTAGGGTGATGCCGCTTGTCTATTTGTTTGAACTTGCTGAAAAGTGGGATGTTTCTGTTATAGATAATCCTGAAGACATCAATGTTAAAATTCAACGAGCAATCAGCATGTTGGTTGAAAAACAGCGTTTAGATGGTAGTTTTGGCTTGTGGTCTGCTAATTCTGAGACAGAAAAGTGGCTTACTGCTTATGTTATCGATTTTATGACACGTGCAAAAGCTAAAGGCCATGCTGTTTCTGATCTTTCATATCGACAAGGGTTAGCCTGGTTGGCCAAGTATGCCCAAAATTATGATCTTGTAAGGCCTTCGGATCTATCCTCGCGGGCATATGCGATGTATGTATTGTCTAAAGCCGGTGCAGGTGATATTGCAATGGTACGCTATTTCTTTGACAATTATGCCAAGAATTTGCCTGACACACTATCGCTAGCCCAGATATCCGCTGCTTTATCGGTTTATGGTGATCAAGAAAGAGCGCGGACAGGTTTTGAAATGGCTTTAGGTAAATATAAAACCAAGCTTGTTTCATGGGCAGATTATGGCAGCGATATTCGCGACCTGGCTGCTATTATAACCCTAATTTCCGAAAGTCAGGTAAAAAATATTGATTATGCAACAGAGTTAAACTTACTTACAAGTTGGTTGCAAAATCGGCGTTACCTAAGCACGCAGGAGCAGTTATGGTTGGTACTAGCTGCGCGGTCTTTGGCAGGGCAAAATGTTAACCTAAACCTGACGGTAAATGGATTCCAAAATTTAACGGGCGTTAAACCAATTTTGCCTAAACAGAATGCCCGTGATTTAACCCAAAAAGGTTTTGGTGTTGTTAATAATGGTAGTTTGTTGTGGGTTGCAACAAGTATTACTGGCGTATCATCGACAAAACTACCAGCAATTTCCAATGGATTTACCATTACGAAACGGTATTTCGATATTAATGGCGAAGAAATTGATATAAAGAATTTACAGCAAACGGACATGGTGGTTGTTGTTATTGAGGGTGTTGCAAAACATGATTTATCTCAACAATCGCTAATCGTTGACTTATTGCCTGCTGGTTTAGAGTTAGAAAATTCTAGGCTATCTAATACACTTTCGTTAGATAGCTTTGATTGGATTGGAGAGCTGTCACCAACTGAACATCAGGAATATTTAGATGACCGGTTTGTTGCAGCTGTTTGGACCCAGTCTGGAAAAAATTTTAAGGTGGCTTATTTAGCACGTGTTGTAACACCGGGTACCTATCAGGTTCCTGCTGTTCAGATCGAGGCTATGTATGCACCTGAAATTCGTGCCCGTAGCACGATGATGGAAATGACAATTGTTCCGTTTAAAGCGGAATAAAAAGCCACTGGATGATTAATGTCGTTGTTTTCTAGACTGGTTTGGTGTTATTCAAAACTAATAAAAGCCCTGTTTTTTGCAGGGCTTTTATTTCTTGCTGCCGATTTTTTATTTCCACTAAATTTAAGCAGAACAGAAGATTACTCAACAATAATTACTGATTACCGCGGTGATATGCTTCATGTATATCAAACACCTAATGGTTATTGGCGATTACCAGTAACAATAAATAAGGTGGATCAACGGTTTGTTAGTTTTTTACAAAATATTGAGGATAAACGTTTTTATTACCACCCAGGATTTGACCCTTTTGCTATTCTAAGGGCTATCTGGCAAATGTTGGATCATGGGAAAGTGATTTCTGGCGCTTCAACTATAACTATGCAGACAGCGCGGCTGCTTGAACCAAGGCCGCGCAATATATTTTCTAAATTTATTGAAATGTTTAGAGCGCTACAACTTGAGACGCGCTATGACAAGTCGCAAATACTTGAAATGTATTTAAACCTAGCTTCATATGGTGGAAACATTCAGGGTGTTCGTGCAGCGTCAGTGATATATTTTGGTAAAGAACCTCTTGTACTTAGTGATGCCGAAATTGCTTTCTTAATTTCTTTGCCACAATCACCTGAAAGAAATCGTCCGGATCGGCATTATAACAAATCTATTTTAGCAAGAAACTTTATCTTAGATCGGCTACAAGCAGCAGAACTAATTTCTGAAGCCGAGGCCATACAAGCAAAATCAACAAGCTTGCCCGAGCATAGAACACAACTACCAAGACTTGCCCCACATCTTAGCCAGCGGTTTTTTAAAATTTCTTCATCTTTAGAATCAACTAAACAAGTTCATTTGTCGCTTGATAAAGATTTACAATCATCACTTGAAAAACTTGCCCAGAATAAACAAGCCTTTTTACAAAATCAGGCTACACTTGCGATTTTGGTGGTAGAAAATAAAACAGGCTATGTACGGGCTTATGTTGGGTCTGGGGGGTATTATAATCGAACCATACTTGGACAAAACGATATGATTCAGGCAATAAGATCTCCTGGATCAACGCTTAAACCATTTATTTATGGTCTTGCCTTTGATCAGCTTTTTTTACATCCCGAAACAGTTATAAGTGATAGTCCGGTCCGTTTTGGCGACTATGCACCGAAAAATTTTGACAAACAGTATTATGGGAATATTACGGTGAGCAGAGCATTGCAGCTATCCTTAAACATTCCAGCCGTTTTGGTGTTGAATAGACTAGGGCCAGATTATTTTATGGAATGGCTTAAAAATAATGGTGTGCAGTTTCGACTACCTGGCAATATAAAAAAGGCCGGACTTCCCATAGCACTTGGTGGAATAGGCATAAATCTTGAACAATTAGTTATGCTATATTCAGGTCTTGCTAACGGCGGTATCATTAAAAAACTTAATTATGTTAGCAACAGTGATAACCAAAAAACTACTAGAGCGTTAGGTGCTACTTCTGCTTGGCAGATTTATCAAATTTTGAAGGACAGTCCAATGCCGCCCGGTATGATTGCGCCTAAATACTTATTTAATGGTCACGAAATCGCCTTTAAAACTGGAACATCTTATGGGTTTAGGGATGCGTGGGCTATCGGATTCGATAAAAACTATACTGTAGGTATATGGATTGGTAGGCCTGATGGTTCTTTTGCGCCATATCGCATAGGTCGCGAAGAGGCCGCGCCAATATTAATGGATGTTTTCAAGCATTTACCGGTATTGCCCCATGAAAACATCGAGAAGCCAATTGGCTATCAAGAAACAGTATGGCAGGATTTACCGGAAAGTTTAAAGTATTTTCAACAACCAAGCAAAATTCCAACAAAAGATCAGATAGCTGAAAAAAATACCAACTTGAAAATTATCTATCCCATCAACCAGGCAGTAATTGAACTAAGTAGTGAACCCACATATGAGTCAATAACAATTGAAAGTACCGGTGGAAAAGGACCTTTTATATGGTTTATTAATGGACGTCAGGTTGATTTTCCGCCTTACAGACGCAAGATAAGCTGGAATCCAAGTAGCTTGGGTTTTGCTCGTATTACAGTTATTGACCGTGACGGTAATGCGACCAGTATAGAAATTTGGTTAAAAGACAAAGCAATTTAAAAAATTACCGAGCAGTCCAGCCACCATCAATTGGCAAGGCAATACCAGTAATCGATGCTGCTTGTGGTTGGCATAAAAAAATGACAGCTGCGGTCACTTCACTTTCATCAACAAATTTTTTGGTTGGTTGCGGTGCTAAAATAATATCTTCAATAACGCGTTCAATGGGTATTTTGTGTGCCTTGGCCTGGTCTTGAATTTGTTTTTCAACCAAGGCAGTTTTTACATAACCCGGACAGATTGCATTGCACGTAATATTCGTTTGTGCTGTTTCCAAAGCCACTGTCTTGGTTAAACCAATTAAGCCATGTTTGGCAGCAACATATGCAGATTTAAAAGGTGATGCAACGAGACCGTGCGCTGAAACAATATTAATTATACGCCCCCAACCGTTCTTTTTCATAACGGGAAGTACATGTTTAATAGTATAAAAATTAGCATTTAAATTAATATCAATAATACTGTGCCACTTATCTTCAGGAAAATCATCAATTGGGCTGACATACTGTATGCCCGCATTATTGACCAAAATATCAATTTTCCCATAATCCTTAATGATATCATGAATCATGCGGCTGATTTCATTAGGTGACTGCATATTTGCTGCGTAAAATGAACAAATATTTCTTTGCTGTTCTTTAGGTGTTTTTTGAGTAATTACTGATGCCTGATGCAATAAGTCGTCAATTTGCTCTTTTGTAGCAAGCCCATTCAAGGCAACAAGGCATCCTTGTTCTAACAATCCAAAAGCTATCGCTTTACCAATACCGCTGCTTGAGCCAGTAACAAGGGCAACTTTATCTTTAAGCTTATTATTAAACATAACCTAACAACTCGTTTTGATGAATGGTTAAAATAAATAAAATCAAAAAATTGTTCCATATTGGACAATTTTAAAATTGTCCTGGTTTAACACTATAAAATAATTCCTTTATTTTTTATCTGAATGATTCATTGAAAACAATTTAATTTTACCATCTTTAATTGAAATAGATTTACGGTTTAACAAAACATCAAGACAATCCTGCCCACAAAGTCGATAACGCCAGCCATTAAGTAAAGGATTAGATATTAGTGGTTTATCAATCAAAGATTGAATATCATCGGTTGAGCATACAATGTAGTAGGGTATGTTTTGTTCTGCAGCACGGATTTTAACAAGCAGCTTAAGAAGATCAACTAACATTATTGAGGATTCGTGCTGCGAATTTTGATTATGATCTTGTATGTCAGCGATCAAAAATTTGGTTGGATCAATAATTGCTGTATTTAAATCTTCGGCTAGTTTTTGGCGTGTAATGTCCGTAGCGTTTGGCCAAACAGCTGTGATCAAATCGTCAAGTCTAGATTCATTATGTTTTGCTAGCGATAATATCTTATCATCAGACAACAAAATTTGACGCGGCAAATTTAACTGTGATGCCCTAATTTCTCGCCAAGCGGCTATTTTTTTTATTTTTAGCAATTCACTTTTTTTAACATATTTAGGGACAAATTTTTTCCAAGCATTCTCGGGCTTTACAACATAAGTTTTGGGATTTTCAAGTTCACTGATCAGTTCTTGGAGTATTTCCAGTTGCAGGCCATTTGAATCTTTTAATTTTTTTTCAAGATGTTGGTATATCGGCAATAGATGGATAACATCATTAGCAGCATATTCAATATGCCTATCTGATAAGGGGCGTTGAGACCAATCTGTCACCCGTAAACTTTTATCAATCGCAGTACCAACAATTTTTGCAACAAGGTTTTCATAGCTAATTGTTTCACCAAAACCACATATCATAGCCATAATTTGAGTATCAGCGATAGGTGTTGGTATCTGGCCGTATAGATACCAGAAAATTTCTAAATCTTGTCGTGCCGAATGTAAAATTTTTAAGATGGATTTATCATAAAGAATATTATGCAAAGATGTTAAATCAATATCTGGTGACAAAACGTCAACCACACCAATTCCATGATGTCCTTGAATTTGAATCAAGCATGCCGTAGGCCAAAAAGTTTTTTGCCGAACAAATTCTGTATCAAGACAAATACGTGGTTGGTAGCTAAAATTTTGGCAAAAATCATTAAGTTGGTTAGTTTTTGTGATAAAAAGTTTTTGCATCGATTTGTTGTCAAAAGTTACTTGCATGGTTATAAGGAAAGCGGCAATACTTCTTTGCTGATAAAAATAATTACTGTATGAAGCTAATGTAAATATTATTTGTACTTGCTTAAAAGGGAAAAAACAATGCACCAATACCGTACCCATTCATGTGGCGCACTTCGTAAAACAGATATAGGGAAAACTTGCCGTTTAGCTGGCTGGGTACACCGAAAACGTGACCACGGTAATTTACTTTTTATTGATTTACGGGATCATTACGGTTTAACACAATGTGTTGTTGATTTTTCTAATCCAATAATGAAAGTTCTAGAGCAGGTAAAACTTGAAAGTGTTGTTTCAATTCTTGGGCAAGTAGTATCAAGACCTGCAGAGACGGTGAATACAAAGCTACCAACTGGTGAAATTGAGTTAAAAATAACAAATGTTGAGATTCTATCAACATCTGAAACTTTACCATTACAAGTGAATAGCGAAGAAAACCCGCCTGAAGATATTCGTCTTAAATATCGTTTCCTTGATTTACGTCGTGAAAAAATTCACCAAAATATTATGCTGCGTTCTCAAGTGATTGCCAGTTTACGGCAGCGAATGATAAAACAAGGCTTTACCGAGTTTCAAACCCCAATATTAACATCAAGTAGTCCAGAAGGGGCCAGAGATTTTCTTGTTCCAAGCAGACTGCATCCGGGTAAGTTTTACGCACTACCACAAGCACCACAACAGTTTAAGCAATTATTAATGGTTGCCGGATTTGATCGGTATTTTCAAATCGCCCCATGTTTCCGTGATGAAGATAGCCGCGCCGATCGTTCACCAGGAGAATTTTATCAGTTGGATTTTGAAATGTCCTTTGTAACACAGGAAGATGTTTTTCAAGCAATAGAGCCTGTCTTACATGGGGTTTTTGTAGAATTCGCTCAGGGTAAAACTGTTAGTGCAATGCCGTTTCCAAGAATAAAATATGATGACGCTTTATTAACATATGGTTCAGATAAACCTGATTTAAGAAATCCATTACATATAAAAGATGTTACGGATATCTTTATTAATTCTAATTTCGATATTTTTACAAAAGCAATTAAATCTGGTTCTTCCGTTCGTGCAATTAGAACAAGCCAAACATCTGTGAAACCAAGAAGTTTTTTTGATAAACTGAACGATTGGGCAAAAGAACAAGGATTGGGTGGCTTGGCTTATTTAAGTTTTTCTGATGATGGAGTTAAAGGACCAATCGCCAAAAGCCTTGATATACAGAAAATAGATATCTTAAAAAAACGGTTTGCAGCCGAAAATGGCGATACCATTTTCTTTATTTGTGAAAAGAATGCTAAAATTGCTAAAATCAGTGGTCTAACCAGAACTAAACTTGCCGAAGAACTAAACCTAATTGATCGCAAGAGGTTTGAATTCTGTTGGATTGTTGATTTTCCGATGTATGAACTTAACCCTGATACGGGAAAGATTGAATTTTGTCATAATCCATTTTCAATGCCACAGGGTGGGCTTGATGCGCTTGAAAAGCAAGATCCTTTAACAATAAAAGCATATCAATACGATATTGTTTGTAATGGTGTTGAATTATCCAGCGGTGCCATTCGTAACCACCGTCCGGATATTATGTACAAGGCATTTCAACTTGCCGGTTATTCAAAAGAAGAAGTTGAAAACAGGTTTGGTGGCATGCTTAACGCTTTTAAGTTTGGCGCTCCCCCTCATGGCGGATCTGCACCAGGTATTGACCGTATTGTGATGCTGCTTGCTGATGAGAAAAATATTCGTGAAGTTATCACTTTCCCAATGAATCAGCAGGCAATGGATTTAATGATGCAGGCACCTGCCGAGATTCCGCCTACGCGATTAAAAGAACTTCATATTCGGTTAGATTTAGCAGGTGATAAAAAAATTAAATCATGATATTTTAGTTTATGTAATTTTATGATTTTAAAGGGACATGATGACATTACCAATACACGAAAAATTTTTTATGCCTGCCGAATGGCACCGACATACAAGATGTTGGATGGCTTGGCCTGAGAGGGTTGCATTATGGGGTAAAGATTTAGAGTCCGCTCGCGATGCTTATGCTGAGGTAGCAAGCGCTATTTCGATGTTTGAGCCTGTTACAATGATCGCAAAACCAGAAAATGTTGCCGAAGTTTCAATACGTTGTAGGGGAAAAGTCAATACATTGGCTATTGCCCACGATGATTCTTGGCTTCGTGACAATGGCCCAACCTTTATTATTAATCCAAGCGGTGCGATTGCAGCCGTTCGTTGGCAATGGAATGCCTGGGGCAACAAATATCTCAATTATGGTAATGATGCTATTGTTGCCGAATCTATACTTAATCATCTTGGCATTCGTTGGTTTAATGCGCCGATTGTTATGGAGGGTGGGGCAATTCACGTTGATGGTGAAGGAACTTTAATAACCACAGAAAGTTGTTTGCTTAACAAAAATCGTAACCCTGGACTTGATAAAAAAGATATTGAAGAAATTTTTAAAGCCTATCTTGGCGTTGAAAAAGTCATATGGTTAGTAGGTGGTCTTGAAGATGATGATACCGATGGTCATGTTGACGAAGTGGCTTGTTTTTATAACCCAGCATCGTTGTTTATGTTAACAACTTTTGATAAATCTGACGGCAATTATAAAGTGTTGCAGGAAAATATTGCTATAATAAAAGCTGAAAAAGATGCAAAAGGCCGTAGTTTTACAGTTCAGGAAATAGAACAACCTGCACGTCGGGATCTTATCGATAAACGGCGGATGTCTCTATCTTACTTAAATTTTTATTTAGCAAATGGCGCAGTTATTATGCCGTCATTTAAAGATATTCAAGATAGCAAAGCTTTTGATACAATATCTAAGGCTTATCCTAATCGTCGCATAATACAGGTACCTGCTTTGGACGTTTTTAAAGGTGGTGGGGGTATTCATTGTATTACCCAACAACAACCAGCCCCGATAGCTTTACAGAAACCTAAATAATTAGTTTATTAAAATGGATCATCCTTCTAACAAGAAAAAAATACTGATTGTTGAAGATAATGAGTTGAACATGCGTCTTTTTAATGATTTGCTCGAAGCGCAAGGTTATGAAATTATTCAAGCAAGGCAGGGTATAGAAGCTTTAAAGCAAGCTAGAAAACATTTACCCGACCTAATATTGATGGATATACAGCTACCTGAAATATCTGGACTTGAGGTAACAAAATGGATTAAAGAGGACGAAAAACTAAAAACCATACCGGTTATCGCCGTAACTGCTTTTGCTATGAAGGGTGATGAACAGCGTATTCGAGAAAGCGGTTGTGAGGGATACATTTCAAAACCAATATCGATAGGCTCCTTTCTTGAAACGGTTAAAAAACAGCTCGAAGTAGCTGATAAGAGGACGCAGTAATTATGAAAGGTCATATTCTTGTTGTTGATGATATTCCGGCTAATCTTCGTTTGCTAGAAGCAAAACTGCTTATTGAAAACTTTAGAGTTACTTTGGCTGAATCTGGTAAGAAGGCTTTAGAAATATTAGCAGAACAGGCTATTGACCTGATTTTATTAGACGTCATGATGCCTGAGATGGATGGTTTTGAATTATGTCAGCGTATTAGAAAACAGAAAAAACTACAAAATTTGCCAATAGTTATGGTTACTGCTTTTGGCGATATTCAACATCGTGTTCGTAGCCTTGAGGTTGGCGCAGATGATTTTTTAACAAAACCAATTAATGATATTGCCTTATTTGCACGCATTAAGTCATTACTTCAGCTGAAATTTTTAACTGACCAATTGCACCTTCGGGAAAAAACACTAAGCGATTTTTACTTGTTACCGACAAGTAATTTTTCTACTAACGATGAAATCGTATACGATAATATTTTGCTAATTCATGAAGCTAATCTTGCGGCAGAAAAAATAAAAAAAACATTAGAAGAAATTCGTTGTCATGTTGATTTGATAACGAACAAACAAAGTTTGGAAAATGTTGGAAGCAAAATACAGGATTATGCTGTTGTTATTTTAAGCCTAAGTACAACAGAAAATGGGCTTGAACTACTCGCAATTTTACGATCGGATGAGTTAACCCGCAGGATACCCGTGTTATTAACTGCTGACGAAAGTCAATTAAACAAAGTTGTGCTTGGCCTTGAAATGGGCGCAACAGACTATTTTCTAAGGCCAGTTGAAAAGGCGGAAGTGTTATTAAGATGCCGCACGCAAGTTAGAAAAAGTTTATACCAAGAGCGCCTTAAAACCATCCAAAATAAAAGTGTTTCTACTGCTTTTATTGATGAGGGGACAGGTTTATATAACAAGAAGTATTTGATAAAATACTTGGATTCGTTAACTAATGATCAAACCGAGTCAAAAAGAAATCTGTCGGTGGCGGTTTTTTCTTTTATGGCACCTAATAAAGTTGCTAACTTAAACCGTAACAGCTTTGATTTAATTGAAAAAACAGCAAAAGAATTATCAAAAAAAATTGTAACACATTTATCGGTTACTGATTTGTTAATTCGTTTAAGTACATTTGATTTTGCAGTTATTATGAATAATACGCCCGTACCCGTTGCATTACAATTCACAACAAAAATAAAAAATCACCTGACAGATCTAAACACAACAAAAGATCAAGGATTAAATGCGATAAAGTGGGAATCTTCTATTATAGATACTGAAAAATTTTCAAATAATAAACCGTATAGCCAACATATTCTTGAGGAGATTGAACGGATTGTCGTTCAAAATAAGCAGCTTTTAAGTGTTAATAGTTAGTGTGAAATTTTCTTGACAGTTTTAATAAATAGCATAAATCTCATCAATCATTATTTTAAGGAAGGTATAAGATGGCAAAACAGGGCCGTATTTTAATTAGAATGGTTAGCACTGCTGAAACAGGTTACTATTATGTTACGAAGAAAAACCCCCGTAGCACCACAGAAAAGCTACAATTTCGTAAATATGATCCCGTTGTTAGGAAACATGTAGAATTCAAAGAAGCTAAGATTAAATAATTTCTTTAACCTAGGTTATCCTTACTGTTTTAGCAGTAATTCGTAAAATTCTTGGTTTTTGAGAATATGTATTGCAACACTTTCTGTTGATGCGTTGTTCGCTTTGCCTTGAAAACATTTTGCTTTTATCAGTGCTTGCTCATCGTTATCAAGTAATAGCGTATTATTAGGAAACCCATCGCGCACGTTGTTCAAGCACAAATCAGGTGTTATCCCAATTTGATTAATTTGTTTTCCTGAGGGGGCAAAAAAATTTGCCCAAGTTATAGACATTTCTGCCTGATTAGATAATGACGGAATGGTCTGAACTGTACCTTTGCCGTATGAACTGTACCCAAGAACAACTGCGCGCTTATTATCTTTAAGCGCAGCAGTAAGTATCTCGGCGGCAGATGCTGTATTTTTGTTAATTAGAATTACGACCGGTATATTATTAAATAAATCTCCTGCTTTTGCTTGAAAAATTTGGTAACTTTGTGGATGCCGTCCACGAACATTACTAATAACACCATAATCTAGAAACAAGTCGGCTATTTCGACAGCAGATATTAGAAGACCACCTGGATTATCTTGTAAGTCAAGAACAATACCCTGTATGTTTTTTTTATTATCCTTAAAATAGGTATCTAGTTTATCAAGTAGCTGATGGGTGGTTGTCTCATTGAAGCTCTTAATATTAATAAATAAGAAGTTTTCGACAAGAGTAACTTTGACAGTGTTATCTAGGCGCTTAGACTGTTCGATGGTAATATCAAAAGGGTTATTTTCTGACCTACGAATAGTTAAAGTAAGTGCTCCTTTTGTGTTATAGAGTAAACTATATATGCTCGTTATATCAAGGGTTTGTAAAATTTTCCCATTTATCGCGATGATCTCATCATTCACTTTTAGTCCAGATTGATTAGCTGCACCATGTTGTAGAATTTTATCAACAAGTATTTTATTATCGTTTTTTAAAACTAATAAACCTAAATTATTACCGCCGCGGATCATCTTGTTAACTGTAGCTTCAAATGGGTCAGCGTAGCGTGAATGGGGGTCAAGGGACTTTAAAAGTGTATTAAAAAAAACTTTATTTACACTTTCACGCCCAGCTTTAGCCAATTCTTCATCATTTTTTAAAGCATCTTCAATAATATTGTTCGCAAGTTCAACCCACTCATAAACCTGTTGGGGTTGTGGCTTGCGATAGGCGGTAATAATATTACCATCTTTTTTTCTTAAGATAAGATCATTTGTTGTACTGACAAGCTCGATTATTTTGGATTGATTAATAACACCATGAAGAGCTTTTTCAACCATATCCCTTGGAGTTTTGGGATTTAAATGAAAATATATAACATCAGAAATACCTTCATGCAAAACAGCCTTGCTTGAATTGGCAATCGACTGGTTTGCAAAAAAAGCAGCATCTTCTTGCTGGTGTACAGGGGAACATCCCTGCATCAGGGGTAGAAAAACCAAAGTTGCAATAAAGCTTATTTTAATTAGCATGATGCACTCTCAAACGATTTTTCTTTTTAAACTATTTCACTTTGATTAACAAATTATTAATGTAGGACATATAAATTTTGTTTCCTTTATTGATCATAAAATATATAAACCCTTTTGGCCTTTAATTAATAATTTGTTTATCTTGTATAAATGACTGCGTTAAAACAAATAACAGATGGGTAAACTTCGATGCGCGAATCTGCTACTACAAAAGCTGTTATTGAGATACTTAATGAAATAAATAATTCACGAAAAGCAGCAGATCGTATATGTAGCGCGTATTTCAAAGCACATCATTTTATTGGGAGTAATGATCGCCGAAGAATTAGTGAATGTGTTTACACTATTTTAAGAAATAAGGCTAAGATAGATTGGATCATTCAGCAAATATCTTCTGGTATAAAAGAAATAAAAGGATCACAAAATACACGACTTGAAGTATTGGTTTTTTATTTTGTGCTGCAGCAGGCAACAACAAGATTACGTAAAGAAATGCTTCTTGGTGATCGAAACTTTCAAGAATTATCGATTGCTGAAGAAAAGTTTTTTTCTGAATTACAGAAGAATAATTGGCTAACACTATTAAATGTTAGCGCATTACCGCATGTTTTAGCGGAAATACCCGAATGGGTTTATTCTATTATTCATAATCAATATGGTTTATCACATAACTTAATTAGGCAGTGTTTTGAGCAACCGGATTATATTTGCTTAAGGGTCAACACCCTAAAATCTTCCAGAGATAATATCATGGTTGAATTGCAGCGAATGGGCATTACTTCCGAAGTAAGTAGCTTTTCACCTTGGGGTATACGTTTAGGATATGGCAAAAATATTTCTTCAAGCCATATTTTTCAGCAAGGATGTGTCGAGGTTCAAGATGAAGGATCACAAATAATATCGCTGATAACCCAGGCAAAACCAGGAATGCGCGTGCTAGATTTTTGCGCAGGTGCTGGTGGTAAAACTATGGCAATTGCCTCGATGATGCAGAATAAAGGGTTTATCCTTGCTACAGATGTTCACAGTGACAGGCTTAAGCGTGCTCGTGAACGTATGAAAAGATCCGGAATTTACAATGTAAAAACACAAATTCTGGATAAAAAATGTCAAGACCATTTTAACACATCGAATGTTTATGATATTGTTTTATGTGATGTTCCTTGCAGTGGAAGTGGTACATGGCGCCGGAATCCTGAAGCCAGATGGCGGTTGCACGAGGAAGAGCTGAGTCGTTTAACGCAACTGCAAGCGGAAATTATTAATCAGGCCAAAAAGCTTGTCAAACAAGATGGTTATTTGTTTTATTCAACCTGCTCGTTGTTTATGCAGGAAAATGAATCAATAATTAATCAGTTTCTGCTTGAGAATTCCTCGTTTGAATTAATTACGATGCAAGATTGGCTTCTGCTAAATAAGTTAGAGTTTTTACAAAAATTACTTAGTGAAGATAAGCTTTTCTTAAAAATCTTGCCTCACAAACATGATATGGATGGTTTTTTTGCAGCTATTTTGAAAAGAAAATATTAATTATATCGCTGCAATCAGGGCTAATTTTGAAAATTATTAACTTTTTGTTAACTATTTGTTAATAATTTATTCATAATTTAGAAAAACAATTAGTTTTCCAGGATCAAGATAATGTTACAAGAGACAAATAACGATGGTGAAATGAGTGCTCGTGATCTTAACGCGATCGAGAGCCCAAAACTCAAGAAATTGTTTGATTATTGGTTGCTATTAAAAGGTGATAAAAAGTTACCGCTACGTAGTGATATTAATCCCATCGATCTTGCTTTTATGCTAGGTTGGATTTTATTAATAGAAATTCACCCTGATCCCAACTCAAAAGAAAACTTTCGTTTCCGTTACCGGTTGAGTGGTGCTGAACTTGACAAAATCAGTAGGTGCAGTTTACAGGGACATTGGGCACATGAATTAAACGATGACTTTCAGCGCCAGGCAACAATAAAAGCTTTTCAAGAAGCAGCTTCAACCGGAAAACCGAACTTTTATTATGTCGTGTTAAAAAAGCGTGGTGCCAAGTATTTAACCTATGAACGTGTAACCCTACCACTTGCAACCAATGAACCAACCCAACCGGGAATGCTTCTTGTTGGCATCCAAGGTGTCACTGAACCGGCAAGTAAACAATACTATGCCGATTTACCAGCGATGCAAGAAACTAAAGAAAAATCAACAACACAGCAAAATAACCAAAAATAAAAAACTACATACTAACAGCAATTATTATTAGAAGTTTTTTTTGAAAATTAAGCTGCAGTTTCGCTTTTACGATTATAAGCTACGGCGCAATGCTTTGTACAGTATGGTTTACCCAGCTCCGCCTGTTCCCCGCAGAAATGAAAATCAGACTGTTTTGGATCACCAACGGGCCACATACAAGGTTTACCTGAACCATCCTTGTCAGTACTATCGATAATCTGATGGTAATATGTAGGCACTGATTCGGTTGTAACACTTCGTTCTTGTTTTTTTAATGATGAAGACCTTCCAGTAAGACCCAAACGATGTGCTTTGCCTATAACTGCGTTACGTGTTACACCGCCAAGTTTTTTGGCAATTTGACTGGCAGAAAAACCTTGCTGCCAGAATTTTCTAAGTGCTTCAATTCGTTGATCTGTCCAGGACATTTTTTTGCTTTTTGTTAGAAGTTAGAATGATCGTTACAATTTTTATAAACTTTAGCCACAAAACAACTATATATTGTGTTTGTATAAAAACAACATACAATTGATACTTAAATACAAATTTTTTCTATGCAAACGTTTTTAATATAAATTTGGTAAATAAAGTATCTTGATTGCTGAGCAAAGATAGTATTTATAATGCAAGTTTAAATTATTTTGGGTAAGCAAGATTACTTATTGATCGTAGTATTTATAATTATGAGAGGTTCTTTTGAACGAAATTTTAAGAGAAATTGAAGAAGATTTGCGCCGTGAGCAAATGAATAAAATTTGGAAAAAGTACGGTCAATGGCTTTTGTGGCTTATTGTTTTAGTTATTGCATCAACCATTGGTATCGTTTGGTGGCAACATGAAAACCAAAGGCAGCAAGAAGAAAGAGCACAGCTTTTTTACCAAATTTGGCAATCTATTACTACCAATAGTGCAGCTGATATAGAACCTGCTGTTGCTCTATTGCAAGAAAAAGAAGATGGCTATGCGATTTTATCCAAGATGATTTTGGCACAATCTTTTGAAAAGCAAGAGAAATTTGATAGTGCGCTTGATGTCTATAAAAATATTATCAATACATCTAATCTAAATGACCCTTACCGGCAGCTTGCTGTTGTTCGTTTTTCTTTACTGGTTTTACAATTACCAAATGCCGAACAAAGCCTTATAACCGAGGCTATTACACTATTAAATAGTGCAAATTCTGTCGAAAATGTTTTTTACTGGACAAACCGAGAGTTAGAAGTTTTTTATGCGTTAAAACAGGGGCAGTTTGTTGAGGCAAAACAGAGAATTATTGCGGTTGTTGATAGTCCAAATGTTCCGGTAGGTATTCGGCGTCGATTGACTGAATTGCTTAAAACTCTTTAATTATCTTGATGCTATTAAGATTTGATAAGGATTACTATTATGTATGTCAAAAAAATATCCTTGCTGTTTGTTTTGCTAGTTTTATCATCATGTGGATGGTTTGGTGAACGTGAACAACCCCCGTTGCCTGGTACAAGAATTGAAGTATTGCAAAACAGTATAAGTATTAATCCTGATCCGGCGCTAGCTGGACAAAAGATAATATTATCTTCTGCAACAAATAATTCTGATTGGACACAATTGCGTGTTTTAGCAACTCATAATCCGCATATGGTATCTTTTGATTTTCCTTTACAACAAATTTGGCGGTCTAATATCGGACTAGGTGAAAGCACACGCCATGTTCTTTTAATGGAGCCAATCATTAACAAACAAATGGTTTTTGTTGTTAATGGAAATCTTTTTGTGTCTGCGATTGATCTTACTAGTGGTCGTGTTAAGTGGCGTAAGAATCTTAAAACTTTAGGGGAAAAAGAGGAATTCACCGGTGCGGCTCTAGGGACAAATACGGATGGTAGTATCTTATTTGTTACTACACCATTTGGCAAAATATATGCATTAAATAGTCAAAATGGTAGTAAAGTATGGGAACAATACCTTGCAAGTCCAATACATTCTGCGCCTGTGGTGTCCAGTAACAAAATATTTATAACAACTATGGATAGTAAATTATTTGTACTTGAACAGGATACAGGTAAGTTGCTGTGGGATTTTAAAGGAGCGCAGGAAAACCCAACTTTGTTTGGATCATCCGCAGTAGCAGTGACCGACAATATCGTTGTTGTTGCTTTTAACTCGGGTGAAATAGCAGGTTTAAAAGCAGATAATGGTCAGCTTATTTGGAGTGATGCCGTTGGCACAGCACGTCGTGGTGGTGAGGCAGCGAATATTAACAGCATTAAGGCTGCTGTAGTCGTTGATGGCGATATAGTTTTTATTATTAACCATAATACTTTATTAGTCGCGCTTGATTTAAAACGTGGAATTCGCATTTGGGAAGTTCCCTTAGGATCTACGCAAACCCCTTGGGTTTCAGGGCAAGCAATGTTTTTAATCTCAGATACTAATCAGCTTGTCGCTCTTGAAAGAAGTAGCGGACGTATTTTTTGGCTTAAATCACTCAATGATTTTTTAACGCCAGCACAGCGTAAATCTCAAGTTAGCTGGTTTGGTCCAATAATAACGCATGACGGAATTATTGTAGGCAATTCGCTAGGCGAGATTTTGGTCATTAACGTGCAAGATCACCAATTGATATCAAAATACCAAGCAAGCACATCGATGGCACTTGCGCCGGTAGTCACACAGAATATTATGTTGATACTATCAAAAAATGGTATTATCTCGGCTTTTCGCTAACTTTATTTAAAGATAAGATGCAAATAAGTGGTTTTTAAAAGCGCTTTAACTGTTGCGATAGTTGGACGACCTAATGTGGGTAAGTCTACCTTGTTTAATCGGCTTGTTGGTCACAAAGCAGCTATAGTGCTTGATCAGCCGGGTGTAACACGTGATTGGCAGCAGGAAGAAGTCGACTGGCAAGGATTACGTTTTCAACTTATAGACACTGCCGGTTTTGAACAAACCATGGCTGACCCAGTAGCTAAAAAGGCTCAGCTAGCTAGCTGGAGTATTCTTGCCAAATCAGAACTGATTTTATTTGTTGTAGATGCTAGAACCGGCCTGATTAATGATGATTTTGATATAGCCAGACAATTACGGAAACTGTCTAAACCAATTATACTGGTTGTCAATAAGGCTGAAGGTAACGTTAATCCCGAACTAACACAAATGATTGCAAAAATAGCAATGGGCGATGGTGTATATGTATCGGCAGAACATAATATTGGGCTGGCCGATTTGTACCATGCCATTCTACCTTACTTTACTGAAAAACACCAGCAAAACAGCTCTGATTTTTTATCTGTTCAAGAAAATTTGCAAGAAGCCGAAAATAATAAAAATGCTATAAAATTAGTTATTGCAGGTAGACCAAATGTCGGAAAGTCTAGCATTGTAAATGCTTTCTTGCAAGATGAACGAGTTATAACAAGCCCTGTTGCAGGAACAACGCGCGATACAATTTGGGTAAACTGGCAATATCAGGAAAGGAAATTTCAATTAATTGATACAGCTGGTATCCGTAAGAAAGCAAATATTCATCAAGAGCTAGAAAAATTATCTATCGATGAAACAAAAAAAGCAATCAAGCAAGCGCATGTTGTGTTATTAGTTATTGATTCTGTTAGTGAATTTGAACAGCAAGATATTACCATCGCAAATATGGCCGATGAAGAGGGAAAACCATTAATTATTGCCTTAAATAAATGGGATGTGGTTCAAGATAAAAATGAATGTATGGTAAATTTTCGGAAAAAATTACAACAATCTCTTCCACAAAATAAAGGGTTAAGATTTGTGCCTGTTTCTGCTAAAAGTAGGTTCAATCTTTATCTACTGCTTGATGAAGTTATTCAGATATTTGATGTCTGGAATTCTCAATTCTCACAAAAGCAGTTGGAAAACTGGCTTGGGGATTCACTCTATCAAATGTCGCCGCCGCTGATTAGCAGAAGACCTTGGCTCATCAAGGGTGTTAAGCAAGTCGGTGTTAGGCCGTTAACGATTTTGATTTTATCAAATTTTCAAGATAATATCCCTGAGGCCTATCATAAATATTTGATAAACAGGTTGCGTGAAAATTTTGATCTGCGCGGTGCACCTGTGCGCCTTAGATATACAAAAAAATTTACATCCAAAAAATAATCCAAATAATTATTTAAACAAGCTTTTAATCTTGCTTTATGCTTTTGAGTGATTTATGGTTGCCAACTGCTAATTATTTAGCTCCTTGCTGAAGGAATTTTTCTTTAGCTATATCTGGAACAGATTGAACACAACCCATAAGGAGAATTTATGGCTTTATATGAGAATGTTTTTATTGCGCGTCAAGATTTAACATCTTCCCAGGTTGAAGGGTTGATTGAACGCTTTACGGCAATTATTACCCAACAAGGTGGTCAAGTTAAGAAAAAAGAATATTGGGGATTACGCAACCTTGCTTATCCTATCAATAAAAACAAAAAAGGCCATTATGTCTTATTTAATTTAGATGCCCCCGCAGCAGCCATTGTTGAAATGGAACGTAATATGGGATTAAGCGAGGATTTATTAAGACATTTAACCATTAGAGTTGATGTTTTAGAAAATGAACCTTCTGCTATGATGCAAAATCGTAACCGTGATTATCTGCGTGATGGCGCTTCTCGCGGAAAATCTGATGTTGAAAATAGCACTGATGAAGTTGGAGATAACTAATGAAAAGTCCAGTACAGCAAGAAGATTTTGGTGGTTCAAGTAATAGTCGTGAAGGCGGAAATGCACGTCGTCCTTTTTTTCGCCGTCGTAAAACGTGTCCTTTTTCGGGGGATAAAGCACCAAAGATAGATTATAAGGACGTTCGTTTATTACAAAAATTTGTTTCTGAACGTGGAAAAATCGTGCCCAGCCGTATTAGTTCGGTGTCTGCTAAAAAGCAGCGTCTGCTTTCGCAGGCAATAAAAAGAGCTCGCTTTCTGGCATTACTGCCTTACGTTGTTCAATAGTTGGAGAAGCAGATATGCAAGTTATTTTATTAGAGCGCGTTGAAAAACTAGGTCAGATGGGCGATGTTGTCAACGTGAAGCCAGGGTTTGCAAGAAATTTTTTGCTACCTCGTAAAAAAGCCCTGCGTGCAACTGACAGTAATTTAGAATATTTTAAATCTAAACGCCAACAGCTTGAAGCAACCAATCTTCAACAGAAGAAAGAGGCAGAAGCTGTTGCTGTTAAAATGAAGGATTTAAAAATTGTTGTTGTTCGCCAAGCCGGTGAATCAGGGCAACTTTATGGATCAGTTACAACACGTGATTTGGCAAAAGTTATTGTGGATCTAGGATTTAGTGTTGATAAAAGGCAAATAATCCTTAATAAACCAATTAAATCATTGGGGCTTTATCCGATAGAAGTTGTTCTTCATCCTGAAGTAAAAGTTGCCGGTACTGCTAATGTTGCCCAATCACTTGAAGAAGCTGAGATGCAACAAAAGAATGGCGGTTATACACCTAAAAACGTCGATAAGCTTGAGCAGGGAACCTCAAATGAACCCGATGCTCTGGAAACATCAACCCGTCAGCAATAAATTTTGTAATTAAGAAAGAAGCAGGTTTAAAACACCTGCTTCTTAAAGTTACTTTTGGTATACTGTCTATTCGAGAAAGAGGGATTTAGTGAAAGAAGATGTAATCTCTCTCAACAAGGAACGTCAATTACCGTATAATTACGAGATTGAACAGGCTTTACTTGGAGCGCTGTTGGTTAATAATCTTGTTTATGAAAAAATTGGCGAATTTCTGAAACCCGAGCATTTTTCAGATCCACTTCACGGACGAATATACCAAGCCATTGGCCGCTTGGTTGAAAGTGGTCAGGTAGCAGATGCTATAACTTTAAAAAATCAATTTGACCAAGACCCAACCTTGAAAGATCAAGGTGGAGCAAAGTATTTAAATCAACTGCGTGATTCAGTTATTAGTGTTATCAACGCTGAAAGTTTTGCCAAACAAATACAAGATTTATTCATTAGGCGCCAATTAGTTGATCTTGGTGAAACAATAGTTAATCAGGCTTTTTCTTTTAGTAATCCAGAAAATGGTGCTCATAAGCAAATTGAATCTGCAGAACAAAACCTATATAATCTAGCAGAAACGGGACATGTTGAAATTAAAACCCACCGATTTGCAATTGCACTTAGCGCTGCAATCAAAACAGCAGAATCGGCGGCAAGTAGGGCCAGTCATATTGCTGGTGTTACCAGTGGATTAAAAGATCTTGATCGTAAATTAGGTGGGTTGCATCCATCAGATCTAATTATTTTGGCTGGCAGGCCATCAATGGGCAAAACTGCATTAGCAATGAATATCGCTGTTAATGCAGCAAAGGCTTATAGCGAAAAAACTGCTGGTAAGCGGGGGATAGATCCTAAAACAGCTGGCGCTGTAACAATGTTTTTTTCATTGGAAATGTCATCAGAACAACTAGCAACAAGAATTTTGGCTGAAAAAAGTGGCATTTCCTCTGACCGGATTCGTCGTGGTGAAATAAAAAGTAGCGATTTTACAGAAATATTAAAAGCTTCATCTGATCTTGAGGGATTATCACTGTATATTGATGATACACCTGCCTTAAGCATATCCAGTTTACGAACACGGGCAAGGCGTGTTAAAAGGCAATATGGTCTTGGTTTAATTGTTATTGATTATCTACAGTTAATGCAGTCCAATAGCCCTGGACGTACTGATAACCGTGTTCAAGAAGTTTCTGAAATAACCCGTGGATTAAAAGCAATTGCAAAAGAATTACATGTGCCGGTTCTAGCACTTTCACAATTAAGCCGTGCCGTTGAGATGCGAGAAGATAAGCGCCCACAGCTTGCCGATCTAAGGGAATCGGGTTCTATTGAGCAAGATGCTGATGTGGTGATGTTTATTTATCGTGAACAATATTATCACGAACGTGAACAACCTAAGCAACGTGCTGATGAAGATGAAACCAAATTTGCCGTACGTTATCAGCGTTGGAATGAACGAGGAATAAAAATTCATAATATTGCCGAGGTAAATATAGCTAAGCAACGTCATGGTCCGATTGGGACGATAGAGTTATTTTTTGATGGCGCATTGACAAGATTTGATAATCTTGATCCGGAACGTAAAAGCCAGTAGGATACATAAAAAAGGTACATAATGAAACCAGTCCTAACCATTAACCTGTCATCAATTGCTGCTAACTACAACCTGCTTCGCCAAACAGCACCCAGATCAACAGTTGCTGCAGTTGTAAAAGCAGACGCATATGGTTTAGGTGCAAAGCATATTGCTTTACACCTAAAGAAAAATGGTTGTGAACATTTTTTTGTCGCCACTTTAGATGAAGCAATCGAACTGCGAAATATTTTAGGTGACAAGAGCCATATATATGTTCTCTATGGACCTGCAAAGAATCAACTGGCCGAGTTTAAGAATTACCACCTTACACCGGTTTTAAACACCCAGTGGCAGATTAAGCTTTGGAAAGAATGGTATCAGAATGAAAAATTAAGCCAACCAGCAATTATACATCTTGATACTGGTATGAACAGATTGGGGGTAACGTCAAGGGAAATAGAATCGATTAGACCTTACTTAGTTTTTCCCATTTCTCATTTTATTAGTCACTTATCCTCTGCTGATCAGATTACTGGCCTAACGAATCGTAAACAACTGCAAGTATTACAAAATATGTTATTCTTGCTGGAGCGTATAAACACTCCGATATCCTTAGCGGCTTCAAGTGGAATATTTCTTGGCAGTTCATATCATTTTAATATGGTTCGTCCTGGTATTGCTTTGTGGGGTGGAAACCCAACATTAGACCGAAAAAACCCCATGCAGCAGGTGGTAACTATTAAAGCACCTATCATACAGATCAAACAGGTTTATCGGGGTGATAAAATAGGTTATGATGGTACATACATTTTAAGGAACAAAGGTAGAATTGCAACAATAGCTATTGGTTATGCTGATGGTGTTTTGCGTACGCTTAGCAATTGTGGGTATGTAGAATATAATGGTTTTACCCTTCCAATCGTTGGGCGTGTATCAATGGATTTAATCACCATTGATATTAGTAGACTGGGCGATGAAATTATTAACCCTATGGATTATGTTGAGCTGGTTGGATTGTACCAATCTATTGATAAAATGGCAAAACGTGCTGGTACAATTAGCTACGAGATATTAACATCTCTTGGTAATCGCTATCAACGAATGTATATTAGCTAGGAATATCGTGTTGGTCCAACGGTTCTTTCAGATTATAGGCCAAGCATTTATTAAAGCACTAGAGTCGCTTGGTGATTTAGTACTTTTTTGCTCTAAAGCAATTACAAGCTGTTTTTATCCACCTTTTTATCCACGCCTTTTAATCAAGCAAATATTAGAAATTGGATTTTATTCTTTACCCGTTGTTGGATTAACCGCTATTTTTACCGGTATGGTACTTGCGCTTCAAAGTTATACCGGTTTTGCTAGACAGGGTTTCGAAGCCGCTATTCCCAGCGTTGTTGTTGTGTCAATTACACGTGAATTAGGGCCTGTCCTAGCTGGCCTTATGGTTGCGGGACGGGTTGGTGCCGCAATAGCAGCCGAGATTGGCACCATGCGTGTTACTGAACAAATTGATGCTTTGGTAACGTTATCAACTAACCCTATAAAATACCTGGTTGTTCCAAGGATTATAGCAGGTTTTATTGCATTACCTTTACTTGTCCTAGTTGCAGATATTATCGGCGTTCTTGGTGGTTATATTGTTAGTGTTTATAAATTAGATTTTAATTCAATTAGCTATGTTACTAATACCCTTAACTTCCTTGTAACAATCGATGTTGTTTCCGGACTTGTTAAGGCAGCTTTTTTTGGGCTTATTATAACTTTAATGGGCTGTTATTATGGGTATTATTCAAAAGGCGGAGCTCAAGGGGTTGGTTCTGCAACGACTAAGGCCGTTGTTGCAAGCTCAATACTTATTCTAACCTTTAATTATTTCCTGACCGAGGCGTTTTTTAGTATATGACAGATATAATACCCAAAATTTCAATTAAAAACCTGCACAAATCTTTTGGTAATAAGAAAGTGCTTAATGGTGTTAATCTTGATATTATGGCTGGCGATTCAGTTGTTATTATTGGCGGATCAGGATCAGGGAAATCAGTTTTACTGAAGTGTATCTTAGGGCTCGTAACTCCTGATTCAGGTAGTATAATGATTGATGGTCAGGAAATGATTGGTGCTAGTTTGTTAATTCGTCAGAAAATACTTGCCAAAATTGGCATGCTTTTTCAGGGATCGGCTTTGTTTGATAGCCTAAAAGTATGGGAGAATGTTGCCTTTACCTTATTGCATCGAGATAAAAAAAGTAAGAATGACGCCAAAGAACAGGCAATTAGAAATCTTGAGATGGTTGGTCTTGGGGTGCAGATAGCCGATCTATCACCGGCTGAACTATCTGGAGGTATGCAAAAAAGAGTTGCACTAGCACGTGCCATAGCAAGTAAACCGGGTATCATTTTCTTTGATGAACCAACAACTGGACTTGATCCAATTATGAGTGATGTTATTAACAACCTAATTATCAAGGTTGTTCAAAAAATTGGTGCAACAGCACTCTCAATTACTCATGATTTAATAAGCGCCAGAAAAATTGCCAACAGGATTGTGATGTTATATCAAGGCAAGCTTATATGGTCTGGCAAAACACAAGAAATTGATCAATCAGGTAATATGTATGTTGACCAATTTATTCATGGGCGTGCCGAAGGTCCAATAGAAATGCCCATACGAATCTTATCGTAGAGTAACCAAAACATGGTCCCAATAATCTACCAATGCCAGAATTGTGGTGCCCAATATAAAAAATGGGCCGGCAAATGTGATGAATGTGGTTCTTGGAACAGTATAACACAGGAAACAGCAATTGGCAGCCAGGCGAAAATCAAAAAGATTATTAATCGGAGCAAAGCGGATGATATTGAATTCCTCGGACTTAAGGGTGAGCAACCTGTTCCGCCAAGAATGATTAGTGGAATTAATGAATTTGATCGTGTTTGTGGTGGTGGGTTGGTGTTTGGTTCGGCTATTCTTGTGGGTGGAGACCCAGGTATTGGCAAATCAACCCTTTTGCTGCAAGTATTAGCAACCCTTGCGCAAAAAAAAACTACAGGTCAGCATTATTATATTTCGGGTGAAGAAGGCATTGAGCAAATACGCATGCGCGCTGAAAGGCTACATTTAAGCGAAGCAAAAGTGATGCTTGCAGCTAATAACCAACTAACAAATATTCTGCTTTCATTAGATAAAATGCCTATTGGTTCAGTCGTGATTATTGACTCAATTCAAACATTATATACTGAAGCGATTGATTCGGCACCCGGTACAGTTGCACAAATACGTACTTGTGCCAGTGAGTTGATTCGTATGGCTAAGCAAAAAAACATAACGGTAGTTTTGGTTGGTCATGTTACAAAAGAAGGTGCTATTGCTGGACCTAAGGTTTTAGAACACATTGTTGATTGCGTACTTTACTTCGAGGGAGAACGACATCACCAATTTAGAATTCTAAGGACAGTAAAAAACCGGTTTGGCCCAACCGATGAAATTGGCATTTTTGAAATGACTGACAGTGGTTTACAAGAAGTTATCAATCCATCGGCTATTTTTATTAAAGATCGAACAACACAACCTGGCAGTGTAATTTTTGTAGGACTTGAAGGAACCAGGCCAGTACTTATGGAAATACAGACTTTAATCGCACCATCTTCTTTTGGGACTCCAAGAAGATCAGTTGTTGGATGGGATTCTAGTAGGCTTGCTATGATTATTGCTGTCCTTGAAACACGCTGTCGTCTATCTTTAGCTTCACAGGATATTTTTTTAAATGTTACTGGGGGACTTCGAATCCAAGAACCAGCAGCGGATATGGCGGTTGCTGCTGCATTAATTTCATCCATCTTTAAGAAAAGTCTAAGCGAAAAGCTTGTTATTATTGGTGAGGTTGGTTTGGGTGGTGAGATTCGTGGGATAAACCATTGTTCCATCCGGCTGAAAGAAGCTGCAAAATTGGGGTTTGAAATTGCTTATCTGCCATCACAACTCAAAAAACAAATAGCTGGGATTGAAAAACAAATAACGCTAAAAGAAATTGCAACATTAGAAAAGTTAATGAATACTATTAGGACACAAGAATAGCAAAATAACACCAGGCACAGGTAATAAATAGGAGTGACAATGAATTGGGTTGATATAATTGTGATCGTTATTGTTGCAATTTCAGGACTTTTAGCTCTTAGTATTGGGTTTATTAAAGAAATTTTGTGGTTGGCTGCTTGGGTTATAGCCGTGATTGTTGCAATTTATATAGGTCCCGAGATTTCTGCATGGGTAGAGGGGTATATAGAACGTGAATTAATCGCCCAGCTTGTTGGTTGGGGAGGCGTATTCCTGGTAACACTAGTAATATTAATGATTTTTGTTCATCTTATTGGTAAAGCAATTGTTCCTAACTCTCCGACCGCAGTTGATCGTTGGCTTGGGCTTATTTTTGGATTGGTTCGGGGATGGGTAATTGTGTGCTTGTTGTATATGCTAACTTTATGGGCTTTTCCTGGTCAAGAGGGTAGGTATTTTCTTGAGAATAGCTTTACTAAGCCATATTTAGATATGGGCGTTGATTTTGTTCGTTCCTTAATCCCTCTTGATCAACCAACAAATCCATAAAAATTAGAATTATATGGCTCAGAACATACAAAAATTTCAAGATAAAATAGCTTTAATCACCGGTGCTTCGCGTGGTATAGGTGCTTCAGTCGCAATTTTATTGGCATCTCAAGGGGCGCAGGTAATTTTATTAGCGCGCAATCAACGTCTTTTAGAAAAGACCGATGATCAAATTAAAAAAGTTGGTAAACCAGCCATTTTATTGCCTTTTGATTTAATGGAAATTGAAAAAATTAATCTGATAGGCCAGGCAATTTATGAACGTTTTGGTAAACTTGATATATTTGTTAGTAACGCAGCAGTTCTTGGTACTTTGACCCAATTAGTGCAAATAACGCCCGAAGAGTGGGAAAGAGTTCTTAAGATTAATTTTACATCAAACTGGTATCTTATAAGAGCACTTGACCCTTTACTAAGATTGTCTGCGGCCGGTCGCGCTGTTTTTGTGACTAGCGGTGTTACCAGAAGGGTTCCTGCATATTGGGGTAGTTATGCTATTAGCAAAACAGCATTGGAAATGCTGGTTCGTATATATGCGGCCGAAACAGCTATGACAAACATTAAAATTAATTTACTTAGCCCGGGTGCCGTTAGGACGGATATGCGTAAGCAGGCTTTTCCTGGCGAGGATCCAAAAAAATTAAAAAACCCAGATGAAATCGCACATGCTTTCTTGGATTTATTAGACCAAGATTGTGTTTTGCATGGAAAAACAATTGATCTGTCATTGTTTAACCCTGCACAGAAGGGATCAATTCGTATTTATGAATAGAAAAGGAATTTCTTTATGGCTTTTGCGTTAGTTTTTCCAGGCCAGGGTTCGCAATTTGTTGGTATGGGCGTGGATCTAGCAAACAATTTTACCGCGGCTAAAAAAGTGTTTCAGGAAGTCGATGATTCGCTTAAACAATCTTTATTTAAGATTATTAGTGATGGGCCAGAAAATGATTTAATGTTAACTGAGAATACACAGCCAGCTTTAATGGCGGTAAGTATGGCTTTTATTAGTGTATTAAATCAAGAATCTGGTTATCCAATTGTTGCCAAATCAAGTATTCTGGCGGGTCATTCGCTTGGCGAATATACGGCTTTAACAGTTAGTGGTGCTTTTAATTTAGCCGAAAGTGCTCGGCTTCTTAAAATTCGTGGACAAGCCATGCAGCGCGCTGTGCCGGTTGGCCAAGGTGCGATGGCAGCATTGCTTGGCTCTGATCTAGATACAGCAGCAAAAATATGCCAAGCAGCCGCAAGTAAAACAAATCAAATTTGTGTGCCGGCAAATGATAATTCGGTTGGACAAATTGTTATCAGTGGTAATAAGACAGCTATTGACGAAGCAATAAATCTTGCATCAACTTATGGTATCAAGAGGGCCGTATTATTACCTGTTAGTGCGCCTTTTCATTGTCCATTAATGGAATCAGCGGCACAACGTATGGCTGATGCTTTAATGAGTGTACAGATTAAATCATTACAAAAGCCTGTTGTAACTAATTTTAATGCCCAGGTAACCAGCGACTATAAACTTATTCCTGATTTATTAGTTAAGCAGGTTGTTGGAATGGTACGTTGGCGCGAATCTATAATACAAATGAAAAACCAACGTATAACTGATTATATTGAAATTGGTGCAGGTAAGGTTTTATCAGGGCTTATTAAACGTATCGACAAAGATGCTAATTGTTTGAATTGTGGTGAAGTAGGTCATATCGAATCAATTGTTAAATACATAAATAACCAATAAATTTATTTATTGCTGCTCAGGATCATTATAAATTGCGGAGATTTTTATGTTTAGCCTAAATGGAAAGAAAGCCTTAGTAACAGGTGCTTCAGGGGGAATTGGTCAGTCTATTGTAAAAGCCTTGCATCAGCAGGGGGCAACAGTGGTTGTTACTGGAACCAAACAAGAAGTTCTGAAGGATATGGCCATACAATTTAAAGATCGAATACATGTTATAGCCGCAAATTTAAGCCAACCGGGTGAGATTGATCGATTAATATCTCAATCAACCGAATTGCTTCAAGGAGATATTGATATTCTTGTCAATAACGCCGGCGTTACTAAAGATACCCTTGCTATACGCATGAAAGACGAAGATTGGTCTACGGTGATTGATATTAACTTAACAACATGTTTTAAGCTATCGCGTCAAGTATTAAGAGGCATGATGAAGCAACGTTGGGGACGCATCATTAATATGACATCAATTGTTGGTGTAAGTGGGAACGCTGGACAGGTAAATTATGCTGCTGCGAAAGCAGGATTAATTGGCATGACTAAATCTTTGGCTCTTGAAATTGCTGCTCGTGATGTAACGGTTAATGCTATCGCACCTGGGTTTATTGTAACCCCGATGACTGATAAATTAAGTAGTGATCAAAAAGAAAAATTACAAAACCAAATACCGATGGGAAAACTTGGTACGCCTGACAATATCTCACCTGCCGTTGTGTTTCTTGCAAGTAATGAGGCTAGCTACATAACAGGTCAAACACTACATATTAACGGTGGGATGTTGATGGTTTAATTTTAAACTTGCACTTTTTGTTAGGTTTAGTAAAACCTGCTAGTAGGCCTTTTTTCTGCGGTCGATTAGATTTGATAACAAAAGATTTGTTAGATAGTTTATATTAAATCGCAGTTCAAGGGGTATTCAAAACAGTAACTTAACTATGAATAGGATAAAAAAATGAACGATAATGCAGCCGAGATCGCTGAACGCGTCAGAAGAATTATTGTTGACCAGTTGGAAGTGGATGTATCAAAAGTAACTGACAATGCTACTTTTGCAGATGATTTAAAGGCCGATAGTTTAGATACTGTTGAGTTGGTTATGGCTTTTGAAGATGAATTTGGCTGCGATATCCCAGATGACGCAGCTGAACGTTTTACAACAGTTAAAGATGCTATTACCTATATTCAAAAACATTCAAAATAAATTTATTTTGATAAAATCGCTGCAGGAATATCATATAAAATGCTAAGACGAGTTGTTGTTACAGGACTTGGTATACTAAGCCCCCTTGGGAATGGTGTTAATTACACTTGGGAACGGCTGTTAAGCGGTCAGTCTGGTATTAAAAAGATAACAGATTTTGATGTTTCCGACTTGCCAAGCAAAGTTGCTGCGCAAATAAAAGTAGGGCAGGAGCCGGACCAGTATTTTCCTGACAACTATATGGCTCCAAAAGAGCAGAGAAAGGTAGAACCTTTTATCTTATATGCTATTGCTGCAGCTGCCGAGGCATTAAAAGATGCTAACTGGCTTCCTCAAAATGAGGATGATCGCTGCAAAACTGGTGTTATGGTTGGGTCGGGGATTGGTGGGCTTCAGGGTATTTACGAAACCTCATTAATTATGCATGAAAAAGGCCCAAGGCGTGTTAGTCCTTTCTTTATACCGTCCTGTTTAATTAACCTGGCATCTGGACACATATCGATTAAGTTTGGTCTGAAAGGTCCGAATCACTCTGTTGTTACGGCTTGCTCAACGGGCGCCCATGCAATTGGCGATGCAGCACGATTAATTGCCTTAGGAGATGCAGACGTTATGGTGGCTGGTGGTACAGAAGGTTCAGTTAATCGAATCAGTATTGCTGGATTTTCGGCTGTACGTGCCTTGTCAACCTCCTTTAATGATGAACCAACAAAAGCCTCACGTCCATGGGACGTTGCTCGTGATGGTTTTGTGATGAGCGAAGGGTCAGGTATAGTTGTTCTTGAGGAATTGGATCATGCTAAACGCCGTGGCGCCAAAATATATGCCGAGTTGATTGGGTATGGTCTTTCTGGTGATGCTTACCACATTACAGCACCATCGCCTGAGGGGGATGGAGCGTATCGTGCAATGGTGAATGCGATAAAACGTGCTAATATCAGACCAGACCAGATTGACTATATCAATGCACACGGTACTTCAACACCTTTAGGTGATGAAATTGAGCTAGGGGCAGTTAAGAGGTTGTTTGGTCCGGCGGCATATAAGCTTTCGATGTCATCAACAAAATCATCTTTAGGCCATTTGCTTGGGGCAGCAGGTAGTGTTGAAGCTATTATTTCAATATTAGCGTTACGAGATCAGATAGTTCCACCAACATTAAATTTAGACAATCCATCGCCCAGTTGTGATATTGATCTTGTTCCCCATAAAGCTAAAAAGCGTGACGTGCGTTTTGTCCTTTCAAATTCATTTGGATTTGGTGGAACAAATGCCAGCCTTATTTTTGCGCCGCCACCAAAATAGGTTTTGAAATTGATAAAGCAGATAATACATGTGATTCTTTACTTTGTATTATTTACTTGTTTGATTTTGAATATACGCGTTAATCAACTTTCAATTCAAACATTAACCGAGCGAGATTTTCAGCTTGTTATACCATATGGGCAACCAAAAAGACTAATTGCTGCCAGTTTTATTAAGCAAGGTATATTAACCAATGAGTTAGATTTTTTTATAGTTGATTGGTTGCTTGCAGGTAAGAATGTTCTTAAAGCAGGTACCTATACTTTTAATAGCCCTTATTCAATTGTACAAATTTTTCAACGGCTATATGCTGGAAAAGTTGATCAATATCAAATAGCTATTCCTGAAGGATTGACCAAAAGGCAAATATTAAATTTGCTTCAAGAGAATCTCTACCTAAGTGGATATGTTACCACAGAATATTTTAATAACCTACAAGAAGGCGCACTACTACCCGAAACTTACTATTTTCCATTGTTGTATGATCGACAACAACTTCTGTTGCGTATGGAGCAGGCCATGCAACAGTTTTTAGAGACTAATTGGCGCAAAGGTTCAGTTGATAAAAGTATAATCAAAACTGCACAAGAAGCACTTATTTTGGCATCAATTATTGAAAAAGAAACCGGTCTCGATGAAGAGCGGGCAAGAGTATCTGCAGTTTTTATCAATAGGTTGCGTATAAAAATGAGGTTACAGTCTGATGCTACTGTTCTTTATGGTATCACATTGGGCGAGTATGAACTCGTTCGTTCGTTGAAAAGGGAAGATTTAAGAAGAGATACGCCGTATAACACTTACACAAATTTTGGATTGCCGCCAACACCTATTGCTAATCCAGGAAAAGCTAGCATTCTTGCTGCTTTAAATCCAATTCAGTCAAAAGAGTTGTTTTTTGTAGCAAATGGTCGTGGCGGTCATTTCTTTGCCGAAACGTTAGAACAACATAACCGTAATATACAAGAATGGTTAAAAATTATTCGCCCTAACCATACGCAACAATAATTCGCTTACTCCAGGCCTTGTTTTTTTGGTAATCTTGCAAGCAAGTGATCAGAAATAGTAATAGGTAACATATTAAGCATTTGAATTATTACATAAATTGTCTTGGGAAAAATAATCCAGGGCTTCTTTTTTCCTAATCCATTTTTGATAATGTTGGCTGCGCGTTCAGCAGACATCATTAGGGGCATTGGAAACTTATTTTGATTGGTCATTGATGTCTTAATAAAACCCGGGCACACCAGTGATAGGAAAATATTATCCTTTTTTAAAATTGGACGTAAAGAATCCGCCCAAACCTTTATGCTAGCTTTACTTGCACAATAAGCTGGTGCACCTGGAAAACCTTTTAAACCTGCTAAAGAACCAATGATGGCAATTTGACCACCACTACTATGCTGCATCACGGAAATCGCAGGTAAAACGGTATACATAACGCCTAGAACATTTGTTGAAATAATCTGATACGATTGTTTTGCGTCTTCCATTTGACCATAATTACCACCAGAAATACCTGCATTAGCAATAACAAGGTCAAATGCTTGTTTGCTATGACACATCAAAACCCAATTTTCAGCCTGTTTTGCATCGGTTATATCAAAACAATCCGTAAATACTTTAGCACCTAACTTTTCGCATGCAGATGCAGTTGCCAATAAACGAGGCCTGTCACGACCAGCTAAAAACAAAACAGTGTTTTTATTGGCATAAGCAAGTGCTAAAGCCTGGCCAAGCCCGCTACTGGCACCAGAAATCAGTATGGTTTTTGGTACAATCATCTATTTCAAGGTAACTTTTATGCCTTTTGCATGAATCAATTCTTTTAATTCACCATTTTCATACATTTCACGGACGATATCTGCTCCTCCTACAAATTCTCCTTTAATATATAATTGTGGTAGTGTTGGCCATTGTGTAAAGTCTTTGATGGCTTGGCGCAATAGAGGGTTTGGCAGTACATCGACACCCTTAAATTGAACACCAAGTCGGTTTAAGATTTGAACAACGACAGCAGAAAAACCGCATTGCGGTAGTGTTGCAGTACCTTTCATGTATAAAACTATGTCGTTATCGCGAATATCTTTTTTTATCTGCTCAACGATAGCTGTTGTATTCATGGATAGAGCTCCTTACTTTTCAGATGTTTTAGTAATTGCAATTGTTGTCAGCGATAATGCATGCAAGCGTCCGCCCATATAACCTTTAAGGGCTTGATATACTAATTGATGCTGTTGGATTTTTGATTTACCAGCAAATAAGCTTGAATGAATAGTTGCTTGATAATGATCTTGATCTCCGCGCTGGTCCACAAGCTGGATGATAGCATCAGGTATCGATAGCTTAATCAGCTTCGTGATTTCTTCAACGGTCATTGCCATATGTTAACGGCTCCATTTAACAAACAATTAACTTATCAAATAGGTACTTTATTATAATAGTCAATCTACACCTCAGTGTTACTGAATTGAGGTAGTTGTCGTAAAATCTTTTGCACCATCATCAGAGAATACGGCCAATCTTTTTGCTAATTCTTGATAAATTCGACCACTAGCAAACAACTCTTTTCCTAATGCATCTTTTGCATTTCCGTTCATATCCCACAACCTGCAACTATCGGGAGAAATATCTTGGTCAAGAATAATTTTT
>CAYPXH010000006.1:41056-45711 GCA_964414755.1 uncultured Rhodospirillaceae bacterium | reverse complement strand
CAATCTGGGCAAGATGATATTTTTCTGCATATTTCATCGTTACTTGAAAAGGGCAAAAGGAATTTGCAGCCTGGCGTGACGATTGAATGTCATGTTGGTGACGGCCCCAAGGGTAAACAGGTTGTTAAAATTATTTCAATTGACGAGACCACATCGACTGAACAGGCTGATGCACGGCAAAAACCAGTAAGTCTTCGTCCGCCGGTTGACCTTTCAAAAGCAGTTCAACTAAAAGGTAAGGTTAAGTGGTATAATGCTTTTAAGGGTTTTGGTTTTGTCTTGCCGGATGATGGTGGTAAAGATGTGTTTATTCATGCGTCGGTTTTAGCGGATGCGGGGGTAGATAAACTTGACCCAGACCAATCATTAAGCATGCATGTGATTATGTCCGACAAAGGGCGTGAAGCAATTGCTGTTAGCATGCAATTTTAGAAACACCAATTTTTTTTAGGTTAGTTTTTTCAAGGGGTTTATTATTATGTCAACAAAGCTACCGGGTAATGAATCGGGTTATGGTGACGTACATCGTTATTTAAATAATAACTCTGCTGCGGCAACAGTTAATAAAGCTGGTGCTCCGGCCATGGCTTCGGTTATTCGTAAAGATATTCGCGTTGTTGGTGATGTTATTTGTTCTGGCGATGTTCAGCTTGATGGCATTGTTGAGGGTAATTTACAAAGCCGTGGGGCAACAATTTCTGAAGGTGCCCATGTTCATGGTTCTGTATCGGCTGAAAATGTTCGTATTTTAGGTTCAGTTACCGGGCAAGTCCGTGGTAATAACGTAATGTTGGCCAAAAGCGCAAAGGTTATTGGCGATATTTTGCATCAATCATTGGCCATTGAACCCGGCGCTTTTCTTGATGGACAGTGTCGGCCAATTAATAGCGTGACAACACAAAATGATGGTAAGACAACCATTTTACGGGATAAGCCCAGCATACCACAACAGCCTGTACCCCAGGCCGTTGTTGGGTCGCCCGCGCCAACCAGCCCGGTTGGTATTAAATCTTCCCGCAATTCATAGATTTTTGGTTATTCGAATCTTTAAACAATATTAGGATTTTTGTACCAAGTTTGCTGAACATGTTCTTTGGGGTGGCTGGTTTTTATGTTTTGCAGCTGGAAAGTAACGCGTTCTGGGTTATTGGTACAAAACAACTGATACAAATGCATTTGAAGATTTTTGTTGATTATTCCTTATCAATTTGTTGCTGTTCTTTATAACAATTGATGCACATTTTACAATTCCCAAGCGAAAAGCCAAAACACTGTTTTGGCTTTTCACAAATAGCCATTAGGGAAGTTTTAAAATAAAGCTGTTGGGTATTCTTATACAATCGCGACGCTTGTATCGTTGTTTAATTACTAATTTGATAGGGGGCATAGACCTCGTTTAATTGTTGTGTAACACGTATAAAAGTGGTGCGTTTTGATAATTCTTTTAGCTGTTGCGCCCCAACATATGTACAGGTTGACCGTATACCCCCTAATATATCCAGAATGGTATTTTCAATAGCCCCGCGATACGGAATATTAACCGATTTACCCTCGCTTGAGCGATATTCTTCAACCTTACCATGGTGTTTGTTCATCGCCTCGGTAGAACTCATACCGTAAAAGCGTTTAAATTTTTGTCCATTTTCTATAAAAATTTCACCGCTACATTCATCATGGCCAGCTAGCATACCACCTAGCATAACAAAGTCAGCACCAGCAGCGAAAGCTTTCGCCACATCGCCTGGCACGGTACATCCGCCATCGGAACAAACCAGCCCCCTTAGACCATGCGCTGCATCGGCACACTCGATCACCGCTGAAATCTGTGGATAGCCAACCCCAGTTTTTTTTCGGGTTGTACAAACCGATCCAGGTCCAATACCAACTTTTACAATATCGGCACCCGATAAAATAAGCTCTTCTGTCATTTCGCCAGTAACAACATTGCCTGCCATAATAATTTTGGTGGGGAATGCGTCTCGTGTCCGACGCACAAAATCAACAAAATATTGCGAATATCCATTGGCAACGTCCAAACATATCAACGCAAGGTCCAGCTGACGCATAATAGTTTTTAGCTTATCAAAGTCTTCCTGACGAATACCACAACTTACAAAAGCATAATTAAGCCGTTCTTTGTTATGCTGGGATTGTTGCACAAATTTTTCCCATTCATCAACGCTTGCATATTTATCGACAGCAGTCATCATACTATGTTTGGCAAGGGCATTCGCCACAGCAAATGTTCCGGTGTGATCCATATTAGCCGCAATAATAGGGATGCCTTCCCATGTCTTGTCACTATGGCGAAAATTATATTTTCGGTGCAGATTAACTTCAGCACGGGATCTTAATGTGCTGCGCTTTGGGCGAATAAGAACATCTTTAAAGTCCAGTTTAATTTCTTCTTCGATGCGCATGGTTATAAAACCTATGATAAATGAATATTATGATTAAGTAGGCAAACGACAAGCAATATGCTTTTTTTGAGTTTACGGCTGTCATATTAAATCGTGGTGATTGTTAAAAAAAATCAAAAGCCTGTCAACAATATAAGAACAATTTCTTGTTAGGTTAATGTGTGCAGAATAATTCGGCTAGCAGGTGTTTGAACGAATTGACGGAAAAATAATTTTTTGATCAAAATCATATTTACATTTTAAATCCTTATTGTATTGATTGGGTATTAATAATTTACCGTTATCCTTTCACAATTTGGGCGGTTATCCACATGAAAATAATCACTGGTAATAGCAACCGTGCTTTGGCAACCGCAATATCAAATCAACTGAATATACCTTTGACCAATGCCAGCATCAGGCGTTTTGCTGATATGGAAATATTTGTTGAGGTGCTTGAAAATGTTCGCGGTGAAGACGTTTTTGTTATTCAGTCCACCTCGTATCCTGCAAACGATAATTTGATGGAATTACTGATTATTATTGATGCATTAAAACGCGGTTCTGCAAAACGAATCACAGCTGTTATCCCTTATTATGGTTATGGCAGGCAAGATCGTAAATCTGGTCCGCGCACGCCAATATCAGCAAAACTCGTTGCAAACCTTATTACTGTTGCTGGTGCCAACCGGGTTTTAACGGTCGATTTACATGCTGGTCAAATACAGGGTTTTTTTGACATTCCAACAGATAACTTATTACCTGTGCCTGTTTTGGGTAAAGACATAGAAATGCGTTATGGTAAAGAAGGTATTACCGTGGTTTCACCTGATGTGGGTGGAGTTGTTCGGGCAAGAACAATTGCTCGGCGGATTAATGCAGATTTAGCAATTATTGATAAAAGGCGCGAAGTGGCAGGTATTTCAGAAGTGATGAATGTTATTGGCGATGTTAAAGGCCGCAGGTGCATTATTGTTGATGATATTGTTGATTCTGCCGGCACAATATGTAACGCAGCTGTGGCTTTACGGGAACATGGTGCTTCATCGGTTAGTGCTTATATAACGCATGGGGTGTTATCTGGGGGTGCATTAGCACGCATTAACAGTTCACCCATCGAATTGATGATGATTACAGATACGATTCAGGCAACTGAGGCAACAAAATCAATTAGTAATATTCATCAATTAACTTTGGCACCTTTGATAGCCGAAGCAATTAAAAGAATTAGCGAAGAAAGGTCGGTATCAAGCCTTTTCGATTAGTTTTTATTATAGGTCTAAACAGGTGTTGCTTCATTCTGTTTCTATCTTTCAATAAATAGTTGAAATCTATTCTGAGATAGGCTATGAATGCCGCCTGGCACAATTTTGTTTTATGCCATAAGGAGATAATATATGTCTGAAGTTAAATCATTAAAGGTAGAAACCCGTTCTGGAACAGGTACCGGTGCAGCCCGTGCCGTCCGCAGATCAGGTAAGGTTCCCGGTGTTGTTTATGGAAATAATTTAGACAATGATCTGATTGCTCTCGATCCTGGCGAATTGCGTCGTAACTTGCAAAAAACCGGTTTTTTTGCTACCTTGTTTGATTTAAAAATTGGCAGCAAAACAGTCCGCGTCCTTCCAAAGGATGTTCAGTTACACCCTGTTAGTGATTTACCATTGCATGCCGACTTTATGCGGATTAGCAAAGACAGCAAAATTCATGTTAACGTTCCAGTGCAATTTACAAACGAACTATTGTCACCTGGGTTGAAACGCGGTGGTGTATTAAACGTTGTTCGTCACCAAATTGAATTGATTTGTTCCCCTGAAAATATTCCCAATGTTATCGTCGTTGATCTTAGCGGTCTTGAAATTGGTGATAGCGTTCATATTAGCAAAATTAACTTGCCTGCGAACGTTGTTCCTGCAATTGCAGATCGTGACTTTACAATTGCAACAATTGCTGCTCCAACCGCGATGAAGGGCGATGAAGAAAAAGAACAGGCTGCTGCTCAGGCATCAGCGGGTGATGCTGCTGCTCCTGCGGCTGATGCTGCTGCCCCGGCTAAAACAACTCCGGAGAAAAAGTAGTTGGCACATGTGGATTCTTGCAGGATTGGGTAATCCTGAAAAAAGCCATCAACATAACCGTCACAATGCTGGTTTTATAGCGGTGGATCAAATAATCCACCGCTATCGTTTTTCAGTTCCTAAATTAAAATTCAAAGCTTTATTTTATGAAGGTGAAATTGCTAACGAAAAAGTAGTT
>CAYPXH010000006.1:39834-40956 GCA_964414755.1 uncultured Rhodospirillaceae bacterium | reverse complement strand
GCTGGCAAAGGAAAAACAATATGGGATTTAATTGCGGAATTGTTGGGTTACCAAATGTTGGCAAGTCGACATTATTTAACGCCTTGACCAGTTCGGCTGCTGCCCAGGCGGCTAATTATCCATTTTGTACGATTGAGCCTAATGTCGGTCGTGTGGGGGTTCCCGATAGCCGTTTGAATAAACTGGCACAACTTGCAAAATCAGCCAAAATTATTCCAACCCAGCTGGAATTTGTTGACATTGCCGGCTTGGTAAAGGGGGCAAGCAAGGGTGAGGGGTTGGGCAACCAATTCCTCGGTCATATACGGAGTGTAGATGCTATTTGTCACGTGGTGCGTTGTTTTGAGGGAGAAGTAACCCACGTGGATGGTTCGGTTAACCCAATTCGTGATATTGAAACAATTAATACAGAACTTTTGCTTGCTGACCTTGAAAGTCTTGAGAAAAGAAAAGATAACCTTCTTAAAAAGTCCAAGATTGGGGATATTGATGCTAAAAAACTTTTGCCAACTTTTGAAGCAGTTTTGTCACATATTCAAGCTGGACATCCGGCACGCAGCATTAAGCTGCCATTAAATGAACAAATCTACGTGCACCAGTTACAACTGATTACAGCCAAGCCCGTTGTCTATGTTTGCAATGTTGAAGAGTCTGCAGCAGCCAAAGGCAATGATTTGGCCATGAAAGTTATGAAGTTTGCACAACAGGAAAAAGCTTTAGCTGTTGTTATCTCGGCTGAAATTGAAGCTCAAATATCTGTTTTGCAAGATGCACGGGAAAGAGCAGAATATCTTGATACGATAGGTTTGCAGGAAACGGGATTAGACCGGGTTATCAAGGCTGGTTATCAACTTTTAGAACTTATAACGTTTTTTACCGTGGGGCCAAAGGAAGCACATGCTTGGACAGTAAGACGTGGCACGAAAGCACCACAAGCAGCAGGTGTCATCCATAGTGATTTTGAAAAGGGCTTTATTCGCGCCGAGACTATATCATATGCAGACTATATAGCTTGTGGCGGGGAACTTCAGGCAAAAGAAGCAGGTAAAATGCGTCTTGAAGGAAAAGATTATATTACCCAAGATGGCGATATTTTTCATTTTCGGTTTAATGTTTAAGAAA
>CAYPXH010000006.1:0-39734 GCA_964414755.1 uncultured Rhodospirillaceae bacterium | reverse complement strand
GTGCTTTATGAAATTGGTCAAAGGAATCCCAATCTCATCAGTGGGTAGATAAAAAGATTTATTGATCTTCTTAACTACAGCAATAACCGTTTAATTTGGGGGGCGATGACATCATTAGCATGTTTAGTACCGATAAACCCACAAGTCATCTACCAGAATTTATTTATATTCTCCAGGCTGCTCAAGAAGGTAGCGTCATTACTAAAGACTAAATAATGAAAATATTAACCCTTCTTACGTGGATAAATTCTTATGAAAACCACGTGTATCCAATATTATTAACCCAATTGGAACAAGCCCCTGAAAACCAGTGTCCGATGTATGCGGAAGCAATAGCTAACAACGTTTGTGAAAAGTTTAAAAAGGATTTTATTAATATTCTTGAAAACGAATGTTAAAAATTCAGGAAGCAAGCGCAAGCGAATTGCTAAAATTATACAAAATTTTTAACAAAATAGAATTTCAAGCAATGTGGTACGGGTTATTTTAACTTGGCCCAAATCCTTCGTTTTGCCAAATAAAGCAGTATGGTTAAAACTGTTAAAAAGAAGACAACCTGTACGCCAAGTTTTTTGCGGTATTCCATCTCTGGTTCTGCTGCCCATGCCAGGAAAGTGGTAACGTCCTTGGCCATTTGTTCAATTGTGGCTTCAGTGCCATCTGCATAACTAACTAAACCGGCTGATGGAAGTGGTGAAGGCATTGATATCTGGTGACCAGGAAAATAATGATTGTAATAACGGCCATCCGGCACCACAATGTCGCTTGGTGGGTTCTGATAACCGATCAGAAGAGCATACAAATAATTTATACCATCGGGTCGAGCTTTGGTTATTAATGATAAATCTGGTGGGTATGCACCGTTATTATTTGCGCGTGCAGCCTGTTCATTAGCAAATGGCTTTTTAAAACGGTCACTTGGCAAAGCTGCACGTTCAAACATTTCACCTTCATCATTCGGGCCATCAACAACTTGATCCTGCGCAGCAATTGATTTTACCTGTTCGGCCGAGAACCCAATTTCGGTAAGGTTACGATAAGATAATTTTGAAATTGAATGACAGGCAGAGCAAACTTCACGAAACACCTGAAAACCACGTTGCTGGGCAGCACGGTCGAAGGTGCCAAACAAAGATGTAAATCCCCATTCTTGTTGAGGAATTTTTATTTCTGTCGTTTCTCCAAAAACAGATGTGGCAGACGCGGTTAGTGATAAAGCGGAAACAATAGCTAATTTTAGCAGAAAAGATGGCAATTTCATGGATTAGCTTTCGTGTTGTTCAAGGCGGTTTTCAGGTTTATAAATTGATTCACTAATGCTTGCTGGCAGTGGTTTGGGTTTTTCAAGCACACTTAACAACGGTAAAATCACAATAAAATACGCAAAATAATAAGCCGTCGCGATTCGTGAAATAAGAATAAAATCCCCCTCGGGTGGATTGGCGCCACAATATCCCAGAACAAAGCAGTTAATAACAAATAAAGCAAAGAACCATTTAAACATGGGTCTAAAACGGCCACTACGAACGGGTGAGCGATCTAACCAAGGCAGCACAAATAAAATCGCAATAGCACCACCCATTAACAGCACGCCCCCTAATTTTGAAGGAATAGCACGAAGAATGGCATAGAACGGTAAAAAATACCACTCGGGGACAATATGCGCTGGCGTAACCAACGGGTCAGCTGGGATATAATTGTCGGGATGGCCTAAATAATTGGGATTAAAGAAAATAAAATAGCTAAAGAATATTAGGAATAACCCAATGGTGAATGCATCTTTAATGGTATAATATGGGTGGAACGAAATGCTATCTTGGGGGCGTTTCATGTCAATACCAAGGGGATTATTAGAGCCAAACCTATGTAAGGCAATTACATGTAAAAATACAACACCCAAAATAACAAAAGGTAATAGGTAGTGCAGGGCAAAAAAGCGATTTAATGTTGGGTTGTCAACGGAAAAACCACCCCATAACCATGTGACAATATCTTCACCAACCCAAGGAATAGCTGAAAAAAGATTTGTGATGACAGTTGCGCCCCAATAGCTCATTTGTCCCCAGGGCAGCACATATCCAATAAAAGCTGTCACAATCATTAAAAAGAAAATAACTACGCCAAGCATCCATAAAATCTCACGCGGTGCTTTATAAGAACCATAATACATGCCACGAAATATATGAATATATACCAAAATAAAAAACATTGAGGCACCATTCATATGAATGTAGCGGATGAGCCAACCATAATTCACATCGCGCATAATGCGCTCAACGCTTTCAAAAGCCATAGTCGTGTTTGGCGTATAATGCATCGCCAAAACGATACCGGTTACAATCATGATAATCAGCATCAATCCAGCCAGAAAACCAAAATTCCATAGATAATTAAGATTTCTAGGAACAGGATATTCATACATTTCATGGTGCAGCGAACTGAAAATCGGCATCCGATGATCGATCCATCGTACCAAACGGTTTTTAAATACTACGCTCATGCTGTTTTTTCCTACCCAATACGGATAATATTATCTTTAATAAATTCATAAGAAGGTACCGGCAAATTAGTAGGGGCTGGTCCCTTGCGGATTCGTCCAGAAGTATCATATTGTGAACCATGACACGGACAATACCATCCACCATGTTCGCCGCGATTCTCGCCAACTTTTTGGCCACTTGGAACACAACCTAAATGTGTACAAATACCAACAACAACAAGCCATTCAGGTTTTTTTGCACGGTCCTTATCGTTTTGGGGGTCTGGTAATTCCGCAAGATTAACATTGGCTGCAGCATTAATTTCTTCAGTGGTACGGTGACGGATAAAGACAGGCTTGCCACGCCACTTCACGGTAATACTTTGACCAACAGCAATTTTTGATAAATCAATTTCAATACTTGAAAGTGCTAAAACATCGCTTGCTGGGTTCATTTGTTGAATAAGTGGCCATGCAAAAGCAGCGATACCAACAGTGGCTGTTGCGCCGCTTGCCAGAACAAGAAAATCACGCCGGCTAGCTTCTGGATTATCTTCGGTTTTTCCTGGTTTTTTATCGGCCATTCTGAAACTCCACCATAGACCCTAACTATTTTATACGAGATATAAAGTTTTAAATTGTATATACTTGCTTATAACGAATATCGCGATGTTCTCAACAAAAATTTTGTATATTTGGCAACTTCGTGATGCAAAACAAAAGAATCTTTATATTAAGCAACAATAATGCGACAAACAGCCGCATTTCAGATGCTCATAAAAGAAGATCAAGTAAAAACATCAACAAAAATATTAATAAGTGAATATGACCCGTTTAGCTATATTTCAACCGGATATCCCACAAAATACTGGAGCTATGTTGCGTCTGGCAGCCTGTTTGGGCGTTGAAACGGATATTATCGAGCCCATGGGGTTTGTTTGGGATCTGCATCGTTTAAAACAAACAATGCTTGATTATTACGACCCAAACCAGGTTAAACGCCATGTATCCTGGCATGAATATTCGAAATTTGTAACAAAAAATCAATTTAGGCTTATTTTGCTGACAACAAAAGGTAGCCATGCTTACCATGAATTTAAGTATCAACCGAATGACATCTTAATTGTTGGACAAGAAAGTCAAGGAGCTTCGTCTGAAGTTCACGAACAATCTTTTGCCAGGGTTTATATACCAATGAAACCTGGCCGACGTTCAATGAATGTGGTAACAGCGGCGGCGATTGTTTTAAGTGAATCTTTACGCCAAACCAACCAGCTTAGAGGGATTTAACAAATGTTGGAAAAATCATTACACCTTCAACAAAAGGCTCAGCTATGGTTCCAAGAACTACAGAACAAGATTTGTTTGGCGATAGAGCAATTGGAAGAAAAATATGCCAAACACCATTTAAAAAGTGAAAAATCTGAAAAATTTATGTCTAAAAAATGGCACCGTCATGATCCTTTGCTAGCATCTGGTGAAGATGCTGGCGGAGGGGAAATGCGCTTGTTGAAGGGGGTATTGTTTGAAAAAGCCGGTGTTAATTTTTCAACCGTGTACGGACTTTTTAGTGAAGAATTCCGCAAGCAAATTCCTGGCACTGAAAAAGATGGTAAGTTCTGGGCTAGTGGTGTTAGTGTTGTTATTCATCCAAAGTCACCCCTAATTCCAACAGTTCATATGAACACCAGAATGATTGTAACTTCTGGCAAAGCTTGGTTTGGTGGTGGCGCAGACATAACGCCGATGCTGCTCGATTTTAAATACAACCAACCTGAGATAGATATTTTCCACACATATTTTTCGGCAATGTGCAATAAGCATAATCCGGAATATTATCAACGCTTTAAAAAATGGTGTGATGAATATTTTTATATAAAACACCGGCAAGAAGCCCGTGGAGCAGGTGGGATATTTTATGATTATCTAGATTCGGGCGAACAACAAAAAGATTTTCTGTTCACTCAAGACGTAGGTGATTGTTTCATAAAAGCCTATAAAAAAATTGTTGAAGATCTTATGTTACGACCATGGACAGATAAAGACAGGCACCAGCAACTTGTTAGGCGAGGTCGGTATGTCGAGTTTAACTTATTATATGACCGCGGTACGATTTTTGGCTTAAAAACTGGTGGAAATGTTGAAGCAATTTTAATGTCCCTACCGCCCGAGGTTTCTTGGCCATAGGCTGTAGCAAATAACTATTGCTGAATTTCTTTTAGGTACGCCAAACATGATTGATAATTTGGGTTGAAGTCGTTTTTGCGCCACCAATTATGAATTTTATTAAGTAACAGACCTATTTCTGGTCCATGGGGTATACCGTTTTTTATAAGGTCGTTGCCATTTATTGGAAAAACAGGTTTTACCCATCTGCTATTGATATCGTATAATGCCTTGATTCGCGTGATTGCTTCGACGGTATTTGCGCGTTGCATACTAATGTCTGAAGCACACTGCAATAAAAAAAAATTAACTAAACGTTCTGCACCAAAATCGTATAAAAGTTGTCTTATAGAAAAAGTATCATATCCAATGGTTTGGGGGTAATTAAGATATTCTTTTAGTTCACGTTTCTGTTGGTTTGATAATTTTAGCCGTTGCCCTAGCTGATTGATGGGATGAATATCAACATTATTAAATAAAACAGCTAACCGTCGAATGGGGCTAATTGTTATATGCCCTTGTAGTGAATCATGATGTTCGAGACTAACAAGCGCCTGCATCTTTTCAAAGGTAGTTGGTGCAAAAATAAATTGCTGTATTACTTCTGTGTCAATCATGTGCTTAAGAATAGAAGCTGCGGAAGGCGCCAAGATAATCTTGAAAAATTCCTCTCTAATTCGTTCACCTGATAAAATCGCAACCAGTTTTGCATGCTTCTTAAGCAAATTTAGAACCGTATCTGGGATTGGTTGTTTTCCGTAATAGGCCTGAAAACGAAACAATCGTAAAATACGTAGATGATCTTCAAGGATGCGATCTAATGGGTTACCAATAAAGCGAACAATACCTTTTATCAAATCTGGATAACCCTGAAAATAATCGTAAATTTTTCCCTCTGTGTCTAAAGACAGGGCATTGAAGGTAAAATCGCGTCTTGCGGCATCGGCACGCCAGTTGTTCGTGAATTCCACCGTTGCATGTCGACCGTCGGTTTTTTTATCATATCTTAATGTGGTGATTTCATAGGGTTGGTGTTCTATGACGACCGTAACGGTTCCATGGGCTAGACCAGTTTCGTATACGCCAAAATTATTATCTCTAAACAATTTGATAATTGTACTAGGTTCTGCTGGCGTGCATAGGTCGATGTCTTTTATAGGTTTTTTTAGCAAGCTGTCGCGTACACATCCACCAACAAAGCGAAAAGCAATATTGGCTTTTTTAAAACATTTTATAACTTCTTGCGTTGCCGACTTTTGGATCCAGGACTGTTTTAGAAGGTCAGACTGGTCATAAATGTCCAGAGTATCGTTGTTCATTTTGTATTTTTAGGACTTTGAACAGGTACAAATCCACCTGGGACAATCACGCCGTCAATAATTTGCGATGGTCGATATGTTTTGTTCGTTTCTGGGCTATGATCTGTCATCTCGAGGGCAATTAACGTAACAATGCTTAACAAAATGCCCGCAATAAGCAGCCAAAACCATGGAACAGTTGGAACGCCCTGTTTTTTATTTTTTTTAAAAAACCAATAGGAAAAAAATAACAATAAAGGCAGAAGAAACGGCAAAATTATTGTAAGGATAAGACGCAACAATTGGTAAATCCTAATATAAAATCAGTTGTTATAGCCATTGCTTTAAACAAGCTAGAAAATCAAATACTTTCTAACTGGTGGACAAAGTACATTATAATCGACTTCAAAAGATTGGCAGAAAATTTAAAAAAAGCAACTTTGTGTTTTTTGTGTTTTTCGTGTATAAGCAAAAACATGCTAAGTACATTATAGCGTTTCTGAAATTGATTAATCGTAAAATAATGGAAATAAAATGCAAGATACATCCCCTCTAAAACATGTTGCCGAAGGCGTTACAGGCGCAGTTGATTTAGTCAGTCAACATATTCAGTCTGTTAAGCAGGCAATTTCACAAGTGATTTTCGGTCAGCAACAGGTGGTTGAGGAATCAATAATTACGATATTGTCAGGTGGACATCTTTTATTAGTAGGGTTGCCGGGTCTTGCCAAAACTAAATTGGTAGAGACTTTGGGCAGAGTTATGGGGCTTGAAGAAAAGCGGGTGCAGTGTACGCCCGATTTAATGCCGGCAGACATTTTGGGATCTGAAATACTTGACCAGACTATGGATGGTAAAAAAAGTTTTCGATTTGTACCAGGACCAGTATTTACCCAATTATTTATGGCAGATGAAATTAACCGTGCAAGTCCAAGAACACAATCTGCCTTATTGCAAGCCATGCAAGAAAAAAGGGTCTCGGTTGCCGGTTTATATCATGATCTGCCTAAACCCTTTCATGTTTTGGCGACCCAAAATCCAATTGAACAAGAAGGTACATACCCATTACCCGAGGCACAGCTTGATCGTTTCTTGATGCAGGTCAATATTGGTTATCCCGACCGTGTGGCTGAAAAACAGATGTTAGTAGCAACGACAGGCATTACAGAATCTGTGCCGCAAAAGGTTCTTAACCCACAAACCCTAATGAATGCCCAAGCTTTAGTTAGGCAGATACCCGTCGGCGATCAATTAGTTGATATAATTCTTAATATTATTCGCAATGGTAGACCTGATAGCACTTCAATCGCTGAAGTTAAAAAGTATGTTGCCTGGGGGCCAGGCCCACGTGCAAGCCAGGCTTTGATGCTTGCCTGTCGGGCGCGTGCTTTGCTTGAGGGGCGTTATGTTCCAAATCGGGATGACGTTGTTCAACTGGCAACACCAGTCTTACGTCATAGAATGGCGCTAAACTTCAACGCGCGTTCAGATGGTATCAATCTTGATAAAATAATTGAAATCCTATGCCAACGAGCACAGAATTAATGGTTGATGCACTGCTATCCCATAAAATAAAAGAAGAGGCGCAAGGTATCGCCACCAATGTACCGTCGTTGGTTTTGGCTGCCCAGCATGTTGCCGATATCGTGTCACAGGGATTGCATGGCCGCAACAGGCCAGGCACAGGGGAGGAATTTTGGCAATATCGCCAGTATCAACATGGCGATGCCGTTCGTCAAATTGACTGGCGTCGTTCAGCCAAGACCGAGCCTGTTTATATTAAACAACGGGAATGGGAAATACCGCAGACTGTTTGGTTATGGTGTGATTCGTCACCTTCCATGCAATTTAGTTCCGACAAGCAATGGCCTGAAAAAAGACTTCGTTCAGAAATATTAACTTTAGCTTTGATTATTTTATTAACCAAAGCAGGTGAAAGAGTTGGTATTATTGGTAGTGATCTAAAACCATCAGTAGCAAGGTCTATTGTTAATGCGGCCGCCGTATATCTTGTCCATCAACGTCAGCAATTAGCCACGGATCAAGTCCCTAATTTAGAGAATCTCCAAAACAATAGTAGGCTGGTAATGATTAGCGATTTTTTCTTTCCTGTTGATGAACTTCAAAAAAACATGATGCAATTTGCCAGACGTGGTGGGCAAGGATGCTTGTTACAAGTACTTGATCGTGCTGAAGAAAACCTGGATTGGCAAGGCAGAGTCTTATTCGAAGGGGTTGAGGATCAGAGTCGTATTTTAATTGAAAGAACTGAAACTGTTCAATCAACCTATCGCCAACGATTATTGGCGCATCGCCAAAATCTTGAAAACATATGCCGCTTATATGGCTGGCGTTTTATGCACGCACATACCGATAAACCGGCTATACTTGCCCTAATAGCCCTTTATGCAGCTCTTGATGAAAAAGGGGGAATATAACAAGAAATGCTAGGACTTGGTAGTTTAACCTTCATTTATCCATGGGTTTTAATAGGCTTAATTGTTTTACCAGTGTTGTGGTGGCTGATGCGTTTTCTGCCGCCGCGGCCACGTTATATAAAATTTCCTGCTATTAGCTTTTTGGTTGGCCTTGATAAACAACAAAAAACACCGGCGCAAACACCTTGGTGGTTATTATTATTACGATTAGCTATTGCAGCGCTGCTTATTATTGGCTTGGCACAACCTGTTTTAAAAGAGCGCGAGCTTTTTCAACAAAACGGCCCTGTTGTTATTATTGTTGAGAATGATTGGGCAACAACAAAATTTTGGAATACATATCGTCAGCAAATTAATGATGTTTTGACAGAGGCCGAACAGCAAAAGAAACAGGTTCTTTTAATTGCAGGCGCTAATATCCAAGAAACAACAGCTGTTGCCTCGTTAATGACGGCAAGCGAAGCCAAGATTCTTTTTAACAGCCTACAACCCCAATCTTGGTTTATTGATCGTAGGTTAATACAAAATTATCTCGACCAATATCAGTTTGATAAGCTAGCCGATGTTTTTTGGTACAGTAATGGGTTGGTAGATGTTGCCGAAACATCGCAGGACCCTGATAGTTTGTTAGATTTTGTTAATACCTTACACAAACTTGGTCATGTTCATTCATATAAGGTGCCAGCTAATTTATTACCCATCATTATCCAAAAAGTGAGTATAACAGCAGATGGGATCGAATTCTTTTTTAGTCGTTTGTCACTAGATTCGTTGTCGGTAATTACCTTGGTTGGTTATGATATTCAAGGGGCAATCTTATTTAGCGAAGATATTGGCTTTGCTGATCAAAAACAGGTTTCAAAAATAATTCAGTTGCCCAGTGAATTACGAAACAGATTAAACAGGGTGTCTATCGTTGGACAGTCTAATGCCGCGTCAGTTTTTCTAATTGATGATCAATCCAAGATAAAACCAGTCGGTATTTTGTCTGGTGGGTTTGCTTCGGTAACCCAGCCATTATTATCCAGCACTTATTACGTATATAAGGCGCTACAGCCTTATAGTGAAATTCGCGAAGGGCAGGATTTAGAAAAACTGCTTGAACGCAAATTATCCCTAATGATTTTGATTGATGTTGGTAGGTTAAACCCAGGTGATGAGAAATTATTAACTAATTGGGTTAATGAAGGTGGAACGTTACTAAGGTTTGCTGGGCCAAGATTGGCCCAGAATAGCGATAAATTATTACCAATTCGCATCAGGGAAGGTGATCGCAGCTTTGGTGGGACATTGTCTTGGTCGTCGCCAGCACGTTTAGCGGCTTTTCCGCCAAACAGCCCATTCCAAGGGTTAGTCATTCCTGAAGATGTTGTTATATTACGGCAAGTGCTTGCAGAACCAGATAATCAACTATCACAAAAAACATGGGCTCGCCTAGAAGATGGGACACCACTTATTACGCAAACAACTCTTGGTAAAGGGCGCTTGATTCTGGTTCATACAACAGCAAACCCTGATTGGTCAAATTTTGCTTTATCAGGGCTTTTTGTACAAATTCTTGAGAGAATCCTTGATTTATCAACAGGAATTGGCGGAATTGCCATTTCAAGTGAAACGCTTCCCCCAAAACAAATTCTTGATGCATGGGGCAATTTAACACTACCAAACAGCCAATCAATGCCTGCCAGCCCATCGGTTTTTGAGAAAGCAGCTATTAGCTGGCAGAACCCACCTGGATTTTATGGAAATCAAACGGCACAACGTGCTTTAAACCTAGGAAAAGCAATTAAACAATATTCCAGCCTTCCTGAAATTTCTGGTCTAACAGCTGAAGAATTAAGTACCCAGCCCTTAAATATTGATTTTAAGCCCCATATTTTGTCGTTAGTTTGTTTGTTATTTTTGCTGGATCTTTTGATTGTTTTAGCGATTCTACGACCATCTAACAATATGATAAGAAAAACAGCACTATACTTAGTAGCTATATTTTTTGCGGTAAGTTATGTACCGGAAAAGCTTTTTGCCCAAACATCTGGCAACCAAAATACCACACTTGACAGAGCCATTGTCGAGCTAACCAAAACCACCCGGCTTGCTTACATTAAAACAGGTGTTTTCGAGGTGGATCGAACAAGTCAACGGGGTCTGGCAACTCTTTCGGCGGTTGTTAATAACAGGACATCAGTTGTACTAGGTGAACCTGTTGGGATTGACCTTGAACGTGATGACATATCCTTGTATCCAATGCTGTATTGGCCAGTTGTTCCAGAGCAAACAATCCCAAGTGAGAATGCGCGTAGACGTCTTAACCAATATATGCGAACCGGTGGGATGATTGTTTTTGATACGCGTGATCAAGGAGTGACAGCAATCGGTGAAACACCTGCCCAACAGAGATTGCAGGAGCTTGCCAAAGGACTTGATATACCAGCATTAAGAATGATACCCAAAGACCACGTATTGGGGCGCACCTTCTATTTGTTACAAGAATATCCCGGTCGATGGCGAAACCAATCTTTATGGGTTGAACGTGATGAAAATCTTGCAAATGATGGCGTTTCTTCTATTGTTATAGGAGGGGCTGACTGGGTTGCTGCCTGGGCTTATGATGAAAACGGACGTCCGATGTACCGTGTTGTGCCGGGTGGTGACAAACAAAGGGAAGTAGCCTTTCGTTTCGGTATTAATTTGGTTTTATACACATTAACCGGCCAATACAAAGCCGACCAGATACACGTGCCGGCAATTCTTGAACGTTTAGAAAAAGAAGAAAAATGATGTCAGCGGTACAAGATTCATTTTATATAACTTTTGCCCCGTTAATTTCTTTTGGGGTGTTGTTTGGCATAGCAATATTGTGGATCGTACTATTAGCTTTTTCCTTGTATAAAGGACAAAAAGGGGTGTGGTGGCGTTGTCTGGCAGCCGGACTTTTTTTATTAGCTTTGCTAAATCCCCAATCAGTAGAAGAGAAAAAAGCAGCCAAGAACAGCGTTGGTATTATTTTGGTTGATGATTCGGGCAGTCAAGCCTTAGCAGATAGAGCCCAACAAACGGAACAGGCAATTAAAAGAATTTTAGACCAGCAACAGCAGCAGATCGACATAAAAGTAATCCGTTTAAGTGAATTGGGTGAACAATATCGTGGAAGCACAATGATTGGTGCTGCTTTACAAGAAATATTACGTGATATAACAACAACCAATTTAGCTGGGATTGTTATTATATCTGATGGCCAAATACATGATGCAAATTTGTTCCAACAGCTACGTTTATCAGTTCCTGTGCACCTTTTATTAACAGGCAGTTCTAAAGAAAAAGATCGTCGTTTAAAAATTCTTGATGCACCTGTTTTCAGCATCGTTGGGCAGCAGATAACCCTTACTGTTCAGCTTGATGAGGCACCATTGACAAACAATGAACCAGTCAATTTGTACATCCGGCAACAAGATAAATTATTACCCAATATAATGATTAAACCAGGTGTTGAACAAAAATTAACACTGACAATTGACCAAGTTGGGCAAAACATCATCGAACTTTGGGTTGATCCAGTTGATGGTGAACTAACTGCCTTGAATAATAGAACAGCACTTGCTATTAATGGTATTCGGGATCGATTAAGGGTATTGTTGGTGTCAGGCGAACCTTACCCTGGCGAGCGTGTTTGGCGTAATTTACTTAAGTCTGATCCAGCAGTTGATCTAATACATTTTACAATTTTACGTCCACCAGAAGTTCGTGATACGACACCGGAAAATGAACTTTCTCTAATCCCGTTCCCTGTTGACGAGCTTTTTGTTCGCCGGCTGAAGGATTTTGATCTTATCATTTTCGATCGGTACTATCGCCAGGGATTATTGCCGCGGACATATTTTGACAATATTGTTAAATATGTCGAAGAGGGTGGAGCTTTTTTTGAAACATCTGGTCCGCAATATGCAACCCAAATGGGGCTTTATACCTCACCCCTGGCCAAACTTCTTCCAGGTAAGCCAACCGGTGTCCTTATTGAAAGGGGCTTTTTACCAAATATTAGTGAATTAGGAAGGCGACACCCAATTACATCTGGATTACAGCAATCAACAGAAGAAAAGCCATCATGGGGGCGTTGGTTTAGACAAGTTGAGGTACAAGTTACTGAAGGCGATGTTTTAATGACTGGCGCGCAAAGCAAACCGTTATTGGTTGTTCGACGTGTCGGCAAGGGAAGAGTGGCACAGTTACTTAGTGACCATATATGGCTATGGTCACGTGGATTTGAAGGTGGTGGCCCACAGGCCGAGTTATTACGCCGGCTGGCACATTGGTTAATGAAAGAACCGCAACTTGAGGAAGAATCTCTTACCGGGAAGATTGTTGATGGTAATATTGAGATTACGCGTCGTTCCCTAAAGAATACGCCAATTACGCTTCAAGTAACAGATCCTGTTGGCAATAAAACCCAACATCTTATTACCCCGAATAGCGACGGGCTGTCTTTTATAAGATTACCAGCTGACTTGCCGGGAATTTACCGATTACAAGATAGCCAATTTACAGTCCTTGTTGCCAATGGTCTATCCGAAGCGAAAGAGTTTAGTGATGTTATTTCAACCTCAACTATTCTAAAACCGTTGGTAGATCAGAATAAAGGTACTATTATACGGTTAAGTGATTACCCAAATTTTAACTGGCAAATTGTACCAAAGAATCGTGATGCCGGTGGTCGTAATTGGTTCGGGTTATATGCTCAAGATAATTTTCAGGTAATTGGGATTAATCAAACCGATCTAATATCGCCGTACATACTGGTTGTTTTAGGTATTATTGCTACCTTTATGGCTTGGTATCGTGAAGGACGTGTTTAGAGCACCTTATAATTTGATATTGTTATTCTTTACATAGGTCGTTTATGATACGATTTATTAACATAAAAACGGTTATTGATGATGCTAGAACAACATAAAATAGCCCCTAAAAAGGCTATATTTGCGGCTTCCCTTGGTGCGGTTTTTGAATGGTATGACTTTTTTCTTTACGGGACTTTGGCCGTTTTTTTTGGGCAGCTATTTTTTCCCTCAAGTGATCCGCTGTCATCTTTACTGAATAGTCTTGCTGTTTTTGGGGCTGGTTTTGTTGTTCGACCGTTAGGGGGAGCTTTTTTTGGATATATTGGTGATAAATTTGGCCGAAAAGTTGCTTTTCTAGCAACCATTATAACCATGGGTTTATCTACAGCAATGGTTGGTATGTTACCAAGCTATGAAGCTATTGGTATCGCTGCGCCCATTATTTTGGTAATGTTGCGTCTTTTGCAAGGGTTGGCATTGGGCGGAGAATATGGCGGCGCGGCAATATACGTTGCTGAACATGTTGCCATTAATCGGCGTGGTTTTTATACAAGTTGGATACAAACAACAGCAACTTTGGGCTTTTTTGCATCATTAGCCATCATTTCTTCTACCTATCTATTATTGGGGGCAGAGGACTTCAAAATTTGGGGGTGGCGTATACCATTTTTGGTATCAATTATCTTACTTCTTATATCAGTTTATATACGTCTTAAACTTCAAGAATCACCTATATTTTCAAAATTGAAGAATAAGGATCAACTGTCTAAAAAACCTTTGCGGGAAAGCTTTACGCGAGCAGGGAACCGTTATTACCTTTTACTTGCATTAATTGTAACGGCCGGGCAAGGTGCTATATGCTATGCTGGGCAGTTATATGCCCTAATTTTTCTACAAAACAGTATTAAGCTTGATATGTTGACCAGCTATTTATTGGTAGGTATTGCACAGCTAATGGCAATTCCTTTTTTTCCACTTTTTGGGTGGCTTTCTGACCGGGTTGGTCGTAAAGCAGTTTTGCTTGCAGGTCTTATTGTTCCTGTATTTTTGCTGATGCCAGCGTTTGAACAATTAAGTAAATCTATTAATCCTGCTTTATCAATCGCAGAAGAAAAAACACCAGTCGTTTTAATTGTGCCCGCTGAATGTAGTGCCAAATGCCAGGAAGCTAGAAAATTTTTGGCCGGTTTCGGAATTTCTTATCAATTTCAAACCGATATAAGCCTAGACGCTGGTCATATAAAAATGCAGGTTGGTCAATCGCAGTTGGATTCTTTTGATCCCAACATGTGGAAAAACGTTTTACAGCAATATCAATATCCAATGCAAATTGACTATACACAAATTAACTATGCATCAGCACTTCTTATTCTATCAGCCTTAATGATTTGTGTCGCGTTAATTTATGCCCCAATAGGCGCCTTTTTGGTTGATATATTTCCGGCGCAAATTCGGTATAGTTCTCTTTCAGTTACCTACCATATTGGTAGTGGATGGTTTGGCGGTTTTATGCCGCTTGTTGCAACGGCTCTTGTATCAAGAACAGGGGATATCCACGCTGGAATCTGGTATCCGACAATTGTCGGTGCGGTTGTTTTTATTTTAACATTAATTTTTATGTCATCCCAAAAGCTGGCAGAAGCTAAATCGCACGATGCAAAAATTCTTGAGCACAGCTAACAAAAACGTACAAGCTTATTGAGAAACTGTTACAGAACATAGATTAAACAAAAACCATCATATCCCTTGCTACCAACAGTTTGTATGGTTGTTGCTGTTACGCGTTTATCTTGGCCGACAATTTCATAAAAGCGACGTACACCGCGAATTCTTAAATCATTGCTTTCTGCTTGCAAAATTTGCCCCTGACGCACGACATTATCAACAATAATAATGCTACCACTATGTGACAGTTTTATTGACCAATCATAGTAATTAGGAATATTTTCTTTATCGGCATCAATAAAGATAACATCAAATTTTTGTGGGTGTGATTTTACTAACAAGGGTAATGTGTCCAGCGCCTTCCCAGTTTTGATGTCAATAATATTTTCTAGATCTGCTAATCGGACGTTGTTTTTTGCAACTTCGACATGTTTGGGGTCAGCCTCAAGGGTAACAAGCTTGCCATATTTTGGTAGGGCACGTGCCATCGAAATTGCGCTGTATCCCCCCAATGTACCAATTTCAAGAATATTTTTTGCTTTCACCATCAAAGCTAATTGATATAAAAGCTTGCCCTGTGCTGCACTAACCTGAATATTGGGTAATCCTGCTTGGGTTGTATTAAACAATACCTTTTCTAAAACATTATCTTTTCCAAGAAGATGGTCATCAATATACCTATCAACATCTGACCAAACTTGATTATCCATGATATACACCTATAATTTCTGAAAAATATTACTAAAGATTGGCTAAGGCCAGCAAAAAATTGTTAAACATTTTATCAATAAACGATATGCGCACAAAAGTGCGCCAAGGACAAAATGGCCTTACTCTGGGGTTGGCTTTGTATATGGTGGGCCCGGCAGGACTCGAACCTGCGACTACACCGTTATGAGCGGCGTGTTCTAACCAACTGAACTACAGGCCCCAAACTAATTATCAAGGAAGCTACGCAGTTTACGACTGCGGCTGGGGTGCTTTAGTTTTCTTAAAGCTTTAGCTTCTATCTGACGAATACGTTCACGGGTTACCGAAAATTGTTGTCCCACTTCCTCTAGCGTGTGGTCAGTATTCATACCAATTCCAAAACGCATACGCAAGACCCGTTCTTCACGCGGCGTAAGACTGGCAAGAACACGTGTTGTAGTTTCGCGTAGATTAGCCTGTATGGCTGCATCCAGTGGGACTATTGCATTCTTATCTTCAATAAAATCACCCAAGTGACTGTCTTCTTCGTCACCAATTGGTGTTTCAAGACTAATTGGTTCTTTGGCAATTTTAAGTACTTTACGTACTTTTTCAAGAGGCATCAGCAACTTTTCAGCTAATTCCTCGGGTGTTGGCTCGCGTCCCATTTCATGAAGCATTTGTCGTGATGTACGAACCAGCTTGTTAATTGTTTCAATCATATGAACTGGAATACGAATCGTTCTGGCTTGATCAGCAATAGACCTTGTAATTGCTTGCCTGATCCACCATGTTGCATAGGTTGAGAATTTATATCCACGTCTATATTCAAACTTATCAACAGCCTTCATTAAACCAATATTACCTTCTTGAATTAAGTCTAAAAACTGTAATCCACGGTTGGTGTATTTTTTAGCAATAGAAATAACAAGTCGAAGATTGGCCTCGATCATTTCCTTTTTAGCACGTGTTGCATCACGCTCGCCTTTTTGAATGGTGCTGACAATACGGCGAAAATCCTGAATAGGCAGTTTGCAGAGTTTTGCAATATCAATAATTTCGGTTCGTACAGACTGCATTTCATTCTTATGCTTAGCTAACAATGTCTTCCATTGTTTTGAATTTAGTTTGCCAATTTTATCAAACCACTTAGGGTCAAGTTCGTGACCAGTATAGTACTTAATAAATTCTTCCCGTTTAATCCCTGCTTTTTGGGTTATTCTTAATAATTTACCCTCGGACATCATCAATTTTTTGTTTAGGTCATACAGTTGTTGAATCAGCTGTTCTAAGCATGAACTGTTTAAATGAATTGGTATCATTAGTTCAGCCAGCTCTTTCTTCAGTTTTTCATGCCGCTGGTTTGACTGTTTGGTACTTTCTTCACCTGCTAATGCAGAGGCTAGACGCGATTCTTGTAACTGTTTTTGTTTTTTTGAAAGCTTTACAATTTTATCAAACGTTTCTAAAACGCCTGGCAAAAGCTTTGCTTCCATGGCTGCCAGTGAAACATTTTCTGGATTATCCTCATCCAGATCATCTTCTATATCTTCTGTTCCTTCCGTCTCTACAAAATCGTCTTCATTATCATCAGAAGATTCAACTTTATTCTGTAACGATTTTGTTGTCTTATTACCTTTCTTTTCCGCTGATTCACTACTTTCTTCTGCACTCTTACTTTTGGAAATTACAGGGGGTTTAGCAAAAGCTGTACTATCCACGACCATATCTTTTTCATCATCGAGCATATTCGTATCATAGCTGGCATCTAGGTCGATAATATCGCGCAGCAATAAGCTTCCATTGTTTAATCCGCTATGCCAGGCTGCTATGGCTTCAAAAGTTAATGGGTTTTCACAAATACCATCTATCATCATATCACGACCGGCTTCGATCCTTTTGGCAATAGCAATCTCGCCCTCGCGGGATAATAACTCAACACCCCCCATTTCACGTAAATATAAGCGAACAGGGTCGTCAACCCGACCACCTGGACCAGCAGATTCTACAGCCTCATCGCCCGTTTCATCATCAGTTTGTTCAGTATCTTCCTGCTTTGATTCCTCGTCGCCAATCTCATCATCAACAATATTAATGCCCATTTCATTGATCATCGACATCGTGTCTTCAATCTGTTCCGATGAAATTTTTTCTGGGGGTAACGCCTTATTTAGTTCGTCATAAGTTAAAAAACCACGTTCCTGGGCCTTTGCGATCATCTTTTTGACAGCAGGCGGCAAGTGACTTGGAATTGAATTTTCAGCAGTCTCTTCTTGCTGAACGTCCTCGGATTCTGTTATTTTCGAGGATTTAACTGCCATATCTATGCCCCATTTATAATAAGAAACGTCATACTATCATTATCTATGATTATCTTAAACCACAAAAGAAGATAAAGAAGATGATGCCAATATGTTGAATTTTATGCAAAATTCAAGATTTTAATTCAGAAAAGTTATTTTTTTTCAGATAATTTTGTTAAATGAGCCATTTCTAACGCTTCATGTAACTGTTTTTCAAAAAATTCATCGGGTTGATGATCGGCATCAGCCGGTAACAACATAAGGCGGTGTTTGTTAATTTCATCGACAAAATTATTGTGCCCTTTATTAAGAAGGAAACGATGTAGTTGTTCTGAATTGGCATTGGTATTTTCTAATAAAAAACCTATTAAATCCCGTAACATTTGACCAATCGGGTGCATTGTTTCAATAGAAGAAAGCTCTTCGGCATATTTTGCAATTAACGTTGGTTTTATTATCAAAAGCCCAACAACCCTTAATAAACGAAAATATTCAAATCCGCCATGATTAAGGGTAGATTTTCTGATGGCTTCACCTTCTTGTGCCCCGTAAGTGCCATAAGTACGATTATTTGGATTGATAGAATAATTCTTTTTGCGTGCAAGTGGGCTAGGGTTGGATAAATTACCCTGCTGTTGTATTTTACTTATTTTGGTTTGATAAAAATTATAGTAAGCTGATTTTACATCATTGTTCGGAATGTCGGATATTTTCTTTAAAATTCGTTCTTTAAATCCTGCCCATCTTTCCGGAGTATCAATTTTGGTTGCCGTTACTTCTTGTTGCCAAATAAAATCCGCCAGGTTTTGACTTTTTTGTAAAACATGTTCAAGTGCGTTCGCGCCTTGGGTTAATACGAGAAGGTCTGGGTCATAGCCGCTAGGCATTGTTGCTATCTGAATTGATTTACCCGGTTTTAGTATTGGTATTACCAGATCAGCAAGTCTTTGTGCAGCACGTATGCCAGCTTGGTCGCCATCAAAACAAATAATTGGTTCGTCAACATAATGCCAAAGGCGTTCAATTTGTTGGGTGTTAATTGCCGTTCCAAGCGGAGCGACAGCTTCATTAAACCCGGCTTGATGAAGCCCGATAACATCCATATAACCTTCAACAACAATCAAACGTTTTTTTATACGGGCTGTTTTGGCCATTAAAAACTCACCATACAATACATCACCCTTGTGAAAAACTGTTGTTTCGGGTGAGTTTAGGTATTTAGGACCAAGGTTTTGGTTAGTAGTATTTTCAGTTTCAAGCAAACGCCCGCCAAATCCAATAACTTTGTCCTGCCTACTAATAATAGGGAACATAATTCTTCCACGAAAACGATCATAATAGGTTTGTGTTCGTTCAGAGTAACTTGTTAAACCAGCTTCATGAATTATTTCTTGTGAGTAACCACTTTGCGTCAGGTGTTTTAAAAGTGACTGCGAGCTATTATCAAGCCAACCCAAGCGGAATTGTGTAATTGTTTGCGCATGCAAACCGCGTTTTTCTAAATAGGCCATAGCCGATCGGCCTGATGGTTTAGACAAAAGCGATTGGCAGAAATGAGTTGCTTCCTCGAGAATCTCAAAAATTTTTTTTTGGATTGGATTTGTTGATGTATGCTGTTCATTAGGAACAGGGATGTTATGCATTTCAGCCAATCGCTGGGTTGCTTCAATAAAACTTAAATTTTCATGCTTCATTGCAAAATCAACAATACTGCCACTGGCGCCACAACCAAAACAATAAAAGAATCCCTTTTGTTCATTAACGCTGAAAGAGGGTGTTTTTTCTTGGTGAAAGGGGCACAAACCAACAAAATTTTGTCCCTGACGCCTAAGCTTAACCCAACGCCCTATAAAAGGAACAATGGGTAGTTGCTTGATTTGCTCAACAAAATCCGAAAACGTAACCATCAAGAAACTATGCGAAAAACTGTTTTAATAAAGCACCAGCTTTTGTCATATCAATTTGACCTGGATATTGGCTTTTTAATACAGACATAACTTTTCCAAAGTCTTTTGGTCCTGTTATTCCTTGTGTTGTAATCAATTGCCGAAGCAAGTTGTTTAATTCGCCATCACTAAATTGCTTTGGTAAAAATGAACTGATAATATCAATCTCGTTGCGTTCTTGCTGGGCTAAGTCTAGGCGATTGCCTTGTTCATAAAGCTGTATGCTATCGCGGCGTTGCTTGATCATTTTCTGTAAAAGACCTGGAATATCAGATTCGGGTAGACCATTAGGCTGACCTTTGGTTTGCAACAATATGTCCTGATCTTTAATTGCAGCAATAATCATTCGGATTGTCCCTGTTTTCTTTGTTTCTTTGTTTTTCAGGGATAACTTCATTTCTTCACTAAGCCGTTCACGCAGTGACTGACTCATCGAAAAGTCCTTTTTGTTAATTTTTCAGGTTAGAATGACGATTATTTTTATTTTATTTCCGGTGTTAAACAGCATAAAAATTTTAAAACTATATCTTCATCTTCAAAATTTCTGATGCCGCCTTCATACTGGCAAAATAGTAAATTTAAAATCAATTTTACTACCAAACACTACAGGCAGTTAAAGCTAGTTAAAAGATGTTGTTAAGTCAAATAAATTAAAATAAACGGTTATTTTTCAAAAACTTAGTTTAATCAACCTTTCATTCTCTTAGAATATTCTGCTAAACAATATTTAACTGTAAAACAATATTTTACAGTGGGTGTAAGATCAACTTTCTTAACAAGCAGGTACATCAATGATACATCATGATCAGGTAGGAATTCTTTTGTTCGAAGATGGCACGATCATGGTGGGGCAGGGGATGGGAACACAAAAAATTGCTATTGGTGAACTGTGTTTTAATACCGCGATGACAGGTTATCAAGAGATACTAACCGACCCATCATATGCGCAGCAGATTATTAACTTTACATTTCCGCAAATTGGTATCGTCGGCACCAATGATCAAGATTATGAATCACCCCAAGCGTACGCGACAGGCTGTATATTTGCCGTTACACCTTCGGTGTCCTCAAATTGGCGGGCAAATTCGCGGTTGAATGATTGGCTAAATAAACAAGGGCTTGTGGCTGTTTCAGGCCTTGACACACGTTATTTAACGCAAAAAATTCGCCAGCAAAAACCAATGCGTATTTTATTAGCGAATTTGCCCAAACAAGCAATTGATAAAAAAACACTATTAACTCAATTAAAAAATTTTTCTGATATTGATAAAACAGATCTAGCCTTGCAAGTAAGCTGTAAGAAACCTTATGAATGGCGTGAGGGTAGTGGGATATGGACTGAAAACAACAATACATTAAATTTTAAGCCATATCACGTTGTTGCCGTTGATTACGGTATTAAAAGAAATATTTTGCGTCTTTTGGTTGATTCTGGCTGTTATGTTACCGTGGTACCTTGTCACACAACTGCTGATGACATTTTGTCATACAATCCTGACGGTGTTTTTTTATCAAACGGGCCTGGGAATCCAGCAATAACAGCTAGTTATACCAACCAGATGTTACAGAAATTGTTTTCAAAATCTATACCTATTTTTGGTATTTGTTTAGGACATCAACTATTAGCACTAGCGATCAATGCGCAAACAAGAAAGATGCCAGCTGGTCACCGCGGGGCAAACCATCCTGTTCAGAATCTGTTGACGGGTAAGGTTGAAATTACCAGCCAGAATCATGGCTTTGAGGTTGTTGAATCAACATTGCCATCGACTGTTCATGTTACGCACCGCTCACTTTTCGACAAAACTGTCGAGGGAATGCAATTCACCAACAAACCCGTTTTCTCAGTACAGTATCATCCTGAAGCATCGCCAGGAACACATGATAGTCGCTATTTGTTTGGTCAATTTATAACATATATGCAGCAGTATCGTATTCACCAAAATCGTTAGCAGTTAATCAGGGAGTTTAAGGTTGTGCCAAAAAGAACAGATATTAAGTCGATTTTAATTATTGGTGCAGGACCGATTATAATTGGACAGGCCTGTGAATTTGATTATTCGGGCGTGCAAGCTTGTAAGGCGCTTAAACAGGAAGGATACCGCGTCATTCTGGTTAATTCAAACCCAGCAACTATTATGACAGATCCTGAACTTGCCGACGTTACCTATATTGAACCATTAACACCAGATATCTTAACAAAAATTATTGAGCACGAGAGACCTGATGCCCTATTGCCAACAATGGGTGGGCAAACAGCACTGAATTTAGCGATGAAACTTCACCAATCAGGGATATTAGCCAAATATGAAGTTGAGATGATTGGCGCTAAAGCCCATGCTATTGACATGGCTGAAGATCGTTTGTTATTTCGAGAGGCGGTACAAAATATTGGCCTGGAAACGCCGCGAAGTGAGATTGTTCGTAATTTAGATGAAGCGCACCATGCCTTACAAAAAATTGGCCTTCCCCTTGTCATTCGTCCGTCTTTTACCCTAGGCGGAACAGGTGGTGGCATAGCTTATAACAAAGATGAATATGAACAAATTATTCGTAATGGATTGGCCGCCTCACCAGTTCAACAGGTTTTGGTTGAGGAATCTATAGCTGGTTGGAAAGAGTTTGAGATGGAGGTAGTTCGTGATCGTGCAGACAATTGTATTATTGTCTGTTCCATCGAGAATGTCGATCCAATGGGCGTGCATACGGGGGATAGTATCACAGTTGCACCAGCACTAACCCTTACTGATAAAGAGTATCAACGCATGCGTAATGCCTCGATAGCCATATTACGCGCTATTGGTGTTGATACTGGGGGTTCAAATGTTCAGTTTGCGATTAATCCAGACAATGGAAGGATGCTGGTAATCGAGATGAATCCAAGGGTTTCAAGATCTTCTGCGCTAGCTTCGAAAGCAACAGGTTTTCCTATTGCCAAGGTGGCAGCAAAACTGGCAATTGGCTATTTGTTACACGAATTATCCAATGATATTACAAAATTAACACCTGCATCGTTTGAACCAACAATTGACTATATTGTAACTAAAATACCTAGATTTACTTTTGAAAAATTTCCTGGAACAGAACCTTTACTTGGCACCTCGATGAAGTCGGTAGGCGAGGTTATGGCTATCGGACGTTCATTTAAAGAATCGTTACAGAAGGCCCTACGTTCGTTAGAGACAGGTTTGGCGGGTTTGGATGAAATTATTATCGATGGAGGGGATGATAAACTTAGCCTGCATAAAGCGCTTTCAAGGCCAACGCCGGATAGGCTGCTTATCATTGCCCAGGCGATACGTTTTGGTATGAGTGTAGACGAGATTAATGCAATTTGCCGTTATGATAAGTGGTTTATTAATGAAATAGCTGAAATAGTTGCTGCTGAAAAAGTGGTTCAGTTAAAAGGCTTGCCCCAAGATGCCGTTGGTTTTTATCGGCTTAAGCAAATGGGTTTTTCTGACAAAAGATTGGCAAAATTATCTTCAATAACCGAAGAACATGTTCGTGAGTTGCGCCACCAATTGGTTGTACACCCTGTTTATAAACGTATCGATACCTGTGCTTCTGAGTTTTCTGCTACAACCTCTTATATGTATTCCACTTATCATATTGGTGACCATCATCAAATACATAACGAAGGTAATCCTTCGTCAAGAAGAAAGGCTATTATTCTTGGAAGCGGCCCAAATCGTATTGGGCAGGGAATCGAATTTGATTATTGTTGTGTGCATGCCTCGTATGCTTTGCGGGATATTGATATAGAAACAATCATGATTAACTGCAACCCTGAAACTGTATCAACAGATTATGATACCTCGGATCGGTTGTATTTTGAACCGCTAACGTTTGAAGATGTTATGGAAATTATTCATCTTGAACGGCAAAAGGGTACTTTCTTAGGTGTTATAGTACAGTTTGGTGGTCAAACGCCGCTTCGATTAGCGTATCAACTTGATCAGCATAAAGTACCAATTCTGGGTACAACCTATAACACAATAGATCTCGCTGAAGATAGAAGACGTTTTGGCGCCTTACTTGATGAGATAGGTTTGAATCAACCTGAAAGCGGCTCGGCAACAAATTTAGACGAAGCAATGCAGGTGGCACAAAAAATTGGCTTTCCAATTATCATGAGGCCTTCATATGTTTTGGGCGGGCGGGCGATGGAGGTTGTACAGGATCAAGCAGGGCTACAACATTATATAACCAAAGCCATTCAAGTTTCTGGCGAAAATCCGGTTCAGCTTGACCGATATTTGCAAAACGCTATTGAAATTGATGTCGATGCCATCGTTGATGAGCATAGTGTTTTTATTGCAGGAATTATGGAGCATATCGAAGAGGCAGGAGTGCATTCCGGAGATGCAGCATGTTCGTTGCCAGGCTATACATTAAGTGCATCTACAATTGCTGAATTAGAGCGGCAAACTATTAAATTAGCAAAAAGTTTAAAGGTTGTGGGCTTAATGAATATTCAGTTTGCCATTAAGGACTCTAAAATCTATGTCCTTGAAGTTAACCCACGTGCCAGTCGAACTGTTCCTTTCGTTGCTAAAGCTATTGGTATACCTATTGCCAAGATTGCTGCCCGAATCATGGTTGGCGAGAAGTTGTCAAGCTTTTCTTTAGACGTAAAAAAGTTACCTTATGTTGCGGTTAAGGAAGCCGTCTTTCCCTTTGCACGTTTTCCTGGTACTGATGTTATTCTTGGGCCTGAAATGAAATCTACTGGCGAGGTTATGGGGATTGATCAGGACTTTGGTAAAGCGTATGCAAAGGCACAATTGGCGGCAGGAAAATCGTTGCCTGTAGGTGGTAATGTTTTTGTTTCGGTCAGTGATAAAGACAAGAACACCATCTTACCCGCTTGTCGTCAATTGATTATGTTAGGATTCTCTATCGTGGCGACCAGGGGTACAGCTGCCTTCCTTGAAAAAGCTGGCTTGCCCGTCCGTGTTGTTAATAAAGTCTTTGAGGGACGACCAGATATTCTAGATGCCATGAAAAATGGTGATATTCACTTGGTCTTTAATACAACGGAAGCTCCACAAACAAAGCGCGATAGTTTTTTTACAAGACAAACAGCTATCCAACAGCGTATTCCTTATTGCACGACAATTGCTGGTTCATTAGCTGCTGTTGGTGCTATACGTGTACTGCAGCAAGGGGGCCTTGGTGTGATGAGTTTGCAACAACGCCTAAAAAAATTACGTGACTAATAAAAGAATTTATTATAAATTCGCTACTTCGTTTTTTATTTGATGAGGTAAAAATGTCTAAGATACCTATGACGATAGATGGTTATCATCGGTTGTCGGAAGAATTAAAGCACTTGAAAACTATTGAACGTCCGGCCGTTATAAAAGCTATTGCCGAAGCGCGTGAACATGGCGATTTGTCTGAAAACGCCGAGTATCATGCTGCACGTGAACGGCAAAGCTTTATAGAAGGCAGAGTTGCCGAACTCGAAGATAAAATTGCTCGAGCCGAAGTGATTGATGTTTCAAAATTGTCGGGTAATCAGGTTGTCTTTGGTGCAATCGTGACCCTTGTTGATGATGATACAGAGGAAAAAATAAAATACCAAATTGTTGGCCAGGACGAAGCTGATATAAAAAATGGGCGCCTATCCATTTCGGCACCCCTTGCACGCGCTTTAATTGGCAAATCAGTTGATGCAACAGTTGAAGTAACAACTCCTGGTGGGTCAAAATCCTATACCATTGCAAAAATTGCTTTTAAGTAATCTTGCCTAACTCTGTGTTCGGAACAACGTTGTATAATTTGTTTTATTCGGCGTTGTTTTTTGTTTTTTTAACCAACATATCGAATGGTATGCTTGGTTCGTTCTTGCTTTGGCGGATAGTCAAAGAAGACTTTATATGTGCCACATTTGGAACAACAGTTAGTTTTGTTGTTAAAAATTGTTGGTATGATTCCCAGTCAGGCGCGGATATTTTTAATATGAAATCTGTTTCACCGGCAAGCATATAACATTCCCGAACCATGGGCCATGTTTTGGCCAGTTCTTCAAAAGCCTGCAAATCTGTTTCCCCGTGCTTTGTAAGACTAACTTGTGCGAAAATTGTAACATGGTACCCTAACAAGATGGGATTTAAAGTTGCATGATAGCTTTTTATATAACCGCTATCTTCAAGATGTTTTACACGCCGCAAACAAGGTGGTGCTGATATACCAACCTTTTCAGCAAGCTCAACATTTGTTATTTTGCCGTTTTTTTGTAATTCTTGCAAAATTTGTATATCAATATCATCAAGCTTATGTTTTACGGTTGGCTGCATTTTTCCCCCTGGTCGATATTTATCATGATGTGAATTTAATTGAAGTAAAACAGATAAATGATTAGTTTTTAGTGATTATATAAAAAATAAGCAATACTAAACTGTAGTAAAAGTTATAGTTTGCAGAATAATAAAGAAAGATATTAAAATATGGATTGGCATTTTGTTACGATATCTATCAAATAACGCTGTTTATATGGTTAATATCTAGTTCAAGTTAAGGTCATTTTTAAAATGGGTTTATATCGTGAATAACCACACCGATATTTTGATAATAGGTTCTGGTCCCGCAGGTTTAACTGCAGCTATTTATGCTGCCCGAGCGAACAGAAAGCCAATTTTGCTTGCTGGAATGCAGCCTGGTGGACAAATGACAATTACTAGTGATGTTGAAAATTTCCCTGGTTTTTCTCAATCAATTCAAGGTCCTTGGCTTATGAATGAAATGAAACTACAAGCCGAACATGTGGGTACAAGAATTATTGATGACTTGGTGGTTGATATTGATTTTAACCAATATCCTTTTAAAGTTGTAACTGACTCGGGGCAAAATTATATAGCAAAAACCATCATTATTTGTACCGGTGCACAAGCTCGTTGGCTGGGATTGGAAAGTGAAAAAAAATATCAGGGATTTGGTGTCTCGGCTTGCGCAACATGTGACGGTTTTTTCTTTAAAAACAAGGTTGTTGCAGTTGTGGGGGGCGGAAATACTGCGGTTGAAGAAGCACTATATTTAACACAGCACGCTAGCAAGGTTTTTTTAGTACACCGTCGTTCAAAGCTGCGTGCAGAAAAGATGATGCAAGAAAAATTATTAAAACATCCTAAAATATCGGTCATTTGGGACAGTGTTATTGAAGAGGTACTGGGGCACGAAAACCCAAAACGCGTTACTGGCGCTAAAATTCGAAACACGATAACAGGCTTGGATCATACAATACCAATAGATGGGCTTTTTGTTGCTATTGGCCATAAACCCGCAACAGAATTATTTGTCGGTAAACTGCCAATAGATGATGAGGGATACTTAATCACAAACCCAGATTCAACAGCCACAATTATCCCAGGTGTTTTTGCTGCTGGTGATGTTAAGGATAAAATATTCCGTCAAGCGGTTACTGCTGCGGGTATGGGGTGTATGGCAGCACTTGAAGCCGACCGTTATTTGTCACATCAAGAATAAGTATTGGTGCTGAAACATGGCAGATGTTTTTTCAGCAGCGGTTTTGGGAATAGTTGAAGGCGTCAGTGAATTTATGCCTATCTCGTCATCAACGCATTTGATGCTCGCAGATTTTATTCTTAAAAGCGGGCTTACCAGCCATAGCGTTTTTATGATTACAATTCAGTTTGCTGCAATTTTGGCAATATTAATTTATTACCGAAATTTTTTTTGGCACATGGTTGCAGCATTTTTTTCCGATCGGATTGCAAAATTAAATTTTCTAAGACTGTTTATTGTTTGTTTACCTTTTGCTGCGGTCGGGTTGATAACCAAACCATACATAGCACAATCATGGCTAGAAAGTATACCTTCAATGGGTATATGGTTGGTATTAGGGGGGATAGTTATGTTGTTGTTTTCCTCATATAAAAAAGACAGTCCAAAACATTGCCGCATTGAAGATATTCCTATTACTACTGCCTGTGTTATTGGACTTGTACAAATCCTAGCCCTAATACCTGGATTTTCTAGGTCAGCTGTAACAATCATTGTAGGTTTATGGTTGGGGCTAGACAGAAAAACAGCTGTTGAATTTTCTTTTTTAAGTGCAGTTCCGTTGCTTTTTGCTGCGACGATTTATACGTTTTTAACCACCTCACAACACCAATTTGTGCTGGAAACTGAACTTGCAACTGCTTTTATTTGCTCCCTGATTGTGGCGTTGATGCTAGCACCTTATATCTTAAGGTTTATAATTTTATATGGTTTAGCTTGGTTTGGTTGGTACCGTGTATGTGTGGGCTCGGCCCTTATAATTTGGTGGTCGTTCTAGTCGTGTATACCTTTTGTAGGTATTTTAAAGATTTTTTGCGTAACACATTTGGAACGTATTTTTTAGATATATAACGATTAAAAAATCATTTTTGTTATATTTTTTAACATTTTATTAACTATAGTTTGCCATCCTTGTCCTTATCCAACGAATAATCAAATTCTTAATAAGGAGAGGCAATTATGCGTATAAATCAAGAAGACAAAAACATTCAAAAACCACACATGACCAAAATATTACTTTATGCCCTTGGTATTATGGTGGCTTCAGCGGGATTAGGTGCCTGCGTCTTGCCACCTGCGGAAGAAGACAGACCTTATCCAGGTAACCTTAGGACGGATGATGAAAATGGTGTGTTTGACAGGTTTACCCCACAACAACCAAGTGAACCGCAGGAAGAACCTGAAATCCCTGACCCACAAGATAGTTAAGGCAAAACTAGTTTTAGCAGTCAAAAGTAAGCCCGTTCCGGGCTTACTTTATTTTTAGGCTAAACCGGCGATCGCGTGGACAACCGCACCAATTTTAACACTTTCTTGAATAGCTTCTTCACTAACAGATAATTTGCGCAATTCATGTTCATGAGCATTTAAGCAGGCAGCGCAGCCATTAATCGCTGACGCAACCAAACAAAATAACTCGAAATCTGCTTTTTCAATGCCATGGGTCATGATCCCATTCATTCTTAGTTTTGCAGGCATTTGGCGGTAATGTTCGTTTTCGACAAGATGGGTAAACCGATAATAAATATTGTTCATCCCCATCAAGGCGGATGCCGTTTGGGCAGCTTGCAAAACGGTTGTAGAAATCTTAACACTAAAATCTGCTAAGATATGCTCTATTACAACCTTATTTCTGCTTGTTAGCGCTGCTGTTATAAAACATCCGGCTTTTTGCTGATCATTCAGGAGCGGATTCGAGTAGATAGCAGAAAGATTTAAACGTAAATCTTTGGCATAATCTGGAATTTTTTCTTTGAGTGCTTCAATAGACATGTAATATTTTCCACAATAAAAGAGCGGTAACAAAGCAAGTCACCGCTCGTATCTCTCTTTATCTTTTTATAAATATGATTACGGTTTTAAAACCTTATCGCCTTTTTGCCAATTGCAACCACAAAGCTCATCAGTTTGTAGGGCATCAAGCACCCGCAAAACTTCTTCTGGATTACGGCCAACTTTTAGGTCATTTACCGCAACAAAACGAATGCTACCTTGTGGATCAACGATAAAGGTTGCGCGCAAAGCAACACCGTCTTGATGAAGAATGCCCAACTTATCTGATAATTCACGTTTAATATCAGCTAACATCGGAAAAGGCAGATTCTTCAACTCCGCATTATTCTGACGCCAGGCTAAATGCACAAACTTACTATCAATGCTTGCGCCATAAATAACTGCATCACGCTCTTTGAACTGATTGTTTAGCTTGCCAAAGGCTGCAATTTCTGTGGGGCAAACAAAAGTAAAATCCATCGGCCAGAAGAAAACAACCTTCCATTTACCTTTATCTGATTTATCAGAAATCTTTGTAAAAGCTGTTTTGGGATCAGAAGAAACAACAGCTTCTAAATCAAAACTTGGGAACTGATGACCAATTGTTAACATGGAAACTCCTTTTTTAAGTTAATTAACGTTGAACAAATAATAGTTAATATATAGAAGTTATTTTAGCCTATTCTAGATTAGTGGTGCTTTTTTTTATTGGTTATTGCCGATTCACGAATAGCTGACAAACTTGTTCGGGTATTAATTGCCTCGGGATCAATTTTAATTTCAATAATTGTGGGCTTGTTGTTATTTAGGGATTGTCTAAATATATCTTCAAATTGATCAGTCTTTGTAACAAGGTAACCATCGGCACCATATGCTTTAGCCAAAGCAACAAAATTAGGATTGTACAGGTCTGTACCAATTACGCGGCCAGGATATTCACGTTCTTGGTGCATCCTAATGGTGCCGTACATATTGTTGTTAATGATAAGTATAATTATTGGCAGCTTATAACGAACAGCTGTCGCCAGTTCTTGGCCATTCATTAGAAAACACCCATCACCATTTACCGATATAACAGGTGCTGATGGATTTAAGATTTTTGCAGCAATAGCAGATGGCAAACCATATCCCATTGCACCATTGTTGGGTGCCAGCTGGCTTCTATACTTGCTGAAACGAAAAAAACGATGAATCCAACCTGCATAATTGCCAGCACCGTTTGTGATAATTGCATGGTTAGGCAAATTTTTTCTTAATGAGCTGATAATTTTTGCAAGTTGCACATCACCTGGATTTGTAACGTTTGGATCACTGTATGCTAAATAATCTTGATGTGCTTGTTTACACAAATCAGGCCAATGCTTCTGTTTCTTTATAACTAAGCCACTAATTGATTGCACGAAATTACTTGCGGTTGAAACAATCCCAAGATTAGCTTGATAAACCCTGTTTATCTCGTCTGCGGTGGGATAAATATGGACTAATTTTTGTTTTGAAACCGGTGGCTTTAAAAGTGTGTAGTCGCTGGTAGTCATTTCACCTAACCGGTCGCCAACAACAACGATAAGATCAGATTCCTGAACACGCTTTTGAAGGTTGGGATTAATACCAATTCCTACATCACCAGCATAACAAGAATGATGGTGCTGAAAAAGATGCTGATGACGGAACGAAGTGCCAACAGGAAGGTCGTATTTATAACAAAAATGATGAATCTGTTCGATCGCCGTTTCATTCCAGGTTGACCCGCCAAGCAAAATGAATGGGCGTTGACTATCTTCTAATAATTGTTGAAATGCCTGAATATCAGCCAAGCTTGGGGCGGGTGAAATAAATTGGTATGGTGCTGTATCTTTTGTTTCAACAAGGCTGGTTAAAATATCTTCCGGCAATGAAATAACGACAGGCCCTGGCCGACCACTAACGGCGGTATTGAACGCGCGGCTAATAATTTCAGGTAGCCGTTTGGCATCATATACCTGTTCAGCCCATTTGCTGATGGGTGAGAAAAATTGTTTGAAATCAATTTCTTGAAAAGCTTCACGCCCTAATACTGCTGTTGAAGCTTGGCCAATAAATAAAATCATGGGGGTTGAATCTTGATAAGCGGTATGTACGCCGATCGAAGCATTAGTTGCACCTGGACCACGTGTTACAAAACATATGCCCGGCTTGCCCGTTAATTTTCCATATGACTCGGCCATAAAAGCTGCGCCACCTTCTTGTCTACAGACCACAAGTTCAATTTGTGATTGAACGTCGTGCAAGGCATTTAACGCATCAAGATAGCTTTCACCAGGCACACAAAATATTTTGTCAACGCCATGTAGACAAAGCGCATCAACAAGAATTTTACCACCGCTTCGAAGGTTAGGGTAGGATATTGACATTAAAAACCCCTTTCACGATCATTTTTAGTGATGATGGCTATGATGCCAACTTTTTTTGACCTCACTGGTGTCATAGGCCTGCCCAGCAGGGGTTAAAATGGCGTATTCAGGATAATATGACTTAATTAATCCTTTTCTTTCTAATACAATCCATACCGAGGGGTTGCCCAGACCAGAAAGGTCACGTCCAGATACAACATAAGAACCTATGTGGAAATGGTCTCCATGGGCGGATGGAAGGTGTTTGATAACCAAGCCATCAGCATGTTGCTCAACAGATTGTTCTTCAGATAAAGCTTGGAAGGCAGCAAGGGTTTTAAGTTGCAGTGGATTAAGTCGTAGGGGGTTTAAGCTCATAATTTACTATTCCTAAATGTTTATTAATTTGTCTGGTTAATCACGAAAATTTGTAAATTGTAAGGGTTGAGACAAATTTAGCTTACGCAGCAATCCAATAACATCTTGCAAATCATCTTTCTTTTTACCAGAAATACGCAATTCATCACCTTGGATTGCGGCTTGAACCTTTATCTTACTTTCTTTGATATGGGAAATAATTTTTTTTGCTAAATCTTGCGCGATACCTTGTTTAATAAGAACTTGCTGACGAACAGTTTGCCCTGCAGCCTTTTCGAACTCTTGAAAGTCCAAGAAATGAGCATCAACATTACGTCTTGTTACATGCATTTTAAGTAATTCCTGCATTTGCTTTAACTTAAGATCATCATCTGCAAGTAATTCGATTGATTTTTCATCTTTTCGATCAATTGTGGCCTTACTTCCCTTAAAGTCGAAACGTGTTGTAATTTCACGTTTCATACCATTGATTGCATTATCAATTTCTGCAATATTTGCTTTTGAGACAACGTCAAAGGATGGCATGTTTACCCCAGTTATATATAGTTTTTCTTGTATTTTTGTTCTTATTAGAAGTAAGATTGAAATGTCTTGATGTAAAGCTTTTTATCTAATATCGAAACGATACGAGCACCCTATTTTATATAAATAAAAAGCTACAAAGACAAGAATGATAATCAGTGCAACGCAGCATATTTTTGACAAGCTTTATAATAAAGATCTGCCAATTTTAAAATAGAATTTAATTTTTTTGCTTGCATTTGTTTTATAATTATGCGTATACTGCATCGCAGCAGCACTATGATGTTGCTGTATACGCCCATTGGGCGTTTCCTCCCTGAACTTGGGCCGCATCAATAGATGCGGCCTCTTTTTTTAGTTACGCCCATGCTAAGCCTATTTATTTGAACAAGCAATTATAATTTATAGTATCGTGTATATTATGATTTATTGTTGATAAACGTTTATTAAATAAGTCGATGCTATTATGATTTCCTATTAGATATCACCATAACAACGCGTTTAAGATGAAATATCAGCGAACTTTTACCGGATTTACTTCGGCGAATCAAAAAGAATTCACGTGTGTTGTTGAATCCGATTTTCATTTAGTTACGCAACTGGATGCTATTTTGTGTCGGCGGTTGACATTTAACATTCCAAATATATTGCTGGTTACTGATGACAACTTATACCCACTTATTGGTAAAGAAATTGTTAGTATTTTATCTAAAAGCTATTTGGTAAAACCATTAATAATGCCTATACCATTGCAGGCAAATTTTGAGTACGTTAAATATATTATCGATCACGCAACACCCGGAAGCTTATTTGTGGCAGTGGGTTCCGGTACAATCAATGACTTGGTCAAATATGCAGCTGCACAGTTACGGCGGCCTTATATTGTTGTGGCAACAGCACCTTCAATGAATGGGTATTGCGCGGCAAATGCATCATTAGTAGACCGAGGGATAAAAAAAACATTTACGGCTGTTCCACCCGCAGCGGCATTTTTTGACCTAGACTTATTGATGCAAGCCCCAAAAAATATGATTGCTGCTGGCATAGCGGACTGTTTATGTCGTAGTACGGTTCAAGCAGATTGGCTGCTTGCTCATTTGCTGATAAATACCTCTTATGATTCGAATATTGTCCGCGAACAGGTTGATGTTGAACAGACAGTAATGCCAATTATTACCAAGGCGACACAACAGAATCCCAAGGCCATGTTAGGGTTGGTTCAGTTAATTGTGTTATCTGGGATTGCCATGACTAATTTCGGAAGTAGTGCACCTGCCAGTCAGGGGGAACATATGCTGGCACATTATTTAGAAACTCATGCTAAAGCGAATCTCAGACACTCATTGCTTCATGGTGAAATGATTGCTTTGACTTGCCTGATAATGTCGGAATTGCAAGAAAAAATTTTACACATGCCAGTTTTACATAATCTTAATATCAAAGATTATGGTATCAATTTGCTTCAAGAAAGTTATTTACAACAATATGCTAATAATTATTGGGATGTTTTTCAGATAAAACAGACTCGTATCCAACAGTATCCTTCATTAGCAGAGAAATTGAAGCATCAGTGGCCATATTGGCGGCAGCAAATTTCTGCGGTAAAGATGTCTTCAGACCTTTTACTTTCTATCTTCCACAATTTAGGATTGCCAACAACGGCCGAAGAGATTGGACTAAGCGATGATGACATAAAACGTGCCATGTTTTATACACGCTTTACCCGTGATCGGTTTACCTTTCTAGATTTAGCCGACTGGGCAGGGCTATTAACCCTGCCTTAAACCGATTCGGTTATTGATACTAAACATAGTGGTTGTTAAGTTTTTATAATAAGCCTAAGAAAATAAATTTGCTTGCATGTTAGCCGCAATAAGGTGAGCATCATGTTGACTGATTTCAAAAAGACCAAAACGTAATTGATACCCCCAATTCTTCTTATTTTTTGTGAATTCTAAGGTGGACAGCAAATTTTTAATGCCGGTTTCTTGCGCTGGCCACCATTCAACATCGCGTCGAAAACCACAAAGTCCGTTTTCCATATCTATCTTATAAGGGTTGGTATTTTTAACTATCCCAATTGCTGTAAAAGCTTGATATGGCAAAGAGGGAGTCGCACGGAATTTTTCTGTTGGCGCGTAATAAATAATTATATCACCGTGCTTTAGACGTTTTAACGGGGACAATTTGCCATGGCACAATTGCATAAAGCCATTTGCACGGCCTTTGCGCACATGTTCGGCCGATGCTACGCCGATCCAATATTTCATGATTGCACCGGTGTGAAAACCCGCAGCCGATGTCCATCCAAATCTGCTGCAACAAAGGTATAGCCAAAATCCATATTTGTTGGCTGCTGAACGATTTTTAAACCTTGTTTAATCCATGTATTAAATAAATCATCGACATCTTTTTTTGTTTGAAGTGTAAATGCTATCTCAAACCCCCCTGGTGTGATCGTGGGGGTTGGTTGCACGGTATGCATAGCCCATAATCCTAATAAAACATTGTTATTCAAATCAAACATCGCAAAGGTAGGCGAGGATTCAAGAGGTTCTATTCCTAGAATTTTTTGATAAAAATTAACACTTTCGCTAGGATTAGTGACGTAAAAAATAATCATATTGGGGTATAACATTTTTACTGCTCCAGATATTTAATAAATCAAAAATTTATGTTTAAAAAGCTTTTCATTGCCTTAATTAAAACATAGCGGATGGTAGTGACAATTTCTGTCAGCAGTAAAAAGACAAGTTTTTAAAGCTCAAACCGGTCAATATTTTCTAATTGACGCCATTTTTTTAATAATATGCTGCGTCTCGGCTGATAGCGTTCTTCGTGAAGAATGATTTTGCGAATATGATCAATTCTAAAATGACGAAAATCCTGCCGCAATTCACACCAAGCAACTAAAACTTGGATTTTTTCAAAGAAACCAAGAATTAAAGGCCATATAGTTCGTTGGCTATGCTGATTCTTTAAATCAATATAAGTTACGGTTAATTTTCTTTCACGGTGAATTGCGTCTCTTACTAGAGTAACATCAATAGCAGGCTGAGACGAAAGATCCAACGGTTGTGGTGCTAATAAAATACTGGGGGTTTCCAAATCATTTTTAATGTCTTTTGGCAGAACAGCAATAATTTTTGCTATCGCGTTTGTACCTGCTTTAGCCAGACGCTCATCTCCCTTTTCTTTAACCCAACTAGCCCCAAGAATTAGAGCTTCAATTTCTTCAAGCTGCAGCATGATTGGCGGAAGCATGAACCCAGGGCGCATGATATAGCCTAATCCCGCCGCACCATCAATTTGGGCTCCCTGAGAGTTAAGGATGGCTATATCACGGTAAAGTGTACGCAGGCTAATATGCAGCTCTTTCGCCAGGTTTTTACCAGCGATAGGATATCGATGACAGCGAAAAATTTGCAATAAACTCAATAATCGTTCTGTTCTTGTCAAAGATTTTACCAATAATATTTATATAGAAAATAAATAAAATTATTATAATAGAAATACAAACAATCCCTAGTCAGCAGTAGTATCTGTTTTAGACCGTATTTTAAAATAAAAATAACATTTTATTATCAATCTTACTTAAAACCTATTTTCCATAAGTCATATAGCTGCTTTCAGGCTTACATTAATTACTATATTTTAATAAATACCCAAAAAAATACTTTGACAGGGGCGCGGCTTTTACTTACATATGTGCTGATGAAATTTTTTCCCGAATAGGGGCGCGTAGCTCAGCGGTAGAGCATCTGACTTTTAATCAGAGGGTCACGGGTTCGATTCCCGTCGCGCTCACCAGGCATATGTTTATGCCTCATAGGGTTTCTTAATAATATTACAAGTCAAAATTCTGCAAAAATTTTTCCAAATTTGGAACTGTTTATACTTTTCCAATTTGTCAACAATTGCACTTTGTTACATTGTAGAACAGATAAGCTATAGGGGCGTAAAACCTGCTGTGCTACAATAAGGGTTTTGGTTATTATCAGCCTTTATTCTCAAGTGATTTCTTTTTAAATTGTGTTTGCAAGAGGTTTGCCACACGGTGTGATACAAATGAACTTACGTCACCACCAAGTAAACTTATTTCTTTAACGAATCTTGAGGAAATAAACTGGTACTTTTCAGAAGCCATCAAAAAAACAGTATCAATCCCTGGATCAAGACGAGCATTCATTCCGGTCATTTGGAATTCATATTCAAAATCAGATATGGCACGAAGTCCACGAATAATAATTTTCGCCTGCACTTTATGGCAAAAATGCGTTAACAAAGAGTGAAAAGCAATAACCTCAACCCGCTTTGCTTCTGATACAGGCAGACCAGCTTCAATTTCCTGTTTAACAATTTTTTCACGTTCGCTTAGGGTAAAAAGTGGTTCTTTACCGGCATTGGCAGCGACAGCAACAATAATTTTGTCAACCAAGCCGGCTGCTCGGTGAATAATGTCCATATGACCAAATGTAATTGGGTCAAAAGTACCAGGATAAACACCAACACGCATCGTTTCTATTCCTTGTCTGTACTTGATTCTGTATCAGCTGATTCAAATTCAACATCTTCACCGGATTGGTCTTGGTCATCATCAGATATGCGTGTAACGGAAACAACTTTTTCATCACCTGCAACATCAAACAATTTAACACCTTGGGTTCTTCGACCACTGACTCGAATATCATGAACAGGGCATCTAATAACTTGTCCACGGTTGGTCACCAGCATAATGTGGTCGCTCTTGTCAACCGGGAATGTAGCGACAACTTCTCCATTGCGTTCAGATGTTTCAATGTTGGCAATACCAACTCCACCACGTCCCGTTAGGCGGTAAGCATATGATGAGGTGCGTTTACCATAACCACGCTCTGTAACTGCTAATAACAACTGTTCGTGCTGTGCCATTTCCTTTAGTTTTGGACTAAACGACTCTTCAGCCAAAAGGGTATTTTCTGTTGTGATATTTGTTGCTTCCATATCAGATTCTTCAAGGACAACATCAATCTCATCAGGTGTGTTTTCTTCATCACGGTCTGACTTTAAGTATACAGCCCGTTCATCAGCGTCAAAAGCTGAATGCTCAAGCATTGTCATAGAAATAACACGATCATTATCTTGAAGTCTTATCCCGCGGACACCATCCGAATTCCGCCCAGCGAAAACCCGTAAACTTTTAACAGGGAAACGGATACATTTTCCGGCTGCAGTTGCGAGGAAAACATCTTGATTATCATGACAAATTTGAACGCTAATCAATTGATCAGATGGTTCAAGTTTAATTGCAATCTTGCCGTTTGATTTTACTTGAATAAAATCTGACAACTTGTTTCTGCGGACCTGACCTAGTGCTGTTGCAAAAATAATAGAGAGTTGGTTAATTTCTTCATCACCAACAAGTGGTAGCAAAGTAGCCACATTTTCACCTGTTTTCAAGGGCAACAGTTGAATAAGTGGTTTTCCACGTCCCTGGGCAGTTGATAAAGGCAAACGATATGTCTTTAGTTTAAAAACGATTCCTTGATTAGAAAAGAATAAAACAGGCGTATGTGTATTGATAACCATCAATTGCCTAACAATATCCTCGTCCCGCACATCCATCCCTGATTTACCTTTTCCACCGCGTCGTTGGGCACGATATGCGGTTAGGGGAACACGCTTAATATAACCGGCTTGTGTTAGTGTAACAACCATATCCTCGCGTTGAATCAGATCTTCAATGTCAACATCACTGTCATTTTGAGTAATCTCGGTTCGTCTTGGTGTTGATAAAACTTGTTTGGCTTGTAATAATTCGTCCTTAATAATTTCAAACCGTAGCGACCTTGTTCCAAGAATATTCTGCAGATGGCTGATTTGATTAGATAATTCAGACATTTCTGCAATTATTTTGTCACGTTCTAGCCCCGTAAGACGATGTAAACGGAGATCAAGTATTGCCTTGGCTTGGGTATCGCTTAGGTAATATTCCTTTTTTTCATCGGCTGGATTCAATTTTTGTTCAAGTAGTCCTAGTAAGGGCAATGCATCATCAATATGCCAAGGACGGCTGGTTAAAGCCTGACGCGCTATCACTGGATCTGGCGAGGAACGTATCACTTTGATCATTTCGTCAATATTTGCAACTGCAACGGCCAAACCTAATAGAATATGTCCCCTTTCTTGGGACTTGCGTAGTTCAAAACGTGATCTGCGGTTAATAACTTCTTCGCGGAAATCAACAAATGCCTCAATAACCTGTTTTAGATTCATTAACAATGGTTGGCCACGATGCAAGGCTAACATGTTAATGCCAAAACTGGTTTGCAAGGGGGAGTGTTTATAAAGTTGGCTTAATACTACATCAGCAGAAATATCCCGCCGTACTTCAATAACAACACGCACGCCCTCACGATCTGATTCATCGCGGATATCAGTAATTCCCTCGATCACTTTTTCACGGGCTAACTCGGCTATCCGTTCAATCATTCTTGCTTTGTTAACTTGATAGGGTATCTCGGTAATAACAATTGCTTCGCGATCATTCTTAAGCATTTCAACTGCGCTTTTGCCACGAATAACAATTGATCCACGACCTGTTAAATAAGCATCTCGAATGCCAGACAACCCCAAAATCTCACCGCCGGTTGGAAAATCTGGACCAGGGATCAATTCAATTAATTGCTCAATGGTAAGTTCTGGATTATTGATATAAGCACAGCATGCATCAATTACTTCACCCAAATTATGGGTTGGTATATTTGTGGCCATGCCAACCGCAATACCACCAGCTCCATTAACCAAAAGATTTGGTATTAATGATGGCATCACAACAGGTTCAACAGTTGATTCATCATAATTCGGCTGAAAATCTACCGTATCTTTGTCAATATCCTGTAGCAAATACATAGCCGACTTTTTAAGCCTAACTTCGGTATAACGCATGGCTGCAGGTGGATCACCATCCATGGAACCAAAGTTACCTTGTCCATCAACCAACTGTAGGCGCATCGAGAAATCCTGCGCCATACGAACCATCGAATCATAAATAGCCATGTCACCGTGTGGGTGATATTTACCCATAACGTCACCAACAACACGAGCCGACTTTCTAAAGGGGCGTTCAGGTTCATAACCAGCTTCATACATAGAGTATAAGATGCGTCGGTGAACAGGTTTTAATCCATCACGAACATCCGGAAGAGCACGTGCAACAATAACACTCATCGCATAATCGAGATATGAGCGTTTCATTTCTTCTTCAAGTGCAACAGGAGCTACGGCATTGGGGTTTGTATTAGTTGGCAAGACAACGTGTTCCACAATAGAACTCACTTAAAATTAATAAATTAAATAAACAAAGTGG
>CAYPXH010000005.1:0-62738 GCA_964414755.1 uncultured Rhodospirillaceae bacterium | reverse complement strand
TATAAAAATATACTTTGTCATGAATAACCCAAGTTATCTTGATCTATAAAAACAGCCTATAAAAAAACTAAAGTAATTTATTGTCCAACTGGGACACTTGGTTCTGGCACAGAAGGAACCGGCGCTGCTGGCACTGTACTATTTACTGGAGGAATGAAGCTTGATGGCGTGGGTGGAACTATGTCCAATCGCTTATTGTTTGCAGATAAAACTACCAAAGTCAGGCTAGTAATAAAAAACAACGTTGCCAACCATGCAGTGGTTCTTGTCAAAAAATTTGCCGATCCACGCGCAGAAAGAAATCCCGACACACTTCCTCCCCCTAGCCCCAAACCACCCCCTTCACTTTTCTGCAACAAAACAATTCCAACCAGTAAAACGGCAATAATAGTATGTATTACAAGAATAATTGTAGTCATAAAAAGTACCTTGAATATAAAATTGATCGATAAAACTTAACAGTTGTTTTATAGGATAAATTACTTTCCTGCAAGCACCAGTTTATGAATTTTTAAAACATTATTTTATGGCTTATTTTCAATATATTTAAGAAAAATATCGACATATACATTATTGAATACAAGCAGCGATAATATTCCTAAAGTCTGATGCCTTTAAGCTTGCCCCACCAACCAACAAACCATCTACACCGTCACTATGGACGATCTCGGCTGCATTGTCCGGTTTTACCGATCCACCATAAAGTATTATTGGTGTTAGTAGTCGATAAAGATGATGTTGCATTAGGAATTTTCGTATATGCTGATGCGCAAATATAATTTCCTGTTTGCTTGGTATTTTTCCTGTGCCAATTGCCCAGACGGGTTCATAAGCAACAACCAAACTTGACAGCACCTTAGCAACTTCAAAATCCAAGCTTTCCTGAAGCTGTTGTTGTAAAACAGCAGAGGTTAAGCCTTTGTTTCTTTCATCAATAGTTTCGCCAATACAAAGAATTGGCGTTATCTGGTGTTTTTGACAGCAGATAATTTTTTGTGCAATTGTTTGATTGGTTTCATTGTGCAACCGCCGTCTTTCTGAATGACCAACAATACAATATTTAACACCTAAAGATTGCAGTATCATGGCAGATACATCGCCGGTAAATGCTCCAATTTCTTGAGTGTAGCAGTCTTGTGCACCGATAGTTAGCCAATCATATCCATCCAACATAATTGTAACTGGATGTATCATAGGATGTGATGGACATAAGACAATAAGCGGCGGGTTATGAATATTTTTTGGCCACGGCTTATCAGCAGTGATCTGCTGAATCAAACTTCGTGCTTCTGGCAAAGTGCCGTTCATTTTCCAGTTGCCAACTATTAATTTTCGCACCAATTGCATTATTTTCCCTATATTAGAACAACTTACTTGCGTACGCTTACCACGAAATATCATAAAATATCCATAATAAAAATAATCATAATTATTGAATTAATTATAAAAAACGGCTAACACTGAAAAACTTTGCAGTGTTTTGATTATTGCTTATTAGTCTTTCAATTAGAAATTTGGACACAAAAACATGCTGACAGCTATTCGTAACAACGCTTCATCATTAGTAACGAAAATTTTACTTTTCTTGTTGGTTGGATCTTTTGCTCTTTGGGGTATTGGTGATATTATTCGTGGGTTTGATGATATACCGCCAGTAGCCGAGGTTGGAGACAATGAAATCACAGCAACCGAGTTTGATCAAAAAATACGTAGACTGATGGAAGATTATAGGCAACAAACAGGTGATAACCTTACCTATCAAAATATCAGATCAGAGCGTTTTGATGAACGATTGCTAAATACACTTATCGAAGAAAGTCTTATCAACTCCTTTGCTTCTGATATGAAAGTATCCACACCAGATACATTGGTTTCACAAATTATTTTTTCAAGTTTTGCTGATCAGGCAGGTAATTTTAACCGCAATGCCTATCAAGATTTTTTAACTTCAAGAAACTTAGCCCAAGAAGAAGTTTTTAGATATATTCGTTCCGTAAATAATTCAGAAATTATTTTAAGCAGTGCTTCAAACATAAAAATTCCAGATATAATTGTCAGCAAAATTTATGCGTATCGTAACGAGAAACGTACAGCGGAAACATTTCTGATTAGCTTAAACAAAATGCCAGAACCAGGTATACCTACAGCAGATGATGTAGAAAAATTTTATGAACAAACCAAACAAAATTATTTAAGTCCTGAAAAACGCAATATTACAATTGCCTACATATCGTTAACAGAACTAACCGATGAATATGTTAAAACCATTAATTTTTCCGAAGAAAATTTACGTAACGAATACGCAAATAATCAAGCTTTGTTTTATAAACCCGAACGACGCCGGATCGAACATATTTTATTACCTACCAAAGAACTGGCAGAAGAGGCTTATAAAAAATTACAAAGTGGCCAATCTTTTGCAGATTTAGCATTGGCTTTAACCGGTAAGGCACCGATTATGGTAGATAAACTTGAAAGAACTTTTGCACCACTTGGAATTTCTCAAAATATGCTTGAAACCGCTTTTGCACTTTCTCCAGGTGAAGTATCTATGCCAACTCAAGGTGTTGTTAGTTCTTGGCATATTATACGACTTGTTGATATTGAAGCAGAAAAAGCCACAAGTTATGATGAAGCATTACCCAAATTAAAATCTATTCTTGCCAGGAACGAGGCCGAGATTACTGCAAATAGACGGTATTTAATTTTTGAAGATTCAATAGCTGCAGGCGAAAATTTTGCCGACGCCGCCAAATCGGCTGGTATAACCTTGGTTGCACTAGAAAACATTGCGTTAGACCGTGAATTTCCTTTAAAAATTGCACAAGCGGTTACCTCTGCCGTACCCGAAAATTTATTAAGACGCATCCTACGACTTGAAGTTGGTCAAAATGTTCCTATGACCTCACTTCCATCCGGTGATTATGTGTCTTTTAACGTTACGCAATTATTTCCTGCTACTCCTAAAAGCCTGGATGAGATTAAAGACCAATTAATTAAAGACTGGCAAAAACAACAGCAAATAGAAGCAGCCATGACAACTGCTGAAAATTTGTTAAAAGATAATGTTGGTCGTGATTTTGCAGCACTCGCCGCGAAATTTGATGCAGCAGTTATAAGCTCGCCAGCCCTTGCACGAGGTGGCATAGACCAAGAATCAAATATTGATCAAGGTTTAAATAGCCGCATTTTTTCTATAGCTCAGATTGGTGATATAATTTATCATCCAACAAATGATGGTGTGGTGGTCGCCAAATTAACGAATGTTATAAAACCTGATATTGATATTAATACCACAGATTATAAGAATATATCTGCTGAGCTTGCGATCGAGTTTACAAATGACCTAGGGGTACAATTTGTTGACCATCTAAAAAAACGTTATCCCATTAAGATTAACCAAGAGGTGATTGATAGAATCCTTCAATAGGTTTATCCATCATTATACAGATTCACAACATTTGGGTAAGCTATTGTTATTCTTTCTAAAAAGCCTATTTCAATTATATAAGTCTAATTTGAGCAATGGATGTGCAAATGAATAAACAAACAATCGGCAAATCAGCAAAAATAACTGATGGTTTAAGCAAATTGTTAGCAGAAACGTATGTTTTGTACCTAAAAACCCAGAATTTTCATTGGAATGTTACCGGTCCAATGTTTTATAATTTACATCTGCTATTTGAAACACAATACAAAGAATATGCGTTGGCGATTGATGTTATTGCAGAACGTATTAGGTCACTGGGCTCTTTAACTCCTGGTAGCTTTGCTGCTTATCAAACACTGTCACAAATTAAGGAAGAACTAACAACACCTAAAGCCTTGCAGATGTTAGAAATATTAAGTGCTGGTAATAAAATACTAGTAGGTACAATTAAAAAAATAATTCCGTTAGCTCAGAAAGCAGGCGACGAAGCATCGGCAGATTTATTAATTGAACGCCTAAATGTTCATGAAAAAAATATTTGGATGCTGGACAGCCATTTAGTAAAATAAACTATTTTCTGTTTTGCAATTGAAGCAAAATTAACAGCTGTGATAGTGGGATAATTTGCAAATTTTTTTGCTTTAAGGTTGTTATCCAACTCTCTAAAGACCGTAATGTTAACTGCGTTGGGTGGCCTATAGCTATCACGTAGCCCCTTTTTCTAGCAATTTGTTCAACACGCGCAAGTTGACGATTAATTGTTACTTGATCCGCATCATGATCAATAAAAACATCCCGTTCAATTAATAACCAATTATTAGCTTTTGCTATTCTTGATGCGGCTGAGTTTGCAGTTGTTCTTGAATCGACAAAAAACATGTTATTGTTATTGATCATCTGTAGAAGATAGGCCATGCCCTCTTCCCATTCAGTAAACCTGCTTCCCATATGATTATTAATAGCAACTGCCTGAGGAATTTTTTGCAAAGCATTTGTCAATATATTTTGAATCTCTTGCTGATTCATCCCTACCATTAACATATCAGGTGTTTCCTTATATAGAGGGGTGTTTTTATCATAGGGTTCCATGGGTAGATGTAACATAATCTCATGCCCTGCTAAACGTGCCATAGACAGTTGTTTTTCAAGATTTATCGCATATGGAAGGTACGAAAGTGTCAGCTGTACCGGTAATTCTATGGTCTTTTCTGTTAGTTTTTGGTTAACACCCATATCATCGATAATAATAACTATAAAACCTAACGGGACGGGTTTGTAAGGAATGGTAATATTTTGCTGAAAATATCTATGATCCGTTGATTGTTCCAAGCTTGTTAAATCACCATCGGCTTTATCGGAAGATGTTGGCTTAATCATATTATGAGACGGTGAACAAGCTGCTACCGACAATAATATTCCCATTAAACCAGTGTATAAGAATGTATAAAAATGGGATTTGCCTTTGATTCGTTTATACATAACAACCACATTGTAATGAAATAATGACAAAAAGATCATTGGCATATTTTGCTTGACGTACCAAGCAAATAATCATAAAACTTATTTTGTTTCTTTTATGTTCTTGGGGGATTTATGCTAACACGCAAACAGTTAGAACTATTACAATTTATTTACAATTATATCCAAAAAAACAATATATCACCAAGTTTTGAAGAAATGAAAGAAGCGGTTCAGTTGCGTTCAAAATCAGGTATTTTTAGATTAATCAATGGCTTAGCTGAACGCGGTTTTATTAAACAGTTAAGGCAGAGGGCACGTGCACTGGAAATTGCCAGGATGCCCGATTACATGATTCCACTAACCTCTGAATATAAACAAGAAGTTTCTTCAGACCGCTTTTCGCATCAACCGGCTCCGTTACACAGTAAGTTTTTAGAGGTACCTTTATATGGCCGCATTGCAGCAGGTGCGCCAATTTTAGCAGTTAACGATTCACGCCAGACAATCTCTATTCCCCCAAATTTTTTATCCACGGGTATCAAAAATAAAAATTTCTATGCCTTAGAGGTAAGCGGAGACTCGATGGAAGAAGCCGGTATATTTGATGGAGACATAGCACTTATTGAAAAAACAGATACGGCGGAAAGCGGTAATATTGTTGTTGCTCTGGTGAACAATCACGAAGCGACACTTAAAAAGTACTACTACAAAAATAAAAAAATAACACTGGAACCTGCTAATCGGCACTATCAAACGCAGATATATAGACCAGAACAAGTTAAAATACAGGGTCGTCTGCGCACAATTATTCGCAAATATTAAAAATACCTATTTTGTGTTCAATGACCACGGCCTTTGGCCAATAATATCTTGCGTTGATAAAAAATAGAACCTATCACCATCATCCCACCCCCAGTAAAATGGTTGCTCCTTTGATTGATTAATTAATACCACATTGGTGTTTGGACACATTGTTTGCAGCTTTGCTGTTAGATCGATAATAACTTCTACCTGATCACAAAACCAATCAATTTCTGCTGATCGGTAAATAATTGCTATTCTTTTATTATTTAACTCATATGAGCAATGATACCAATCACAAGCAAAGGCTGGGTTTTTGTTTAGGAAAGATAATGGGATAATCCTGGTTTCCTTAAGTCGTTTACTCAAAATTTCAATAAGAAAGGAATCTTTTTGCCCAACAATGATATAATATCCTTTATTATCGTTACTTATAGCTACCTGTTTTTCTTGTACTGCCACGAGTATATCTGGTGTTTTCCTTGGGAAAAACCAACTAATACACAAAACTACAACCAAAGTAAGTACGCTTAATAACCGACGATACGGAATATATGCTATTAACCAGATAAAAACCGCCGCAACAGATAGAAAAACCGATATAAGATTAACATTATCGATTATGATTGATGAAGCTGGCAACCGGCTAACCCAATGTGCAATATATAGTATTGCTTCAATCCCAATACCCATAATGACAAAAAATATATCTTGTAAGCCAATCGTGGATAAACATACTGCAATTAAAGCTGCTGGCATCACAATAAAACTTGTAATAGGAATAGCAGCCATATTGGCGAGAACAGCATAAAGGCTGGTCTGCTGGAAGTGATATAAAGTTATGGGTGTTATGGCAATACCAACCCAAAAACTTATAACCATCAGCTGTGTTATATAATTGGTTATTTGACTAAGATAACTTGTTTTTTGTACCAGCGGCCTTAGTAAAGGTTGTTGGTTTTGATAATAACGGTCATTGATAGCAACGATTGTTGCTACTGCAATAAAACTCATTTGGAAGCTGGCTGTTAAAAGGGTAAATGGCTGAAAAACTAAAATAACAATTGCTGCCCAAGCTAAGGTTGTAAAACCAAAAACATGTCGGTCAATTAAAATTCCAACCATCAGCAAAGCCATCATAATAAATGATCGCTGGGTTGGAATAGCAGCATTAGTCAAAAACAAATAAATGAAGGCCACAATAATTGCCAAAATAGCTGCAACCTTCTTAGGTGATAAAGGTATTTTATTCAACGGATAAAAAAGTAGCAATCGTCTGGAAAACGCAAATGTTAGTAAACAAATTAAACTTAAATGTAGCCCTGAAACAGATAATAAATGGGCAAGACCACTATCACGCATATCTTGAACAATCTTATCAGGAACAGCATGTTGATCCCCAAGAATAAATGCACGGGCTATGGCAGCCTGATCCTTAGACATTACTGCATTAATCTTATTGGTTAGTTGTTCACGAGTGCGCTGTAGATAATATTCAAAAACCCCATATATTCCAGGTGTAGCATGCGCAATTATTTGCGGTGTACTGCTTGAAAAGCCAATTGCACTAATACCTTGAAACCACAAACCGCGATAAAAGTTATACCCGTCTGGAAATACTGGTGTTGCAGGTGGAAAAAGTGATGCCCGTAATTTGATGCGGTCAAATAAGTTAATATTTGTTTTTTTTGATCGAACTGTAATCTGCAACCCATCTAATACAATATTGTTAAATGGTGGTTCAATCTGAACATCACGCAGAATAATTCTTTTAATTCCTTGATCTGTTAATTCAATTTTTGTTATTTGTCCTACTACATTTATTCCCTCTAAGGGTTTTGATAGCATGGTTGTATCTATTAATATTACTTGCAATTTTGCCACTAAAAACCCTATTATAATCAAACTAATCGACAAAAAAATCTTTTGATTCTTCCCTGCCTTACCCAATAAAATGATAAAAATTACGGCTATCACAGCCAAGGCAATATAAACCCAGTCGGCAGGTTCAAATGAAAGCCAATGATATATGGCTATTCCAATTGCAAGAAATATTGGGCTGATTATAAACATTAAGGCTACTTTACTGTTTTTTGTACGTATAAATTTTACATTTCAACTTTAAAATAGAATAACACCAAAAAACCGCTGTCTCCTATTGATTCTGGAAAGAAAATCTTCTATTTTCTGATCTAATCAATGCTATACAGGCAATACAATGACTAGTGAAAACAAAATAAACCTTGGTAACAAGCCAACTATACAATCTGATAATGACTCTGTCACTATTATCGATAACAAAACACAAAAACGATTCGATTTATCGGTTTTGTCACCAACAGTGGGTGACCGTTCAATTGATATTCGGAAGTTATATACAGAACATCAACTATTAACATATGATCCTAGCTATTCTTCGACAGCAAGTTGTGATTCAAAAATTACCTATATTGATGGCGAGCGTGGCGTCTTATTACACCGTGGATATACAATTCAAGATTTAGCAAGCAAAAGTACCTTTCTTGAAGTCGCTTATTTGCTTTTACAGGGGCATCTACCTAGTCAAAATGAATTAAGCACGTTTACCAATACTATTACCCACCATACTATGGTACACGAACAGTTACAGTTTTTTTATCGCGGTTTTCGTCGTGATGCACATCCAATGTCAATCATGATTGGTGTTGTTGGTGCATTGTCTGCCTTCTATCATGACAGCACAGATATTAGTGACCCACAGCAACGTATGATTGCTTCACACAGACTTATAGCAAAAATGCCTACGATTGCTGCAATGGCCTATAAATATTCTATAGGTCAGCCCTTTGTTTACCCTCAAAACAATTTAAGCTATGCAGCAAACTTTCTTAATATGACATTTGCTGTACCAGCAGAAGAATACAAGCTTAATCCGGTAGTTGTAAAAGCAATGGATCGAATCTTTATTCTTCACGCAGACCATGAACAGAATGCATCGACGTCGACTGTGCGTCTCGCCGGTTCAAGTGGAGCGAATCCATTCGCCTGTATTGCTGCTGGGATAGCTTGTTTGTGGGGGCCAGCACACGGTGGCGCCAACGAGGCTGTTGTTAATATGTTACGGGAAATTGGTGATAAGAAACGAATTCCTGAATTTATTAAAAAAGCGAAGGACAAAAATAGCTCATTTCGCCTTATGGGTTTTGGTCATCGGGTATACAAAAACTACGACCCAAGGGCGGCCGTATTAAAGGAAAGTTGCCATGAAGTGCTGAACGCACTTGGAATACGTAACCAACCATTACTTGAACTTGCAATGGAGTTAGAGCGTATAGCACTTCAAGACGAATACTTTGTTGAACGCAAATTATTTCCAAATGTTGATTTTTATTCTGGAATAATTCTTCAAGCTATAGGTTTTCCAACATCAATGTTTACTGTTTTATTTGCACTGGCAAGAACCGTTGGTTGGGTTGCTCAATGGAAAGAAATGGTTGAAGACCCATCGTTACGTATTGGTCGTCCAAGGCAAAGGTATATGGGGGAACCTCAACGGCCATATATTCCAATTGAAAAACGCTAAAAGATTTACCAATTGGCCAGCGATTTCTGACAATTGATAGGCAATTTAATTCGCTTAAAAAAGCCTATCAAGCACAATTTTTAGGTTTTATCACGGATCATTGCGGCAATTTCTGCTTCAGCTACCAGTTGTTGTTCAACTTTTACTTCTGCCTTAAATCGCCAGACTGGTCCCCTACTACGATCTTTATGTGCGTATATTACTAGTTGGTCACCTGGAACAACAGGTTGACGAAAACGGGCATTATCAACGGACATAAAATATACTAATTTACCTTCTGATTCTGGCCCAAGGGTTGATACAACTAAAATTGCAGCAGCTTGAGCCATTGCTTCAATAATTAAAACACCTGGCATCACAGGACCGCGGGGAAAATGACCTTGAAAAAAGCCTTCATTAATAGTGACGTTTTTTAAGGCAACAGCCATAACATCTTTTTCTACCTTGATAACGCGATCAATCAACAAAAATGGGTAACGATGCGGTATCATTTCCATGATACGCATGATATCAATACTTTTTTGCGCAGTATCCTGGTGATTCAAAGAGTTTGTCATGGTACCTTTTCTTACTAATTTGGAATATTAATCTTCACGACAGGAAGTTTCTGATCAAGTAATTTGATGATCTCATCTGTAATATCAAGGCTATCTAGCGAAAAAATAACCACACCTTTATCCAAGATCAGATTATAACCACGCTGCTTTGCCAGGTTTTGAGACACCTCGATTAATGTATTGCGGATGGCTTGTGAACCTTGTTGATCTATTGCTTCAAGTCTTTTCTTTTTTTGTTGAAAATCAGCTTGATACTTGGCAACCAAAGCGTTAAGTGCTTCTTGCTTTTTTTGCAATTGTTCAGGTGTAAGTTTATCAGCTTCTAGTTGCAATTCACGTTGGGCAGCACGTAAGGCGTCTTCTTGCTTGGCAATTTCTATCTGATAGCTTTTTGTTAGTTTGCCTATTTCTTCAGTTAAACTTTTAGCTGCTTTACTGCTTAATATTGCACGCTGAAAATCAATTACCACAACCACGGGTGCCCGTGCCTGTTGGGCTAATGCACTCTGGATTCCACCAACCACCAAAATTGCCAAAAAAACAATCGTCTGGAACTTACGCAGCGGGTTTATCAATAAATTCATTTTTTAATCTCCATGAACAATTCACTAATGTTATACTGTTTTATAATACTAAATTTTTCCAAAAAAGCACAGGTATAATTTAGAAACTGGTACCAATACTAAAACGAAAGATTTGTTTTACGTCATATTTTTCTTTACGAATTGGGAAGCCAAAATCAATCGCTAATGGCCCAAACGGCGAACGCCAAGTAAAACCAAATCCAACAGCCGCTCTAATCTTTGGTTCGTCAACAACGAAAGGTGATGAAAAATCACTGTCGAATACGGTACCCACATCAAGAAAAACCCGACCACGAATTTGGTATTCTCTTGGCAACCCAAGCGGAAAACTAAGTTCGAGTGTACCTTTTAAACGGATATTGCCTCCTAAGGAATCGTTGGTTAATAAATCACGCGGCCCAACACCAGCTGATTCAAAACCACGCAAAGTATCGCCCCCAAGATAAAAGGCATCAACAATTCTTACTTTTTGGCCAATGCCATGAATATAACCAACTTCGGCTGTTGCAGCTAAAGTTATATTGTCACTAATTGGCAGCCAATAACCAGCGTTAAATCTTGATTTTAAATAAAATATGTCACCACCAAGACCTGCAAACTCATTTGACAATCGCAACAAATAGCCTTCACGCGTGTCAAACCTGCTATCACGATAATCAAGGCTTAATGTTTGTGAGATAGAAGATTTAATCGTATTACCACGCTGTTGCTGAACTGCTGGTGAGCTGGACTTCACATCAAATATTTGATCATACGAGAACAGGTAGCTCCAATTCTGGGCTAAATGTTCGCTAAGTTCATACCCGGCACGCAATGTAAACCCTGTATTTGTCTGTTTATACGACCTTTCAGTTTCTTTCGAAAGTTTACCAAGATTAAGCGCTCCAGACTGGGTACGAAAAATATCAAAGCCAGCTGTTAAATCACGCTGCATAAAATATGGTTCCGTAAAACCAACTTGCGCCGAGGATGTAGCCCCAGATAAAGTAATATTTGCGGTCAATTCTTGACCTTTTCCAAGCAAATTACGCTCACTAAAAGTTACGCTGCCAACAGGGCCATCACTTGTTGAATAGCCAATACTAAAATTTAAACTTCCGGTTGATTGTTCCTGCACCTCAACAACCAAAACAATTTTATCTGGCGCACTACCTTGTTTTGTTTGCACATCCACGCGACTAAAAAAGCCCAAATTTAACAAACGCTGTCTGCTACGTCTTACTTTAGCAGCGTTAAATGCATCACCTTCTGCAAGCCGAAATTCACGCCGAATAACTTTATCTAAAGTTCGAACGTTACCAACAATATCGATACGCTCAACATAAACTCTAACACCTTCATTAATCTGATAATTAATATTTACCTTACGATTGGCACGATCAATATCTAAAACAGGTTGAACAACTGCAAAAGCGTATCCTAATGTTCCAACTTCTTCTGTCAGATCAATAATTGTTTCTTCAACTTTACTTGAATCAAACCATCTATCGGTTCTCGTAAGAATCTTTTGTTTTAATTGATCAATATTCAGATTCCGCAAACTAGTTGTCAAATTAATAGACCCAAACTTGTACCGCTCTCCTTCGTCCAAAGTAAAGGTAACAATAAAACTATTCCGTTCGGGTAAAAATTCGACCGTATTGGAAATAATATTAAAATCAACATACCCGTTTTTATTATAAAAATCTTTTAGCAGTTCAATATCAGCCTGAACGCGATCCGGATCATATGTATCATTTGGGGATAAAAAACGATACCACGCACTTCTGTGCGTAACAATTTCTGAACGTAAAGTTCGGTCACTAAAAACTTTATTACCTATAAACAAAACGCTAGCAATTGTAGTTTTACTGCCTTCGTTAATTTCAAAAACTAAATCGACGCGGTTTTGGTCAAGCTCGATAATTTTTGGGGTAACTGTTGCGGCAAATCGCCCACTACGGCGGTAAACCTCTTGAATGCGTTTGGCATCTGCAATAGCTTTTGCTGGCGTATAAATAATTCTTGGCCTTAGTTGCACCTCTGATGTAAGCGTTTTGTCTTCAATACGTCGATTGCCTTCAAATGCTACCCTATTAATAATTGGGTTTTCTTTGACTCGAACAATTAAGCCATTTCTTTCAGGAATAATCTGAACATCTGCAAAGAAACCGGTCGAATAAAGGGACTTTAAGGCTTGATCAATAAGACCAATGTCAAGAGGGTCTCCAACCTTTATTCCGAGATATGACCGAACAGTATCAGCCTCAATGCGCTGAATACCCTCAACACGTATGCCGGTAATAGTTGGAATATTTTGACCATATAGATACACAGGGGCAAGCATAAAAAGGCCTGCAAATATGGCTAAAAAATTTTTGCTAAGGCAAGTTTTTAAAATTTTTTGTATATGTCGAAACCCAATATGCATATTTGTTCTTCTTTCTACCATGTCTAAATTCTTAATAACTTGAACTATCAACTAAGCAACTAATTTATCGGTAACTCATAAAATTTTCTAGCATTTAATAACCTGGTCAATTTTTAATACCCCAGTTATATCGTTATATAAAGCCAAAATAAAAATAAGCGCAATCAGAATAACACCAACCCGAAATAGAATCTCTTGTACCTTGATACTTAATGGTTTTCCACGAAGCAATTCAATTGCATAAAACAATAAATGCCCTCCATCCAAAAGCGGTATAGGAAATAAATTAAAAAGGCCAATTGCCACCGATAAAAACGCAGCGAGTAACAACAAAGACGACAGGCCTATCTTCGCCACCTCACCAGAAACTCTGGCTGTTGATATAATGCCCTGTAGTTGTTTGGCGGAACGTTCACCAATAACAATTTGGTAAATTGCCTTCAAACTATCTGCTGTTATTTGATATGTTTGCATAACACCAGAAACAAAAGATTGAGAAAAACTAAATTCCTTTAACACGGGACTGGTAAAACGGATACCCACTTGCCTAACACATTGGGTATTACCTAATAAATCATTAATCAATTTTTGTTCTGGATAGACCATAATATCTATTACTTTGTCAGCTCTATTAACGGTAAATAAGATAGATTGGACCGATGTTAATTGAATATATCGGCTGACATCATCTGCTAAAAAAATTTCCTTTCCATCAAGCGCTAGAATCTGATCATTAACTTTAATTCCTGCCTTATTGGCCGGAGAATCTTGTATTACCTCGTCGATGATGGGTAAAGAAACCATTCGCCCACTAACCCAAAACATTAGCGTAAATATAACGATTGCAAAAATAAAATTCGCAAGCGGTCCGGCTAAGACTATCAGTACTTTTTGCCAGACTTTTTTACTGTTAAATGATGCTGAATTAGAACTTGTAGTCGTTGTATTAATTGCTATTTCCTGGTTATCTGCGACAGAAGAATCGCCCATCATTTTGATATAACCACCAACAGGTATTAAGCTTATTCGCCACCGGGTACCTTGACGGTCATAAAAACCAAAAATTTCACGCCCTAACCCTATAGAAAAAACTTCAACCTTGACACCATTAAGCCGCGCTACAAGAAAATGTCCTAATTCATGGACAAAAACAACAAGGGTAATGACAAATATAAACCCTAAGAAAATATATAAGCCGTTTAGTAATAAATCCATCTGATAAGACTATTATGCTAATTTTTAATTAATATTTTTGGTTCAAAATTTTATGGCTAGCAATCTCTGTAGCTTTTATCCGAGCTATACGATCTATATCAAATATATCATCAAAATTTTTAACATTTAGATTGGACATTTGATCAAGGGTCTTTTCAATAATTGCTGGTATAGTTAAAAAACCAATTTTTCTAGCCAGAAAATATTGAACAGCTACCTCGTTAGCAGCATTTAAAGCTGTCGAGGCACCTTCGCCAAGTCTTGTGACCTGACGTGCCAAGGAAAGGCATGGAAACCTTTTTACATCAGGTGCTTCAAAAGTCATCGATGAAACTTCAATAAGATTAAGTCTTTTAACTGAGGTTGATAATCTTGTTGGCCAACTAAGTGCATAAGCTATTGGCGTCCGCATATCAGGCGAACCAAGTTGTGCTAAAACCGAACCATCAACATAACTAACTAAACTATGAATAATTGATTGTGGATGAACAACGATATCAATCTGTTGCTCGGGCATTCCAAAAAGGTGATGTGCTTCAATTAATTCAAGCCCCTTGTTCATCATGCTTGCTGAATCAACTGATATCTTGGCACCCATTGACCAGTTTGGATGCGCAACAGCTTGTTCCGGTGTAACCAAAGCCATATTTTCAGCAGTCCACTTACGAAAAGGCCCCCCTGAAGCAGTTAAAATAATCTTTTCGATTGCCTTAGGATGCTCTTCCTCAAAAACCTGAAATATAGCACTATGTTCAGAATCAACAGGTAATAAAGTTGCGTTATGCGCTTTCACAAGGTTCATCAACAAAGCGCCCCCGCAAACCAACGACTCTTTATTAGCCAAAGCAACAACTTTACCTTGTTTAATAGCGGTTATAGTAGGCTTTAGTCCTGCTGCACCAACAATTGCGGCCATTGTCCAATCCGTTGGCTCAGCCGCAGCCTCAACAACTGCATCATATCCGGCAGCGACATTTATCCCTGTTCCCCCTAAGGCTTTCTTTATATCATTATAACCAGAATGATCGGCTAAAACCACACGTTTTGGCTTCAATTTTATTGCCTGCTTAGCTAATAACTGCCAGTTTTTATTTGCCACCAATGCCTGAACAGGAAACTGTTCCGGCATTCGTTCAATCAAATCAACCGTGCTACAACCAACCGAACCAGTTGAGCCAAGAATTGTAACACGCTTAGGTGTAGTTTTAGAATTATTTTCTGATAATTTCATTCAACCCTCCACCAGGAAATATCTGATAGATCAATAATAATCGCCATAACAATACTTAATAAAAGCAACCCATCAATACGGTCCAAAACACCACCATGACCTGGAATTAACTGGCCACTATCCTTAACCTTAAAGGCTCTTTTGTATGCTGATTCGATTAAATCGCCAATTTGTTCAATTACAGCGAATAAAGCACCCCAAATTATAAACATAAGCGGGTAAGGACTTTTAAGACAATACGCAAATACACCTGAAACAAGTGCCGAGGCAAGTATACCACCAATAAGCCCTGACCAAGTTTTATTGGGACTAATCTTAGGCGCTAATTTAGGACCTTGTAAATTTTTACCTATAATCATTGCAAAGATATCTGTTGCCCAAACACTTAAAAAAAGCCACAGAACATAATATATGCCGTCTTCGCTTTGATAGCGCAGCCATAAAATGGCAAAATAGGCACCTGATATATAAATAAACCCTAAAAAACATAAAAATATAGCTTGTGCCTTGGCCATTACGGCAACAGTTACAACCAACATCAATATAAAAGCAGCCAATAAATACATGTATGGTTGAAATATCTGCCGCAACCCCTCAGATAAACTAGGTATAAAGCTTGTTGTATCTGGCTTAATGTATTGATGATAAAACAATCCTAATACAATTAAAAAAAGTACTGTAAGACCAGTTAATAATATTTTGAGCCACGGTTTTATCAGCTGAAAAGTAGAAATATATGCCTGGTGTCGGTCGTTCTCAGCAATATTTTGAATTCTAAATTCATTTGTAGATAAGGTATTTGTTACATAGGCTTTTTGTGGGATGATAAACCACTCGGTTATAGCAAATAAAGCTACAACCCCAAACAAAATGTCAAACCAGGGCATACCAAAAATCGTTGCACATACGACAACAGGAATTAAAATCAGCGCCGAGTAAATTCTTTTGACCATGTTATTCATAATCAACCATCCCATAGCGACGCTGGCGTTTTTGAAAAACATCGATTGATGCTGCAAAATCCTTTCTTGTAAAATCTGGCCACAAAACATCTAAAAACAGCAACTCAGCATAAGCCGACTGCCACAGCAAAAAATTACTTAAACGTTGCTCACCACTTGTTCTGATAATGAGATCTGGATCAGGGATGTCAGAAGTCCATAAAAACCGCGTAAAATCTTTTTCCGTGAATAGATTATCCTTATATAGCGATGTTATTTTATTGTATTCGATCAATTTTTGGGCAGCACGAATTATTTCTTGCCTTGAACCATAACTAATTGCCAAAATTAAATCTAAACTTGTGTTATTTTTTGTTTCTTCTTCCAAGAGATTAATTTGATTATTAAGATCAGGTTCAAGCTTTTCACGCTCGCCAATTACCCGAAAACGCACGTTTTTTTCTAGAAGCAATTGTCTTTCGCTATTTAAATAAAAAGCCAATAAACTCATTAAATCTTTAATCTCTGAGGCTGGCCTTTTCCAATTTTCAGCTGAAAAACCAAATAATGTTAAATAGCGCACTTGCTGATCAATAGCGGCAATAATACATTCACGTGCTGCATGGGCGCCTTGCTGGTGTCCTGCAATCCTTGGTAAGTTTCTTGCCTTAGCCCAACGGCCATTACCATCCATAATAACCGCAACATGCTGGGGTGTAAAACCCTGCCGTTTGCTAGACAATATAACACCCGCTATATTTTAGATTTGTTGAATCTCTTTTTCTTTCAACTGCAACAAATCATCAACTTTTTTAATATAATCATCGGTAAGTTTCTGAACTTGTTCACTGCGCTGACGATGTTCATCCTTAGACAAACCACCATCTTTTTCAATTTTCTTAAGTCCTTCTATACCGTCACGACGCACATTACGAATAGCAACCTTGGTCTGTTCAGCATATTTATGTGCGACCTTAATCAGTTCAAGACGCCGCTCTTGGCTTAATTCAGGTATGGGTACTCTAACAAACTGTCCATCTGCAGCTGGATTCAAGCCAAGACCTGCCTCACGGATAGATTTTTCTACGGCTGTTACCAAAGATTTATCCCAAACCTGCACGGTAATCATTCTTGGTTCAGGAACAGAAACCGTACCTACTTGAAGTAAAGGAGTTTTATTACCATAAGCATTTACAACCACCCCATTCAGTAGATTGGCAGATGCACGCCCAGTACGAAGACCGGCAAATTCACGCTTTAATGCTTCAACGGCGCCTTCCATGCGGCGCTTTAGGTCATCAAACAATTCCTTAACCATATTTATATTACCCTTGTTGTAAGTTTAACTAATCCGCAATAATAGTATAAGTTCCTTTACCTGCCAATACCTGTGCAAAAGCACCGGGTTGATGAATGGAAAAAACAATAATTGGTATATTGTTCTCGCGCGCCAAAGCAATAGCGGCCGCATCCATTACTTTCAGATCCTGTGACAAAACATCAAGATGCGTCAAACGCTGATATCTTGTAGCCTTAGCATTTGTCTTTGGATCAGCGCTATAAACCCCATCTACCTTAGTGCCTTTTAGCAAAGCTTCACATCCCATTTCTGAAGCTCTTAGGGCTGCAGCAGTATCAGTTGTGAAGAAAGGGTTACCTGTGCCTGCCGCAAAAATTACAACACGACCCTTTTCCATATGACGCTGTGCCCGCCGACGAATGTATGGTTCACAAACAGTTGCCATAGGAATAGCCGACTGCACCCGCGTTTGAACACCAATCTGCTCTAGCGCATTTTGCATAGCTAACGCATTAATGACTGTTGCCAACATCCCCATGTAATCAGCAGAAGCACGTTGCATACCCTGTGCTGCACCTGCAACACCGCGAAAAATGTTGCCGCCACCGATGACAAGGCAAACTTCAACACCAAGCTGATGTACGGCCTTAATCTCAGCAGCCAGTCGATTAACCGTATCAGGATCAAGACCAAATTCCCTCTCGGCCATTAAGGCTTCACCTGAAATTTTTAGAAGAACCCTTTTGTATAGAGTTGCAGCCATTGATTAATCCCTTCCTCGAACATAAAGAATTATCTGCCAAGCTGCGCCGCTACTTCGGCCGCAAAATCCTTATCTTCTTTTTCAATTCCTTCACCAAGTGCCATCCGAATAAACCCAGTGATCTTGACAGGCGTTTTTAACTTTGCTGCCAAATCTTCAAGCAATTTGGAAATCTTTGTTTTACCATCAACAACGTAAACCTGTTCAAGCAAAACTGCATCTTCATAAAACTTACGCAAACGTCCTTCGACCACTTTATTTAAGATATCACCGGTTTGCCCAGAGTTTTTAGCTTGCTCAAGCAAAATTGCGCGCTCACGTTCGACCAATGTTTTATCAAGACTGGCTATTTCAACAGAGACTGGCTTCATCGCAGCTATATGCATTGCTATATTATCACCAAGTTCTTTAAGATCTTTTGCTGGTGCCGCTGATTCAATGCCCAACAACACCCCTATTTTTCCTAAACCCGCTGCTTGTGATGCGTGCACATAACTTGCTACAATACCTTTTTTAACTGACAAAGATTGTTGCCGCCGCAAAGAAATATTTTCGCCAATCTTGGCAACCAAAGCTGTGAGAACATTAGCAACATTATCTTTTGATTGAGGATATTTTGCCTGCTTTAATTGTTCGATGTCACTAGAGGATAAAGCCAACTTAGTCACATGTGTAACAAATTGTTGGAAATCATTATTTCTGGCGACAAAGTCGGTTTCACTGTTGACCTCAACAACAACACCCTTAGCCCCATCAACAGCAAGGCCAACAAGCCCCTCGGAAGCAACACGGCTTGCCTTTTTAGCAGCTGCGACAAGTCCCTTTTTTCTTAACCAATCTTGCGCCTGTTCAAGATTAGCACCGGTTTCAGCTAATGCTTTCTTACAATCCATCATCCCAGCGCCTGTAACTTCACGAAGCTGTTTTACAAGAGCCGGCGAAATTTCTGCCATCTTATATCTCCTAACCCGTTAGGTAAAAACTAAATATTTCTATTTAAATTGATTGAACTAGTTGGATTTTTCAGAAGCAATCTCATTACTTTCTGAAGCCGCACCCATTTCACTCATTATTCCATTCTCAGACGCACCGATGTCCTTGCCTTGTGCAACCGCCTCTTGTTCAAGCCCTTCAAGTACAGTAGATGCTACTAAATCACAATATAAAGCTATTGCTCGGGTTGCGTCATCATTGCCGGGAATTGGATAATCAACCAATTGCGGGTCAGAATTACTGTCAACAATTGCAACAACAGGGATCTTTAGTTTGCGGGCTTCTAAAATGGCAATATGTTCCTTAATAGTATCGATAACGAACAACATACTGGGCTGCCCACCCATTTCTTTAATACCGCCAAGAGTACGCTCAAGCTTGTCACGTTCGCGTGTTAATTGCAGCAATTCCTTTTTCGTAAAACCAGTATGATCACCAGCAAGCTTTTCTTCAAGATCGCGCAAATGCTTAATTGAATTCGAGATCGTTTTCCAGTTAGAAAGCATACCACCTAACCAGCGATGGTTAACATAGTACTGACCACATTTTTTGGCCGATTCGGCCACTTTATCGGAAGCTTGTTTTTTAGTACCTACAAACAACAAACGACCGCCATCAGATACAACAGATTTCATAGCTGTTAAGGCTTCATGAAGTAATGGCACTGTTTTTGTTAAATCAATAATATGTATGTCATTGCGCACACCATAAAGATACGACGACATCTTGGGATTCCAACGCCGACGATGGTGGCCAAAATGAACACCCGCTTCAAGTAGCTGACGCAAGCTAAAGTTTGTATTTATAGAAGACATGTTTATTCCTTTCTTTCCGGTTAATCCGCCGCAAATGGAGCTGAAGATTCTTCAGCACCGGAGATTGCTCTAAACAATAAAGCAATTTTGCGTGTGAATTTATAATATTTACTATATTTATTGTGGCACACTGCCACAATTTGTGTAAGTTGATACAACTTGGATAAGCAATTGGCAAGTTTTTTATGCTTGTCTTTACAAACAACAGTTAAATTTTATATCGATGCCTGATCAAGTAGCAAATGACCGAATAATAAAATATAAAAATACAAAAGAATGAGTATAGAATATCAAAAATTATCGACAGGATTTAGTGTTCGATTAAGCGATCAGCACCCCTGCCCATACCTACCACAGCGTATGGAGAAAGATTTGATTATATCTTTATTACAAGAATCTTTACCTTCCACTATATCACAACCTTTGTACGAAAATCTTTGCCAGCTTGGTTTTAGACGGAATGGCAACAATGCTTATAAACCAATGTGTGATCGATGCCAAAAATGCCTAGCAACACGTATATTGGTTGATCATTTTGTACCATCACAATCACAAAAACGTATTATACAAAAGAACCATTTCATAAGATTTAGTATAATTGAGCCCGTTGCCAATGACATACACTACCAGCTGTTTATTAAATACTTACAAGTTCGACATCAACAAAAAATAGGCAATCTTTCATATCATGCGTATAGTGATTGGATTGAAAATTCACCAGTCGTAAGCAGAATTATAGAATATAAGTGTCAAGAAAAAATCTTGGGCTGTATGATTGTTGATGTTCTTGCTGATGGTTTTTCGGCTGTTTATAGTTTCTACGACCCAGATTTTAAACAACTTAGTCTTGGCACATTGATGATTCTGATGGGTATTAAAATTCTGCAAGAACAACAAAAACCATATTTCTATCTTGGTTATACAATTAAAGAAAACCCCCGTATGGCTTACAAATTAAACTTTAACCCATGCCAATCCTATGATCCTAGAACAGGTTGGCAAGATGTTTCAAAGCATAAAATTTAATATATAAACCTGCAGATAGATTTAATCTTTATTTTGTTTTATATAAAGTTTATACAAATTCTTTATTACTGATTGCTTGAATCCAAATAGGTTTTAGACGTTTAGGAAAGGATTGAATAATGAAAAAACTTAATAGAAGGGATTTAATTGCCGGTGCTGCTGCTGCATCTGCAGCTGCTGCTGTTTCAACCATAGCTAAACCAGCCTTAGCACAAAGTAGGCTTGAATGGAAAATGGTTACAAGTTGGCCAAAAGGACTACCGGGGCTTGGCACCGGTGCCGAACGACTTGCAAAACGCATTACAGATTTAAGCGGTGGTAGACTAAATATTAAAGTGTACTCGGCCGGTGAATTGGTACCTGCTTTGCAATGCTTTGATGCTGTTGCTAATGGAACGGCAGAAATGGCGCACGATGCCTCATATTATCATTTAAGTAAATCCCTTGGGACAGCTTTTTTTACAGCAGTGCCGTTTGGATTAAACGCAGCCGAATTAAATGCCTGGGTTTATTTCGGGGGTGGTCAGGAATTATGGGATAATTTATACAATGATTTTGGTATTCAGGCTTATTTGGCTGGAAACACCGGTGTACAGATGGCGGGATGGTACCGTAAAGAAATAAAATCATTAGATGATATGAAAGGTCTTAAATTTCGCATGCCGGGACAAGGTGGTGACGTTTTACGCAAGTTAGGCGTAACCGTTGTTAACGTTGCCGGGGGTGAGATTTTTGCAAATCTACAATCCGGCGCTATCGACGGCGCTGAATGGGTTGGCCCATACAATGATTTAGCTTTAGGGTTTTATAAAGTAACCAAATTTTACTATTGGCCTGGTTTTCATGAACCCGGTGCAGGCCTTGAGTGTATGATTAATAAATCGAAGTTAAGTTCATTACCAAAAGATTTACAGGAACTTATCGTCAATTGCTGCCACGCAGAAAATGATGCGATGTTAGCCGAGTTTAATGCACGCAATGGCGAGGCTCTTGAAACACTTATTCGCCAACATGGTGTTCAGTTAAAGCAACTGCCCCGCGATGTTCTGGAAGGTATTGGAAACGCCTCTGGTGAAGTGATGCAAGAACTGCTTGATAAAGGCGACACCAAAACCAAAAATATTGCTACAAACTTTGTTAAATTCCGTACAAATATCCGCCGTTGGACACAAATCAGTGATCAAGCTTTTGTTAACGCCCGTTCCTTGAACTTTAAATATCCTGGATAGTTTAACAAAAAATCGATTAAAAAAGGCCATTACTCTGATAAGTTATGGCCTTTTGTTATTTTAAAAATCCGGTATTAAATTGTCATTTAACAAATCATCCCCAGGGAACATAATATCCCTGCTTTGGTCTAATTCTGGTGCGATATACTCCTCACGGTAGACGATATCTGGCAGCCAGGTTGTCAGCTCAGGAAATGCAACAAGGAATATAATTGCTACAACCTGCAATGATACGAACGGTATTATACCACGGTAAATATCAGATGTCTTTACAGATTTAGGGGCAACACCACGTAGGTAAAACAACGAAAATCCAAAAGGCGGTGTTAGAAAGCTGGTCTGTAAATTCACTGCCATAATAACGCCTAGCCAAACAGGACTAACGCCATCAAAAGCCAATAAAATAGGGGCTGTAATAGGAACAACAATAAAAATAATCTCAAATGTATCTAAAAAAAAGCCTAATAAAAACATCAACAGCATCACGGCAAAAATAGCACCATACTTACCACCGGGAAGTGCCGACAAAAAATCCTCAACTATTACTTCACCTTGCAATCCACGAAAGACTAGTGAAAAAACCGATGCACCCAACAAAATAACAAAAACCATAGAGCTAATTTTAAGCGTCTGGCGCGTTGTTTGGCGTAACATCGACCAACTAAATTGCTTTTTCAACAATGCAAGTAAAACTGCACCTATTGCTCCTACCGAAGCAGATTCGGTTGGTGTAGCAAAACCCATAATTATTGAGCCTAAAACAGCAATAATTAATAGAAGAGGCGGTATAATTGCCTTTATAACTTGTCGTGGCAAGTTTTTACGTTCTTCTTTTGTAACAATTAATGCAGGTGCAGAATCTGGGTGGAATACAGATTTATACAAGACCCAAAGCATATAAAAACCAACCAATAAAAATCCTGGAATTATTGCGCCAACAAACAAATCGCCAACCGAAACTGGTTCCGGGGTTAGATTGCCTTTATTGGCTTGCGCTGTCGAATTGGCTGTTTGGATAAAATCAGCCATAAAGATTAATACCGTTGAAGGTGGGATAATTTGCCCTAACGTGCCTGATGCACAAATAATACCCGTTGCAAGTTTTGGGTCATATTTAGCCTTTAACATGGCGGGCAAACTTAGAAGACCCATGGTAACAACAGTTGCCCCAACAATACCTGTTGATGCTGCCAACAATGCACCAACAATGACAACTGAAAAACCAAGTCCTCCTCTAAGGCTACCAAATAATTGTCCCATTGTCTGCAACAGATTTTCGGCAATTTTTGATTTTTCTAGCATAACACCCATAAAAATAAATAATGGGACTGCAACAAATGTCTCATTAATCATTTGGTAACTGTAGCGTGATACTAAGGCGGTAAATAACGAAAAATCAAATTGACCAAGGATGTTGCCAATAAATGCAAAGATAAGAGAAATACCCGCCAGTGAGAAAGCAATGGGAAACCCCAATAAAACCACCAAGATTGTTGAAGCAAACAAGCCTAAAGCAAGAATTTCACTCATTTCTATTTCCCCTGACCAATAGTTTCAGAAGGGACAAATCGTGGCACTTCATACCCACGGAAGATAAGCACAAGACTACGTAAAATATGCGCAAAACTTTGAAGAAAAATGATAATACAAAAAACATAAATAACCGTCTTAAGCACAAAATACCCTGGAAGACCATCTGTTTGAGGTGATTCCTCTAATATTTGCCAAGAACTTTTAATAAAAGACCAACCATAAAATGATACGACAAATAGCCACGGCCAAAGAAAGAAGCAAGTTCCCATAATTTGAACAACAGCCTGTCCTTTGGGTGATAATTTACTATAAAAAACATCAACACGTACATGCCCATCATGCAACAATGTATATCCAGCACCCAACATAAAAACTAAGGCATGTTGCCAAACATATAACTCTTGCATCCAAACATAACCGATGCTGAACACATAGCGTAAAAATGCCACAAGAAAGCATGTTACAACACATCCCAGCACCAACCAGGCTGTTATACGCCCCAAATATTCGTTAATATAATCAATAGATCGTATTATACGATGTGTAAAAGGCACTTGATCCTCCCATATGTTTTCAAATAAACATATCAACAAAGCAAACATACTTTAATAGTAAAGTTATACAGCAAAAAAATTAAAGTAAAAAATTTATTGAGCTTGAATAAGCTGAAACCCTTTTTCAACCCCCCCACCTACCTGCCCCCTTTTACCAAGCCATCTTTTATAGTCAGTTAATTGTTGTAAACGGCCACGAATTTGGCACGATAACCCCTGACCTGATTGAATAGCTTGAATTTGTGTAATTTCTGCATTCGGTAATGATTTTTGCAGAATAACTCCCTGTCCTTTAACCATAATTGGGATTCCCGTAACAGGTAAAATTAATAATTTTTGATATGAGTTTAATAAAGCCACATGCAATTGATGATTAGCGTCACCAGCAGGTATTACGAATTTTAAGTTATCGTCAGGTTTTAAATTAAAAACCTGTTTTCCATTCTTGGTTTGTGCAAAAATATCTGTTGCTTTTACAATAAAACCTTTTGCCCGCTGCGAGATAAGCAATAATTGTAACTGTGGGTTATAAACGCTTGTTGCTATAATTTCTTGGTCTTGTGGCAGATCGATCATCAAGCGTAGCGGTTCTCCAAAACCACGTCCCCCGGGTAAATCTTGGACTGATAAACTATAAACACGTCCTTGGTTCGAAAACAGTAACAATTGGTCATTACTATTTGCCAATATGGTTAAATATGGCCCATCCCCTTCTTTATATTTTACCTCTGATATATTATCATGATGTCCTTTATAAGACCTAATCCAGCCCTTTTGTGAATAAAAAACCGTAACTGGCTCGGATGGAAGCTGTACATCAACCATATCGATCTTATGATCAAAATCTATGGGATTGGTAATTTCCGTACGCCGTTGCCCAAGTTGTTTATTCTTTAGAAATAATTTTTTTAGGCCTTCAATTTCATGATGGACAGCATGTAATTGAAGCTTATGGTCTTTTAATAGTCCTTGTATCGTTTTTTGTTCGTACACCAGCTTTTGATGCTCGGATTCAATCTCAATCTGTTCAATTTTACGCAGCGAGCGTAACCGCATATTAAGTATTGCCTCAGCCTGCATATCGCTGAGATTCCAGCGTGTAATCATAACGTTTTTTGGTTCTTCTTCTTCACGGATAATACGAATCAACTCGTCTAAATTCAAATAAACCTTTAATAAACCATCTAATATGTGAAGACGACCTTCAACCTCGTCTAATCTGTATTTACTTGACCTAACCAGCACCTGCAGCCTGTGATTAAGATAAGCTTGCAATATGTCTTTTAAACTCATAACACCAGGCACATTATCGGCATTTAATAAATTCAGATTATACGCGTAGCGAATCTCAAGATCGGTATGGCGAAATAGCTGTTCCATGCAAATAATCGGGTCAATATTACGGTTTTTTGGCTCAAGAACGATTCGCACATCTGTGGTGGATTCATCACGCACAGCTTCCAATAAGGGAAGTTTCTTCTCATCAATTAATTGGGCTATCTGTTCGATTAATTTAGATTTTTGTATTTGATAGGGAACTTCAAAGATTACTGCCTGCCATAACCCACTCTTTAGTTTCTCTTCGTGCCATTTAGCACGAACTCTGACCGAGCCACGACCCTGTTCATATATTTTAACTAAATTCTCTTTACTTTCTAACACAACCCCACCAGTTGGAAAATCTGGCCCCGCAATAATTTCCAACAAATCAGCACAAGTTATTTCAGGTTTTTTTATAAGCAACACTAGGGCATCACATATTTCAAGGATGTTGTGTGGTGGTATATTGGTTGCCATGCCAACAGCAATTCCTTGTGACCCATTTGCCAGTAGGTTTGGAAATGCGGCAGGTAGAATAACAGGCTCATTTCCTTCATTATCATATGTTTGACGAAAATCTACAGCATCTTCATTAATGCCTTTTAACATCAGTTCAGCGACCTCAGTTAAACGTACTTCGGTATAGCGCATGGCGGCAGGATTATCACCATCAATATTACCAAAATTACCTTGACCATCTACCAGTGGATAGCGCTGTGCAAAGTCCTGTGCTAAGCGAACCATCGCTTCATAAATAGCACTGTCTCCATGAGGGTGGTATTTACCGATAACGTCACCAACCACACGGGCTGATTTTTTATGACTTGTTGTTGGATAAAGCTGTAATTGTCGCATGGCATATAATAAACGACGATGCACAGGTTTTAACCCATCACGCACATCCGGTAATGAACGGGACATAATTGTTGACATAGCATAGGCCAAATAACGTTGGCTTAAAGCCGGTACTAAATCAACAGTTTGCGTATTAGATAAAATATTTTCTGACGTCATATAATTAAGTGTTCCCTGATACTACTGTATAAAAGCTAACCTTAAGAGTCAAAACGACCAATAGAATAATCGTTAATATCAACCCCAGGATCGTTGTCTGAGACCAAGTTTTTTAACAATTGACCTGCTACCCCCGCAAGCCCAATATCAGCATGGTCATAGCCTATACTAAAAAAAACATTCCGGTGTAATGATGAACTGCTAATCAGTGGCAAAAAATCTGGCCAACAGGCATGTTTTATAACTATCTCGTCATAATTCGATAAATTAGCCGCAGGGAATTTGTGAAGTATTTTTTGTTTTAACCAGTTGGTACGATTAAAATTAGGCTTAAGATCATCCCTCATCAACCATTCGCGTGCACCGATACATTTAATCCCTGTATCGGTTGGCATAATCCACAGTTCATCCTCAGGGAAAAAAACAGGCAGTCTTATGGTAAACCCTGGATCATAGAAATTAATATGGTAAAGACGATTCGTGGCCAAAGGCAGTTTATAATCTAATTCCTTCAAAAGTCTTTTAGAATCAGCACCACCTGCCAGCACAACGGCATCAACTGGATAACGGCTGCTTTCAGTAATAATTTCTGTTGGACCTAACCCATCATAAGCAAAGCTTTTTATTTCCACTTGTTCAACAACACCACCAACTTTTAATAATTGATCATAAAGTTTTGATAATAATATGTTTTGATTAGGAATAAGGCTAATTCCCGGTAGGTATAAAATGTCCCCCAAATCTTTGGGTAGTGATGGATCAAAATCAAATATTGTTGCTTGATCTAGTAATTCATGCTGGATACCATAATCACCAATAAATTTTCCGTATTCGCGGTTTTTATCAGGATCGATATTTTTGTCTAAAAACACAAATCCCCCACATTCTAAAAAACATTTCTGTGCCTCTTGATCACCTAAAAGCTCTTTATAGACTTCATTGGATCGTCCATATAATAGGTGCATATCTTTAAGTTGCGACAGCAATTTAGACTTTTTGTTATTTTGATACATGCGCAGAACAATATCTATATTTTTTAAAATATATGACCACTTTAGTGCCCAAAATTCAGGATTCTTACGGGCAGCCTTTAGAATATTTTTAAGCACACCATTAATCATTGCAAAAAGAGACGTATGCAACGGCGCCATAATACCGGGCATTAAATTTTGCTGATTATATTTCTTCTGCTCTTCTTGCATAAACAAGGTTACCTGATGACCATCAAGTTTTAAATAAATAGCTGACGCAAGTGCCGCATAATCGGATCCAATAACAGCAATATGCCTTTGACCAAAAAGCTTTGTCATGTACTTATTCCAACTTTTGTCACCGATCTTTCCTTATGCTGTTTTATTGCAGTGTTAACCACATTTATTAAACGGCTTCTAGCCTGCAAGCTTAGTGTCGTTGAGAGTTGTGCCATCGCATACTTTTCAATAAAAAAACCTGTTAATTTCAGTCCATGAATCAGTTCTATTATAGACGTTGATTCTGTTGCTTCACTCAAGCTTTTTTCATCACTGACTTGTAAAAAATTTGGTAGAATTAAAAGCTTATTCACCCAATTTTGTGCCACTGACTCTGATACAGCACGTCCGGTTTTCGGAGAGACATAACTTAAGTCATAGGATTGGCCGGTTACAGCACAATTGCTTAAATTTAAACCATAACCAATATCTGCTAACACCACTGTTTCCCATTTAACATATTCTTGAATTGCGTGCATAAGCGATTTACTTAATAAAGGAAACAATTGTCGTAAATGTCTATAGGTGCGGACATGCGGTTCGCGCTCGGGAAATAGCCGATAGATTAATTCTGCTGCTGCTGCGATAATATGAGATGCCCAATAATTGGAAAATATATGGCGGCTGTTATCTTGTTGAATTTCAAGCAAAAAATAACCAAGCTGGTTTTCAATTCTTGCTTTCCAGGTCGCTTGCACTAAATTACCCACCTGCATGGTAGGAATATTCTTTTTATTTTGCCTGCCATATAAAAGTCCCTGACAGCGACCGTATCTTTCGGTAAAGATATTAATTACTGCTTGATTATCGCCATGTTCTCGCACGGCAATAATAAAACCTTCACTTACCCATTCCATTGAAAACGGTATCCCGTTCAAAAATTTGATGTGCTGTTTGTAAAAGACCCTATACGATTCTTAGGCAGGTAAGCGTCTTTTAAAGATATCTAATCTCAGCACACATATGCGTTACATTTTAAAGTATAATAATTTTTATTACTATAACTTGCAGATAAAATATTTCGGTGCTATTAGCAACAATTAAATCTTGCACCAAAAGATTCCCTTTAATCGCCATCTAGCATATTATCAGGAGAACAATATAGTCATGATTAGTTTCATAAAAAAAGCGGCTATTCTGCCTTTAATGGCTTTATCGATTACCGCACACGCACAACAAAACACATCCACAGAATATACGCTAACGATCATTCACAATAACGATGTTCACGCCCGCCTTGATCAAGTCACTATGAGTGGGTCAAGCTGTACTGCTAAAGACGCTGAAGCGCAGAAATGTTATGGTGGTTTTGCACGCATGGCTGGTATGATTAACCAAATTCGTCAACAGAAAGCTACCCAGCCATTGTTGGTTCTTAATGCTGGCGATTTTTTTCAGGGTAGCTTATTCTATACCTATTATAAAAGTGCAGCCCTTTGGCCATTTGTAAACTATATTAAATTTGATGCTGTCACTCTTGGTAACCATGAATTTGATAATGGAGTTGCCGAATTAGTTGAGTTCCTAAAAAACAGCAAAGATTTAAATATGATCGTTGCCAATATTAATGCCCAGCAAGAACCAAATCTGAATAAATTTATTAAAAAATCGCTCGTTATTAATCAAAAAGGTGAAAAAATTGGTATTATCGGCTTAATTACCGTAGATACCCCAATTTTATCAAGCCCCGGGTCAACCGTAACATTCCAAGAACTTAAAAATTCCCTAGAAACCGAGGTCAAGGTTTTAGAAGCCCAAGGTGTTAATAAAATCATTGCCCTTACACATATTGGGCTAGCTGAAGACATTAAACTTGCGGAAATGGTGCGTGGTGTAGACGTTTATATCGGTGGTCATAGCCACAGCCTACAAAGCAACCAGCGCAAAGAAGCTGTTGCTCCATATCCTATTGTCGTTAAAACGCCGTCTGGAGATCCTGCTCTAGTTGCGCAAGCTTATTATGCTGGAATTTATCTTGGTAATCTTGAGGTTACTTTTAATGACAAAGGTATTCCGGTACGCTGGCAAGGCGAACCTATTTTACTTGATCACACCGTTCCACAAGATCAACAAGTGTTGTCGATGGTTAAAGAATTGAGCGAACCACTACAAGTTTTCCGTCAACGACAAGTTGGAACAACAGAAACAGAATTGGTTGGTAGCCGTGAAATTTGCCGCCACCAAGAATGTAACCTAGGCAACCTCATTAGTGATGCTTTGCTTTTTGCAACACAAAAGCAAAAAACCCAGATTGCCTTCCAAAACGGTGGTGGAATACGCACAAGTATTCCTAAAGGACCTATCAATTATGGACAGATTCTTGAAGTTCTACCATTCTCAAATAGCGTTTCTGTCTTTGGCTTAAAAGGAAGCGATGTGAGACTTGCATTAGAAAATGGTGTTAGTCGCGCCGAAAGCACAACAAATGAAGGAACAGGTAGATTCTTGCAAGTCAGCGGGTTACGCTATAGTTGGGATGCAACAAAACCTGTTGGCAGCCGTATTCTATCAATAGAAGTAAAAACTGCAGATGGTCAGTTTGTTTTATTAGATGAACAAGCCACTTATGTAGTCGTAACAAACGATTTCTTACGTGCTGGTGGTGATGGATTTTCTGTTTTCAAAGAAAAGGCTATTAACCCGATTGATAACGGTATGAATCTTGAAGAGGCCTTAAGCTCATATATTCAGCATCTTTTAGACAGCAAGAAATTGGTGTCACCGGCTGTTGAAGGAAGGATTAAACGCCAAAACTAAGTAGTATTGTAACAACCATAAAGCCCCTTAAAGGGGCTTTATGGTGTAAAACCAACCAACTTTAATAATTTTTGATCTTCCTGCCATTTCGGGTTTACATCAACTTTTAGATATAAATGCACTTTGGTTTGCATTATTTCTGTTAACTGACGTTGGGATGCCAAGCGAATAGCTTTAATCTTTTGCCCCTGATCACCAATCACAATAGCCTTTTGTCCTGACCTTGTTACATAAATTACCTGATGAATAACCAATTCATTATTGTTTTTAACATTCCAAGATTCTGGTATCACGATTGAATCGTGGGGAACTTCATCATGTACGTGATAAAATAACTGCTCACGTGTTATTTCGGCCGCCAATAGCCTTAATGGTAAGTCTGAAACCTGATCAGAAGGAAAATGCCATGGCTGCTCAGGAGAATTTTTAACTAGATATGCAATTAACTTGTCAATTCCCTCACCTGTAATTGCTGAAACCATAAAAATTTCTTGAAATATTTGTTGATCCCATAATTGTTTAGCTAATTCTAAAAGGGCTTGTTTATCGACAAGATCAACTTTATTTAAAACACAAACAACTTTTTTTTGGCTTGATAGCTTAGTTATTTTAGTCATTATTGTTCTGATTTGCGCAAAAGCAGGTTTTTTTGAAACGTCAATAACAACCATAACACAATCAGCATCATGCTGTGCTTGCCAAGCATTTTTAACCAAAGCTTTCTCGAAATTTTTGCTTGCCTCAAAAATCCCGGGAGTGTCAATAAAAACCAACTGCGCCTGATTATGTACTAAAACACCTAGAATGCGCGTTCTTGTTGTTTGGACACGGGGTGAGACAATCGATATTTTTTGCCCAACAATTTTATTCATTAGCGTGGATTTACCGGCATTAGGCGCACCAATAATAGCAATAAAAGCACAAAATTGATTGGTTTGATTATTTGTCATTACAATTTGTCAACAAAAGTGATGTTCATGATGCCCAACTGGCCATGGCACTTATTTATCATTAACTAATCCAATTTGGGCAAGAAAATTCTGCGCCGCGTGACGTTCAGCAAGTTTTTTAGAGCTGCCCTGACCAGTAACTGTTTGATAACCGAAAATATAAACAGCAACTTCAAATAATGGTTGATGTGCTGGGCCCGTGCGTGATATCACTCGGTATTCTGGCAAAGATAAAGTATTTGCCTGACTCCATTCTTGTAAAATATTTTTGGGATCAACGGGCGGAGCACCATCAGAACATAGATGATCATCCCAGCAAGCTAAAATAAGTTTTCGTACAACATCAAATCCATATTCTAGATAAACAGCAGCGATAACTGCCTCAAAACAATCTGCTAGAATAGTTGTGTTAGCACGTCCGCCCCCATTTTCTTCTGATTTCGACAGGAAAATAATTTGATGCAACCCAATTTTTATAGCTATGCTGGCTAATATATCTTTACTAGCCATATGCGCGAGGCGTTTTGCAAGCCCACCTTCTTGTTCTGTTGGGCGATGATGATAAAGGTATTCTGCAATCACTAATCCTAAGACTCTATCACCCAAAAATTCTAGCCTTTCATTGTCTTTGGTACCCACACTTGAATGCGTAAGTGCCTGCACTAATATTTGTGAGTCATTGACGGCAATTTTCAATAAATCTTGAAAATATTTTTGCTGCTCGGTTGTTAATTTTTTTTTGCTAATCACAGATTTCTCTATAAATCTCTCCAATAGAGGTGGTATCTTAGTGAATAACCGTAAATAAGCGCTCTGTTCTTATCTTCGAGAACCAAAGCCAAACCTGCCAAATACTTGCACCATCACGCAAAGAAAAGAAACGTAATTGTGCCTTACCTATGAGGTTACGTTCGGGAATGTAACCAACCTGAGACAAAACACGGCTATCAGCAGAATTATCTCGGTTATCTCCCATCATAAAATAGTGTCCTGCCGGAACTTTATATACAGGTGTGTTATCGGCTGTGTTGAAGGGCGCAGGCACCAATGGATCACGGTCGAACGGCACATGTGTATCGCTACGTTCAATAATAAAATGCTGGCGATTATTGGGAAGTGTTTCAATATATTGAGAATAGCGATAATTAACACCAGTCGGCGATGTTTCAATATAATCTTCGACCTTTTCTCTTTTCACAGGTTGGTTATTAATAAAAAGGATTCCATTCTTAACTTGAATTTCATCACCAGGTAGGCCAATTAACCGTTTAATGTAATCTGTCTTGCCATCTTTGGGTAACCGAAAAACAATAACATCACCCCTTTCAGGAGGCGAACTCAAAAAACGCCCTTCAATTGGCAAGGTAACAAAAGGGAACGAATAACCGCTATATCCGTAGGCAAATTTAGATACAAAAATATAATCACCATCCAATAAAGTTGGCACCATTGATTTTGTAGGTATATTAAAAGGTTCATACGCAAATGTTCGAATAACTAACGCGATTAAAACAGCATAAATAAGCGTTTTGATAAAAGACCATAAAGATGATTCTTTTTTCTTAGGGTTTAGTTTTGCACCAGTTGTACGATTCAGTTGCGTGTTCATAGTTTTCCTTCAAAAAATGGCATCCAGGCTGATATAATGACCAAAGCTTGTGCTTGAGGATACTCGTCTGTCATTGTTAAATCAATTTTTGTTTTTATGCCAGATGGGGTTATTTTTTTCAAACGTTCGGCAGCCCCACCTGTCAATTCCAACGTTGGTTGACCACTTGGCAGATTAATAACGCCAATGTCACGCCAGACAACGTTATCACGAAACCCTGTGCCTAGGGCTTTTGCACAAGCTTCTTTTGCAGCAAAACGTTTAGCGAGCGTTGCTGAAATATCAGCACGCCGACGTGCACGTTCAATTTCAATTGGTGTAAAAATACGGAATAAAAATTTGTCTCTATATTTCTGATACACTTTTTCAATACGTCTAATGTCAACGATATCAAGACCAATTCCAAGAATCATAAGCTGTTCACCAATTTTTACTAACTGCTAAAAACAATAATCCTATTAATATCACAAACCTAGTTTTTTACCCTCTCAACTAAACTGACCATAGGCAAAGCCTTAAGAGAAGCTATGATATTCATCAAATGATCTAAACTTTTTACTTCGAGATCAATCAGCAATTCAAAAAAATCATCCGACCGCTTTTTAATTTTCAAATTGCTAATGTTGGCTTCCGTCTTACCTATTGTTGTAGCCAGGGTACCCAAGGCTCCTGGTTTATTAAGCATCATCACATTTAGCCGACCAGTACTACCTTGATTTTGTCCTTGTATATTCCAGCTAACATCTAACCAGCGATCAAGTTGGTCATGGAATTGTGTCAAATTCTCACATTCTTTGGTATGAATTGTAATTCCGCGCCCCGTCCTTACAATACCAACGATTTTATCCCCAGGCAATGGATGACAACATCCAGCAAAATGAAACGCCATTCCCGGTACTAACCCACTGATGGGACCAGATTTATCGAGAATTTTCTCTGGTTTTCGCTCACTTTTCTCGCGATCTACAACGAAGGGTTGGGTTTGTTCCAAGTTTAATTTGGAAGACAAAATCTGGGTATTTGTTTCTTTTAAATAATCAACAACATCTTTATGGTTAATTTTGTTCTCACCAAAAGCCAGAAAAAAGTCGTCCATATTGTTAAATTTAAATCTTTTAAATAATCCTTCATGCCCCCCATACTGATTGATATCGATACTTTCATTCTTAAGAAATTTCTGAAAACTTAGTTTTCCTGCCTCAAGCAATTGACCATAATTTTGTGTCCGAATATATCGCCTAATGCAAGACCTTGCCTTGCCTGTTACAACAATTCGCTCCCAAGCAGGTGATGGTGCTTGCGTACGGGAAGTAATAATTTCAACGACATCACCATTTTGTAATTGGGTGCGTAATGGTACTAAAGAACCGTTAACCTTGGCACGTGCACAATGATCACCAATATCCGAGTGAATCGCATAAGCAAAATCAATAGAAGTTGCCCCCTTAGGCAGAGCAAATAAATCACCCTTTGGCGTAAAACAGAAAACCTGGTCTTGAAACATTTCGAGTTTGGTGTGCTCTAAAAATTCTTCAGGGTCTGAAGCATTTTCCAAAATATCAAGCAACTCTCGCAACCACCGGTATTGGCGGCCATCTTGTTTAGCTGCACCTTGCTTATATTCCCAATGAGCAGCAACTCCATGCTCTGCAATATCGTGCATTTTTTGTGTGCGAATCTGAATCTCGATCCGCTGCTGCTCGGGACCAATAATACCTGTATGTAGTGATTGATAACCATTTGGCTTAGGCGTACTGATGTAATCTTTAAAGCGCCCAGGAACCATAAAAAAAACATTGTGCATAATGCCAAGTGCTTGGTAACACTGTGGAACATCATCAACAACAATGCGAAAAGCCATAATATCAGATAGTTGGTCAAAGCTAACATTGCGCGTCTGCATTTTGCGCCAAATCGAATATGGTGTTTTTTCGCGGCCAGTTACAGTAGCTTCAATTCCTTGTTTTTTAAGCGCTTCCTTTAATTGTGTTGATATACGGCTAATAATATCATTATCTTTTTGTTGAAACGACCCAAGTCTTTCAAGTATAGATTGCCGCGTGTCCGCAAACAATTCTGCAAACGATAAATCTTCAAGCCTTTCTTTAATCCATTGAATTCCCATCCGTTCAGCTAATGGGGCATAAATTTCTAATGTTTCCCTTGCTATTCTTTGCCTTTTTTGTGGGTCATTTATAAAATGTAGTGTTTGCATGTTATGCAAACGGTCGGCTAGTTTTACCAATAAAACACGGATGTCATTTGACGTAGCAAGAACTAATTTACGAAAATTTTCAGCATATTTTGTACGATCGGACTGTAATTCTAACTTAGATAGTTTAGTCACACCATTGACAAGCCTGGCAACTTCGGAACCAAAAAGTCCTTCAACCTCTTTTAAAGTTGTTTTGGTGTCTTCAACTGTATCATGCAAAAGACCCGTAATGATCGAAGCTGTGTCAAGCCGCATGCCTGATAATATATTGGCAACTTCTAGAGGATGTGAAAAATACGGATCACCATTTGCACGGGCTTGATCACCGTGGGCTTTCATTGAAAAAACATAAGCCCTATTTAATGCATCTTCATCTGCATTTGGGTCATAACTCTTAACACGTTCAACCAGCTCATATTGCCTAATCATCTCATCCCTTCTTGCTGCCCCCAAGCAAAGAAAAAAACATCAAGCAAAAGGCTGTTTCATTTATCTCTCGTAAAATGAAGCCAGCTTAGCACTATTCCTCATCGGTAATTTTGACATCCTCAAATTTACCTTCGATAACCGCCTGAGATACCTCATCCTGCATACTTGATTGTGCTTCATTTAATTCTTGTAACAAATCTTGTTCTGCAACAGCGGTAGGTGCAGGCTTTTTGTGTGATACAACCTGTCCTGATGCATGACGGTTTAACGACTTCACAACATTATCACGAAGTTCGTCTAATGATATGTTCGTATCGGCAATTTCACGTAACGCCACAACAGGATTTTTATCGCGATCACGTTCAACGCCAATGTTCTCACCGGCCGCTATATCCCTGGCACGTTGGGCCGATAAAATAACCAATTCAAATCTATTAGATACTTTTTGAATGCAATCTTCAACTGTAACTCGTGCCATCAGCCTTTTCCTTGCTAGGTATTAACCAAGAATTGAAACTTAAGTGTTGGCTGTGATTTTAACAAAAATAACCGCAGCGAATCAAGACATTTTAATTTATTCACGTTAATTATTTTCTGGCAGCCTAATTTTTTTTATTAAATCGTATTGAGGAACGACAGAATTCAACATTTTTTGTACAGTTTGTCGAAAAACTGGATGAACCCAAGCAGGATTTAGATCGTGCCAAGGTTTTAGAACAAAAATACGTTCAGGAATTTTCGGGTGCGGCAAATGCAAAAAATCGCTTACGATCACTTCCTGTCCATAAGCAAGTAAATCTAAATCTATTGTTCTTGGGGCGTTTTTAGCACCGCGTACACGACCAAGCTTGCTTTCTATGGCTAACAATACGTGCAATAAGTCTTCTGGCTTTATATTGGTTTCCAAAGCAACAACTGCATTAATGAACGGTGGATCAGAATAATTTGGCTGTGCCACTGTTTCATAAAAATTGGAACAACCAACAACTTTTATGATATCTGATTTAAGCAGCTGAATAGCCTTTAGAACATTTAAAATGGAGCTTCCCATTGGGTTGGATAAGTTAGAGCCAATGGCAACATATATCTCTCTTGATAACGGCATACTATACCCTTTATCGCTAACCCCTGCTTCTTAGTAAGCGATTTTTCTGACGTTGCCAGTCTCGTTTTTGGATTGCTTCACGTTTGTCGACTTGACGCTTGCCAGTTGCTAAACCAAGCTGCACTTTGGCCAAGCCACGTTCATTGAAGTATATAGATAATGGAACAACTGTTTTACCTTTTTGGTTAATCGCACCAATAAGGAAGTTCATTTCCTTGCGTTTAAGTAATAATTTGCGTGGGCGTTTTGGTTCATGATTAAACCGGCCAGCAGGTCCATATTCTGGAATATTACTGTTGCATAAGTAAAAATCCCCACTCCGATCATCGGCGTATGCATCAACTAGGCTTGCACGGCCGGCACGTAATGACTTGACCTCACTCCCAGTAAGGGATAAACCCGCATTAAAAGTTTCTTCAATGCTATAATCATATCGAGCACGGCGATTTTGAGTTACTATATGCTGGGTATTTACTTGATTTTTCGTCATTTTTTGTTTTAGATGAAATAAGTTTTATTGCTTTAAAATAAATGATACATCGAATGTATTGAGCATCGTTATCCAGACTACAATAAATATGATCAAAAATAAACTAAAAAGCTTTTTTACTATTAATTAACAGAAACGAATATATTTCAACCATGCAACGATTGTTTCGCTATTTTTTGATCCTGCAACTATCGGTTTATTTTATAAGTGCATTACAAATATCCGCCGCATATTCCCAGTCCATCAGTACGAATGACCAAAAAATATCAACCCAACTTGTATCGTTGTTGGAACGTAAAAAATATAACCTGGCAACGGCTCTAGCTATCCAACTTCAAAATCCTTTATTAAAAAAATACTTTACTTGGTATTTATTAACCGATGAAGATGCACCAATAAACTTGTCAACAACCCAAAATTTTTTAAGTCAAAACCCCGCGTGGCCAGGACGCCAGAGCATTATTGATAAAGTAGAAATACAATTAGTACCTACCCTTGATAATCAAAGCCAGTTGTTATGGTTTAAAAGCTATTCTCCAACCCAGCTTCAATCTTTCAGCCGCTACGCAATCATTCTGCGTAATGCTGGCGATGCTGTAATGGCTAATAAAATTGTTCAGGCTGGTTGGCAAAAATCGGTCGGCAATAAAAATCAGCGGAAAGAATATCTTAAGAATTTTCAAAAAATTCTAAGAACAGAAGACCACGAAAGACGACTTGAAGAAATTTTGTGGTCAACCAACTGGGATGCCATTAGCGACCTTAAACCCCTTGTCAGTAAGCCTTATCAAGATGTTATTAGTCTTTATGATGCTGTACGACTTAAAAAATCATCAATACAAAACCTTATAAAAGGTCTTCCGCCGGTTTTTACCAAGCTGCCGATAGTTGTTTTCTTACAAGCGAAATGGTACCGAAAAATAGACAATCCAAGAAAAGCGGCCGAATTGATTATTGCCAATAATATGGATATCCACATCAATTCTGTTGTTTGGAATGAAGTGCAAATTATTGTACATTATCTGATTAAAACTGAACAAGGTGATTTGGCGTATAGATTGCTTGAATCACATGAGAGTAATCGTGGTTTGCAATTTGCGGAAACCGAGTGGTTATTAGGCTGGGTTTCTTACCAGTTTAATAATCAACCCCTGATAGCAGCCAAACATTTTAATAACTTATTTAATAACGTATCTTCGCCGATTAGTCGTTCGCGCGCTGCTTATTGGAGTGGTCGTGCCTACGAATCCGCCAATCAACCAAAAGTTGCACAAAACTGGTATAAATTGGCTGCACAATATTCAACAACCTTTTACGGGCAATTAGCATTCCTTAAAACACAAAACAACCCTGGCCAAATAAACTTAGCAACCATACAACCAAATGTGACGGCCAATGAGCAGCAGGCTTTCAGTAATCTTGAACTTGTTCAGCTTATTCGGGCTTTGCATAAGATTGGTCAAACACAATCCGTTGATCCCTTTTTCCGTCACCTCTTAGCCGGTGAGCAAGATAATTTATTGCGGCTAAAACTTATGATGATGTTGGGGCAAGAGATAGGTCGTACCGACCTGGTTCTACTGGCTGCACGCTTGGCTTATGCAAACGGTTATATATTTTCCGACTATCTATACCCAATTGCTTTTGATAATTTACTTGAAAGCCAGAATAAACCCCTAATGCTTGCAATCATTCGCCAAGAAAGCAGTTTTTATCAGGCAAGCATTAGTCATAAAGGGGCACATGGTGCTATGCAATTATTGCCTACAACAGCTCGATTAACTGCTAAAAAACTTGGCATTACCTATCAATATAATAAATTGCTTGAAGCATCTTATAACATAAAACTTGGTCAAGCCTACTTTAATGACTTATTAAAACGTTGGGATAATTCTTATATTTTAGCTATAGCTTCTTATAATGCCGGCCCAGCTAATGTCACAAAATGGATTGAAGAATTTGGTGATCCACGCAAACCAAATATCGACCCAATATTTTGGATCGAAAGTATCCCCTTTGCAGAAACACGAAATTATGTTCAACGAGTTCTTGAATCTTCTGAAATTTATCGTCATAAATTGAATTATGGACAAGCTTTTATTGAAACCCACAAACATCTCTACCATAAATAAAATAAATGAATAACAACCAATTTTATGAAAAATATTACCTATCGTCTGATGGGTTAAAATTGTATTATCGTTTTTATCCAAGCCAGGAACATAAACATACAAAACGCCCTTTGATCTTATGCCTTAGTGGTCTTACCCGTAATTCTTTGGATTTTCACGATTTTGCTGTGCAGTACCAGAACGATTTTGATCTTATCTGCCCAGATTATCGTGGGCGCGGCCTTTCGCAATATGATTCAAACTGGACAAATTACCGTGCGGAAAAGTATGCACAGGACATACTTACTTTGCTAGAATCTTATAGTAATCGGGGTATTGTGATTGTTGGCACGTCAATGGGTGGGTTATTAGCAATTGGCCTTCACCAGTTTTTAGAGAATAAATTGCTAGGAGCCGTGCTTAACGATATTGGACCTGCGGTTAGCAGTAATGGCTTTGCTCGCATCATACAATATATACAGACTGATAAACCCCAAAAAACAATAGAAGATTGTTTAGAATGGTTGCTGCAACTTTATCCCTTACTTAAAAACCGCCCATTACAACAGCAGATGCAATTTACGCATGCAACTTATAGAATTGGTAAGGATAACCTTTTTCATTATAATTGGGATACCAATATTGCCCAAGCATTAAGGCAAGCCAGCCCACTTCCAACTGATCTTTGGCAAAGGTTTAAGTCTTTTGACCCCAAACCAGTTTTGGGGTTAAGGGGCGCATTATCCGATGTGCTGTCAGCTGATACTTTTCAACAAATGGCTCAAAGCCTTTCATCATTCACTGGGGTCACCATTCCTGGTGTTGGGCATACACCGTCCTTAAGCGAGCCAGAAAGCCTTCAGGCCTTACACCATTTTATAGGACAATTCCGATGAATATAATGCCGATTAATATTGTTGAATGTTATCAGAAAATAAAAAATCAACTAACATTAACCCCTATTCTTACACACCACGCCTTACATAACTTGATTCAAGGCAAAGTTTTTCTAAAAGCTGAAAACCTTCAAATTGGTGGATCTTTTAAGTTTCGGGGGGCTTTTAATAAAATAACTCAAGCGCTTGCTTCATCACCTGATATTCCGGGTTTTATTGCCGGTTCATCGGGCAACCATGCCGTTGCTGTCGCAACGATTGCGCGGATGATGGGCAAAAGTGCCCTTATCGTGATGCCAGAAGACACACCGATGACTAAAATAACTAAGGTTAAAAAACAAAAAGCAGAGATTGTCTTTTATAATCGTTATCAGGAAAACCGAGAAACTGTTGTAGAACGCTTGGCAAAAGATTCCGGCCGCCATGTCGTGCCCCCTTTTAATGATCCTGACATTATTGTTGGTCAAGGAACGATTATTCCCGAATCCTTTAACCAGTTATCGGCCATGGGTAATACTGGAATACAATCTATTCTGCTTCCATGTGGTGGTGGTGGCTTGGTTTCGGGGTGTGCGATTGCCGCGAGCCACATTTTCCCACAAAGTAAAGTCTATGCTGTTGAACCAGAACATTATAATGATCTAGAAAAAACGCTAGAAACAGGCAGACAACATACCAATGACATGCAAGAAAAAACTATTTGTGATTCTATCATGACGCCAACAGTTGGTAGCGTGACTTTACCAATTATTCAAAAATATAATGTCAAAGCAATTAACGTCAGTGATGAAGACGTTTTAAAAGCCGTTCATTTTGCAGCTGAAGAATTGAATATTATTGTTGAACCTGGTGGTGCTGTCGGACTAGCTGCATTAATGAGACATACCAATCTTTTCTTTGGGCAACATGTTTTAGTTATACTAAGCGGTGGAAATATTGACCCTAAAATACTAATGAAGTCTTTCAACATCTAATTCTAGCTTTTTGCCATTTAGATTGCCTAAGATTACTTTTAATGCAAGTGACTATCTTACATATTTTTGTGCATATAAAAGTGTCTATTTTTAAACTAATACTACGAAAGCTTATGGTTTTGCAGTGGTAAAAAATGGGTGTAATACCCGATCACCAACCTGAATACCAAACTTATCGCTGGCACCACCATTAATCTCAAGCACTGCGGCTGCCGGTTTGGGTGATACTATTAAGTTATCAGATTGGGGAATAACCCGCGTTTGGATTGCGATAATCAATCCTTGTTTATCTATAAACAACATATCAAGCGGTATATAAGTATTACGCATCCACATGGACACAATTTTAGGCTGATTGAAGAAAAAAATCATACCCTGATCATGCGGCATTGATGGACGGAACATTAGGCCTTGTTGCTGCTGTTGCGGTGTTGTTGCAACCTCAACCCTAAGTGACAGCTGTTTTCCAGTTTGCTGTGCAATCATGATCGTTTCAAAAGGGAATGTTACCCCTTGTCCACAAACTGTTCTTGTTAAAGCAAAAACCATAAAAAAAGGTACATATAAAGGCTTCAAGAAGTTTAATGAATTAAACCTAGCTAACACCACATGACACCATAAAAGTTGATTAGAAATTTATTTCTTAATTTGTAATGACCTTAGACAAAGCATTTAATAATCAGCCTTGTTATGTCAAAATAAATTTGGCATTATTACCGCTTATAGGATATCATATAATCAACAATTTATTAAAGTATAATTTAATCAATATTAAGAACGGGATGGATATCAATGTATATATTCAAAAAAATAGGCGCAGTTGTTGGTACTGTAGCAATTATTTGTACCTGCGTCCTATCAACCCAGGCAACAAGCCCAAGACTTGTAGATGATATTATTAAAGAACGTCAACAAATAATGAAAAATTTTGCCTCAGCAGGTCGTCAGCTTAACGAATTAATATCCAGTGACCCTGCTGATGCTATTGTCAATCTAGAAAACCTTATTAATTTAGCCAAAAAACTTCCAAGTCTTTTCCCAGAAGGTTCTGGAAACCCGCCATTTTCTAATGCAGCAAGCCCAGAAATTTGGAAAAACTCGAACGATTTTAATGCGGCAACAGATGTGCTGATAACCGAAATGAATAAAGTTGTATTGTTTCTGAAAGCGGGCGATACCCTATCCGCACAACAGCAGTTTGGCAATATGATGCGTGTTGGTTGCGGCACATGTCACAGTAAATTTCGTCTATCAAAACGTTAATACCTGGAATATCGTGTATATTTTCTGCTTTGTGAAAAGTGGTTGACTTTCTTGGCAGAAATCGTTTTATTGTCTGGTCATTTTATGCTCATTTATGCGGATTTTAGTTTTAAGGATAAAGTTATGAAAAAGGATATACATCCAGATTACCATGAAATTACGGTGATCACCACGGACGGCAAAAGTTTTAAAACAAACTCGACTTGGGGTAAGGCTGGTGATACAATGCGCCTTGAGATTGATCCCAAATCTCATCCAGCTTGGACGGGTATTCACCGCTTGGTTGACAGCGGCGGTCAATTAGCAAAGTTCAATAAAAAATTCCAAGGACTTGGCTTGAAAAAGTAGTAGACACCATAGACTCAGATATTTTATACATCTTATTTTTTAAAACCCTGCGATCGCAGGGTTTTTTTATGTCTTGAAATCTAATAACATAGTTCCCATATCTGTTTTGTGTTGATAACAACACGCAAGTGTGCTTAAGAAAGCCGCTTTGATTATTAACCTACTGGCAATTAGATGTACGACATAATGTGTACAAGTAATTGTTCCATGTTGCTCATTGGAGGATATGGCATGAATAATTTTGATTTAACACCACTTTTTCGTTCAACTGTTGGATTTGACCGTTTTTCTCAGCTGCTTGAAAATATGACTCGTGTCGATGATGGTGGGTTTTCTTACCCACCCTATAATATTGAAAGGTTAGATGAAGATCATTATCGAATTACTATGGCAATAGCCGGTTTTTCTGAAAATGATGTTCAAATCACAGTTAAAGAAAATTCTTTAATTGTGGTTGGAAAACTTCAAAAAACCGAGGAGCCAAAACAATATCTATATCGTGGTATTGCAGGTCGTTCTTTTGAAAGGCGCTTTGAATTAGCTGACCATATTTATGTCGAGAATGCCCGCATTAATGATGGATTGCTTCATATTGAATTGGTCAGGCGTATACCCGATTCGGCAAAACCACGTATAATTAAAATTAACGTTTCGTCACCAACAGTCAAAGACCAAGCAAGACTTGAAGATAAAGCTGCTTAATTGACAACTTAAACACAAAAGATAAGGCCGCCTTAAAAGGCGGCCTTATCTTTTTCCAGGGAAGCATCATGACTTTTCTAAGCCGGCTTCGTAACGGTTATTGTCATGTCCGTTACAAGTACTAGCCTATTAGATAATAGTTAAACAAAGATTAACAATTCAAAAACTAATTATGGTCACTGCGACTGGTAAAAAAAACATTGGCAGCTAATTGGTGCTTTTTCTTAGTAAGAATCAACCGCTTGATAAATTCTTTTGTTTCGTCAAGCTTTCTTATATATTCTTCGAGCTCGTGAATCGACCATTTCTCGATATCAATTACTTTGTGTTGGTTTAAAATATCTTCGTCCATTATCAGTTTCTTTTATTTAAAACGTGTATACTTTAATTAAGATATGTTAGGTAATCAATGTTAGCAGTTATTCATGAAAAAGCCAATAAAACTGGGCAATTAGCGATTCAAGATATCAACAAACCACAAATAGCTGATAATGAAGTGCTTATCCGCGTTGCTTATGCTGGAGTCAACCGACCTGACCTTTTACAGCGTTACGGGCATTATCCACCACCAATTGGTCACTCATCCATTATGGGGTTAGAGGTTAGCGGTTGGATCGATGAAGTGGGGCAGAATGTTCATGGATTAACCAAAGGGCAAAAAGTTTTTGCATTAACAAATGGCGGTGGTTATGCAGAATATTGTGCTGTACCTGCAGGACAATGTCTGGCATTACCATCAGGGATTAACCTCGAAGAATCCGCAGCCATACCCGAAACATTTTTCACCGCCTGGCATAATTTAATAGAACGCGGCATGCTACAGCCTGGGAAAGACATCCTAATCCACGGTGGCGGTGGCGGCGTTAGTAGCGCTTCTATTCAGCTAGCGCGTTTTATGGGTGCTCGCGTCTTCTGTACTGCTGGATCAATTAATAAAGTCCAATTTGCTGAAAGACTTGGTGCTGTTTTGGCATTGAACTATCATGAACAGAATTTTGATCGCTTAAAAGAAAATACACTAAACCGAAATGGTTTTGATTTGATATTAGATATGATTGGTGCAACATATTTTCAGCAAAATATCCAGCTGCTTGCCCCTGAAGGCAGACTTGTACAGATAGCCACACAACAAGGTTCTAAAGTCGAATTTGATCTACGACAATTGTTGGTGAAGCGTATCACATTGACAGGATCAACCTTGCGCGCGCAGTCGAATGAGGTAAAATCGCGAATCGCAGCAAACTTTTTTCAAGCAACCCAACAAGCTTTTGTTCTTGGCCAAATAAAGCCTTTTATTCAAAAAATTTTTCCGCTAGCGGAAGTTGATAAAGCCCATCAATTGATGCAAGAAGGTCAATTGATGGGCAAGCTAATTCTAAGGGTTATTGCTTAAAGCCAATTTTAAAAGACTTCAGCCTAAGGCCTTTTTTAGAAGTTCGTTCAGTAAAGCTGGGTTGGCTTTGCCATCTGATGCTTTCATCACCTGGCCGACAAAAAAACCAAACAATTTATCTTTTCCGGACTTGTATTCAGCTACCTTGTCAGGATTATTTTGTAATACCTGGTGGATAATTCGTTCAATCTCTTTACTATTTGTAACCTGCTGCAAGCCACGTTTTGATACAATTTGTCCAGCTGCTTGCCCTGTTTCAGCCATTTCAACAAAAACATCTTTGGCCATCTTTCCAGAAAGCACGCCCGCACCAATTAGATCAACTAATTCACCCAGTTGTTCGGGTGATATGGGTGATTGAGTAATGGTTTTTCCAATTTTATTAAGATAACCAAAAAGCTCAACAATTAGCCAATTAGCAGCAGCTTTGGGATCCCTTTTCTTACTTAACAGCTTTTCATAATATGCTGCGATTTCTGGTTCACTTACCAACACAGTTGCATCATAAGCAGAAAGACCATATTGATCGATTAGACGCTGTTTTTTAGCATCAGGCAGCTCAATCAACGTATCTTTCAAACGCTGTACTTCTTCTTTCTGAAGCACCAATGGCAAAAGATCAGGATCAGGAAAATACCTATAATCAGGTGCATGCTCTTTTGACCTCATCGTGCGTGTTGTACCTTTATTTGCATCAAAAAGACGTGTTTCTTGTTCAATAGTACCGCCATTTTCTAAAATATCAATTTGACGACGAGCCTCGTAATCTATCGCTTGCTGTGCAAAACGGATGGAGTTAACGTTTTTGATCTCGCACCTAGTCCCAAGATTACCGCCAGGACGCCGAACCGATACGTTAATATCGCAACGCATTGATCCCTCTTCCATATTCCCATCACATGTTTTCAAATAACGCATAATCATTCGTAATTTTTTTAAATATGCGGCAACCTCCTCCGCGGAACGCAAATCTGGTTCACTAACAATTTCCATTAAGGCAATTCCAGCACGATTCAAATCAACATACGTTTTGTGTGGATGCTGATCATGAATGCTTTTGCCAGCATCTTGTTCAAGATGAAGACGGGTTATGCGAATCTTTTTGCTTTGTCCATTGGCTAAATCGATAATTAGGTATCCACTACCAACAATGGGATGCAAATATTGCGATATTTGATATCCAGCTGGCAGGTCGGGATAAAAATAATTTTTTCGATCAAAAACGGATTTTAGATTAATCGTAGCATTTAACCCTAAGCCAGTTTTAATGGCTTGTTCGATACAAAAAGCATTAATTACTGGTAACATCCCTGGCATTGCAGCATCAACCAAGCTAACCTGCGTATTAGGCTCTGCACCGAAGTCAGTTGCAGCACCTGAAAATAACTTTGATTGCGATGATATTTGTGCATGAACCTCAAGGCCCATAACAATTTCCCAAAGACCAGTTTTTCCATGGATTAAGTTATTATTGGTTTCTGGCATTTTATTCTCCCAAGTCTGGATCATTCTTAAGTGACGCATTTTTTTCAAGTTGATGCGCTACTTGAAGCAGTGTTGTCTCGCCAAAAGGTTTGCCAATAAGCTGTAATCCAAGTGGTAATTTATCGGAAGAAAGTCCAACTGGTACCGATATAGCTGGCAATCCAGCCAAATTTACTGGTACTGTAAATACATCATTTAAATACATCGATATTGGGTCACTCGTTTTTTCACCAAGACCAAAAGCTTGGGTTGGGGCTGTTGGTGTTAAAATAACATCAACTTTTTTATATGCTTCTTGAAAATCCTGTAAAATAAGAGCGCGCAACTTTTGCGCTTTGACATAATAAGCGTCATAATAACCAGCTGATAACACATAGGTACCTATTAAAATACGGCGCTTTACCTCGCGTCCAAAACCAGCTGCGCGCGTTAATTCGTACATGTCGTCAAGGGTTTGTGCAGGAATACGTAGCCCATAGCGTACCCCATCATACCGGGCAAGATTAGAGGATGCCTCAGCCGGAGCAATAATATAATAAGTTGGCAATGCATATTTGGTATGGGGCAGTTGAACTTCTTGTATCTCAGCGCCGGCAGATTTTAACCAGTTCATTCCCTGTTGCCATAATTTTTCTATCTCAGGGGCCATTCCTGGCACAACATATTCCTTAGGGATACCAATTTTCAGGCCACGTAATGAGTAATTCTTTAGCGCCGCAAAATAGTCTGGCACCTGAGTATTTACTGATGTTGAATCCTGAGGATCATAACCTGCCATAGCCTGCAACATTAAAGCAGTATCACCAACCGTTCGTGCCATTGGACCTGCTTGGTCCAAAGAAGAAGCAAAAGCAACAATACCCCAGCGTGAACATAATCCATATGTCGGTTTTAGCCCAACGATACCTACAAAAGCCGCTGGTTGACGAATTGACCCTCCGGTGTCGGTACCAGTTGCTGCAACCGCTAACCTAGCAGAAACAGCAGCCGCAGAACCACCTGAAGAACCCCCTGGCACAAGTTTTTTATAACGATCACTACCATGTTTCCAAGGACTAATCACAGGCCCAAAGTGGCTTGTTATATTAGATGATCCCATAGCAAACTCATCCAAATTGGTTTTACCCAACAAAACAGCCCCTTTTTTCCAAATATTTTGAGTTACTGTAGATTCATATGTGGGAATAAAGTTCTCAAGAATGCGCGAAGCAGCTGTTGTTTTTACACCTTCAGTACAAAATAAATCTTTAATTGCAACAGGGATTCCTTCAAGTAATCCGACCATACCCTTAACCCGACGCTGATCAGATTGTTTTGCCATAGCCAATGCTTTATCTGGTGTTTCAGAAATATAGGCATTCAAATTGCGTTTCTGTTGCATGTTGGCTAAATATGCATGCGTTAATTCAACACTTGAAAAGCTTTTTTTCTTAAGACCATCAAGTGCCTGTACTAAAGTTAAATTAACAAGAGATTCTGTCATAATCCACCCCCCCTATTCAACAACCTTGGGCACACAGAAAAAATCATAAGCTTTTTCAGGTGCATTGAGCAACACTTTGTCGGTATTTCCACCATCTGTTACCTGATCTGAACGCCGCTGCAACTCGGGCTTCATTGAAGGGTCGGGTAAAACGCCGTTAGGAATTTTGGCTTCTTGCAATTGTTCTATCCATTTTAGAATTTGCTGCAATTCTTGACCATAAGATTGTACTTCTTCAGGTGTAAGACGAATTTTTGCTAGTGTTGCAATTTTCTTAACGGTGTTGTGGTCGATTGACATCTTTTTCCTTTACCTGGTCTTTGTGTTGATAAGAACAACAGCACTATAGTCAAAAAACTTTAGCACAATCAAGTTTTATGATCTTAAAATAAGTTCTGCTAATTATGTTCCCACAACCAAAATTTGCCTAACCTTGCCAATTTTAAAGAAGTTAGCTAGATTAAGGTAAATTATGTTTGATTTTAGTTGATTGAGTTTATTTGCCAAAAAATTTAACAGGCTTAAGAATTTCATGGGCTTGGGGAGATACAATGTTATCATTACAAAAAATTTTGCGTTCTGGCCCTCATTAGTAGACATCGTTAAGTCATATTCAAAATTTTAGGGTTCCAAAAATAAAGTCACTTTTTTTGATAGCCCGCTTTTTTATAATTTATTTTTATCGGATCACTTAATCATGTCTACACCGTCTAAAGAAGATAAAACAAAAAAAACATATCGCAGTACAAAAACCGCACAGGAATTAAAAAATGGCCATCAAGATGCAAAAAATGGTCTTAAATACCTGCAGCAATGGCTTGCTGAAAGAAAAATTGAAGAAGTCGAGTGTTTAGTTCCTGACATGTCGGGTATTGCCCGGGGAAAGATTTTGCCTGCTACAAAATTTTTAAAAAGTGTTGAGCAAAATAGTCTACGTCTGCCGGAAAGCCTTTTTATACAAACAGTTACTGGGGAATATGCCGACATCGAAGATAGCCTAATGGGTCCGCAGGATCATGACATTAACCTACACCCTGCAGCCGAGACTATTCGTGTTGTTCCCTGGTATGGCGCCCCAACTGCCCAGGTTATTTGTGACTGCTATTATAATAATGGGCGTCCTATTGAATTTGCCCCGCGGCATATTTTAAAGTGCATTTTAGATCTTTATCATGCCAAAGGCTGGCAACCAATTGTTGCCCCCGAGCTAGAATTTTTCTTGGTGCAAGTTAATACCGACCCTGATCTACCACTTTCGCCACCAATTGGCCGTTCAGGACGGCCGGAGACAGGCCGGCAATCTTATGGGATCGATGCAGTTAACGAATTTGATCCCATTTTTGAAGAAGTCTATGATTTTTGTGAAGCACAAGATATTGATATTGATACCTTAACCCATGAAGCTGGCGCAGCCCAGATGGAAATCAATTTTAATCATGGCGACGCAATGCGCTTAGCGGACATGACTTTTCTATTTAAAAGAACTGTTCGTCAAACAGCCTTACGACATAATGTTTATGCTACCTTTATGGCAAAACCATTGGCCAATGAACCAGGTAGTGCCATGCATATTCATCAATCTGTGGTTGACCTTAAAAATGGCCAAAATTTGTTTGCAAATGCCGCAAATGGTAAAGACTCCCCGTTATTTCGATCTCACGTGGCTGGATTACAGAGATATTTACCATTTACCATGCCACTACTAGGCCCGAACGTAAACTCTTATCGTCGTCTGCAACCATATTACGATGCACCCATCAACGTGCATTGGGGTATTGATAACAGGACTGTTGGCCTTCGTGTTCCTATTGCTCCACCAGAAGGAAGGCGCATTGAAAACCGGCTTGCTGGTGCTGATGCCAACCCATATCTTGCCATGGCTGCTTCATTGGCATGTGGGTATTTGGGGATGGTTGAAAAACTAACACCAACCGAACAAATTGATGGTAGCGCGTATCGCCTAAAACATACATTGCCTAGAACTCTTAATGATGCTTTACAACGTTTTGAATCAAACAAAAGCGTTCGCAGTGTTCTTGGGGATAAATTCGTCGAAGTTTTTGCTGCCGTGAAACGGGCAGAGCTTGATGCCTATCAAAAAGTAATTAGTTCTTGGGAACGTGAGCATTTATTGCTTAATGTTTAATATTAAAACTTTAAAAGGCCGGCAAAAGCCGGCCTTATTATTTACAGTAAAATGGATGATAAAATAAGCAATTGTTTTTATTTTTCTTTTGTTATTTAATGAACCTAATCGCGCTTATATTTTATCTGTAACATGCGCCATATATTAAAGTTCTTTTGGTTATTCATTAAAGTTAATTTAAACGTGGGAAAATAATAATGATAAAAAGATTATTATCGTCTTTCTTAGCGATAACTTGCGCTGTTCTTGTTACCAATAATCTTGCTGCACAGGAACGTGTCGTTCATGTGTATAATTGGTCTGACTATATTGGTAAGGATACAATTGAAAAATTTACCAAAGCCACGGGAATCAAAGTAGTATACGATGTTTACGATTCAAATGAAACATTAGATGCGAAGTTGTTAACCGGCAAAACGGGTTATGATATTGTGGTGCCTAGCGGTGGCTTTCTTGTACGACAAATTAATGCAGGGCTTTACCAAAGGCTTGATAAAAGCCTTCTGCCCAATCTAAAAAACATTGATCCAGTAATTTTAAAGGCTTTAAGTAATTTTGACCCAAAAAATGAGTATGCTGTACCTTATTTTTGGGGCACAATCGGGCTTGGTGTTAATGTTGACATGATTAATAAACGCATGCCGAATGCACCAGTTAACAGCCTTGATATAATTTTTAAACCAGAATTCGCTCAAAAGTTTGCAGATTGTGGTATTGCTATGCTGGATTCACCCAGCGACATATTTCAAATTGTCCTGAACTATCTGGGTAAGGACCCACATAGCAGTAAAAAAGAAGATTATGATCTAGCTGAAAAAACGTTGCTTGCCGTTCGCCCATATATTAAATATTTCCATTCTTCAAGATATATAGAAGACTTAGCGAATGGTAACATTTGTATGGCGCTTGGTTATAGTGGCGATATTTTGATTGCAGCAACAAGAGCAGAAGAAGCCGCTAAAAATGTAACCGTTGCCTATCATATTCCTAAAGAAGGTACGCAACTTTGGATTGACTCGATTGCGATTCCCAAAGATGCCCCGCATCCTAAGGAAGCACACGCATTTATTAACTTTTTATTGGATCCACAAATTGCAGCGGATGGTGTTAATTTTGTAACCTACGCAAGTCCTAACATGGCTGCTAAAGCTTATGTTGATCAGAAAATTCTAAACAATCCGGGTGTTTACCCACCTGCCGATGTGATGGCACGTTTATTTAGCGATAAAGAAGCGAGCGGTGATTTAAAGCGGCAACGCACAAGAAGCTGGACGCGCGTAAAAACCGGTCGGTAATTCTTCTATAAAAAGCCCTGTATCGCAGGGCTTTTTGTTTGTTTAGATACACCTATTGCATTGACATAATTTAATAAAAAAAAATCTAGCCAAGTAAAAGAATTCTTGGTTACATGAGATGTAGCAAAACAACAGATATTAGGATTTAGATATGTCAGAAAAAGGTAAACCTGGTAGCCCAGAACCTTGGCGTGATAAAAGTAGCAAACCCTATATTCGTATTGAACATTTGGTAAAAAAGTTTGGGGAGTTCACTGCAGTTAACGATGTATCACTATCGATTTATAAAAGCGAGCTTTTTTCGCTGTTAGGTGGTTCTGGATGCGGAAAAACAACATTATTGCGCATGCTGGCGGGTTTAGAAACACCTACGTCAGGCAAAATTTTTATTGATGATGTTGATATGGCTACGGTACCGCCTTATGAACGACCAACAAACATGATGTTTCAATCTTATGCTCTTTTCCCGCACATGACGGTTGAAAAAAATATTGCCTTCGGATTAAAGCAAGATGGTCTTGCCCGTTCATTGATCGCCGAACGTGTTGCCGATATATTAGACCTGGTTCAAATGAAACCATATGCTAAACGGAAACCACACCAGTTATCTGGCGGTCAAAGACAGCGAGTTGCACTGGCTAGGGCGCTTGTTAAAAGACCAAAATTGCTTTTACTTGACGAACCCTTGGGGGCACTAGATAAAAGACTGCGGGAACAAACCCAGTTTGAGTTGATGAATATTCAAGAAAAGCTGGGAATTACTTTTGTTGTAGTAACGCATGACCAAGAAGAAGCCATGACTCTATCTACACGTATTGGCGTTATGAACGCAGGCCAGATTGTCCAAATTGGCACACCACAAGAAATATATGAATTTCCTGGCACAAGGATGGTTGCAAATTTTATAGGTTCGGTGAACATTTTTGCCGGCCGTGTTATTGAAGATGAGCCAGACTATGTTTTGCTTCATTCAGATGAAGCAAATGCTGATTTATATATTAGCCATGGAATTGCTTGTGCTCCTGGGGCAGAAGTTTGGGTCGCTGTACGTCCTGAGAAAATTGTAGCAAGCCGCACAGCACCAGCAGAAACACGTAATCAACTAAAAGGCATTATTAAAGAAGTTGCTTATATGGGAAACTTGTCAGTCTACCTGGTTAAGCTTGAAACTGGCAAGATTGTTAAAGTAACTATGCCAAACCAGGTGCGGTCAAGCGAGAATAGATTGACCTGGGATGACCACGTATATTTATCATGGCTATCAACAAGTGGTGTTGTACTTCATAGTTAAAGCTTAAAAAGCAACAAGTAATAGGCAGAAATTATCTTGGCAACCACAAAACAAAAAAACTTGGTTTCATTTTTACAAAAAATAAAACCCGACGGGTCTTCGGTTACGATTTTTATACCTTATTTCTGGCTCACGTTGTTTTTTTTACTGCCATTCATTTTAATCTTTTTTATCAGCCTGACCCAACCAGTCGACTTTCAGCAACCACCACACACCCCTATTATTACATCGACAGAAAATGGCCTTCAGCTAAATTTATATTTTGGTAATTACCAAGCATTGACTGAAGATCAGATTTATATTTTATCAATCGTTAATTCTGTTAAAATTGCGACAATATCGACACTTTGCTGCTTATTAATCGGTTTTCCGATGGCTTATGGTATTGCTCGAAGTCCAGATCGCTGGCGTAACACCTTGTTGATGATGGTTATTTTACCATTCTGGACATCTTTTTTGATACGTGTTTATGCTTGGATTGGTATACTAGGTAAGGAGAATGGTCTTTTAAACGGTTTCCTTATGTGGCTTGGAGTTATTGATAAACCCCTTGACATTCTTTATAGTGACCTGGCCGTTTATATTGGTATCGTATATTCATACTTACCCTTTATGATCCTACCACTTTATGCAACTTTGGAAAAGCTTGATAACACACTTCTTGAAGCAGCCGCGGATTTAGGAAGCAAACCAACAAATACATTTTTTGCAATTACTGTTCCCCTAACGATGCCCGGCATTATAGCTGGTTGTTTACTTGTATTTATTCCGGCAGTTGGCGAGTTCGTCATCCCGGAATTACTAGGCGACTCAAGCAGTCCATTAATTGGTCAACAAGTTCGTAGTGTTTTTAGCTATGACTGGCCGATGGCTTCCACTTTAGCCATGATGATTTTATTGGTTTTAGTTGTCCCGATTTTTATTTTTCAATATCTACAAAATAAACAAACGGTGACAAAATGAAACGCGGGCTTTCTTTGTTTGTTTTAATATGTATGATCTTGGGCTTTATTTTTCTATATGCCCCAATAATTGTGCTTATTATTTTTTCCTTTAACAAATCAAAATTGGTTACCGTTTGGCAAGAATTTTCTTTTGATGCCTATGTAAATCTAGTCAATAACAACCAAATTCTAGATGCTGTCTGGGTCAGCTTAAAAGTAGCGTCCTTATCGGCTACTCTGGCAGCAATTTTGGGAACAATCTGTGGCTATGTTTTAACGCGATTTACAAAATTTCGTGGTCGTTTTTTATTTTTAGGTTTGGTTAGTGCACCCTTGGTTATGCCCGAGGTTATCACTGGTCTTGCGATGTTGTTAATGTTTATTCAGCTTGACGGGCTGCTTCAAAATATATTTGGTATTGAGCCTGTTGGCCGCGGTTTAGTAACGCTAATCATTGCTCATACAACTTTTGCAACGGCATATGTTGCAGTGGTTGTTCAGTCTCGTTTAGCTGGGTTTGACCGATCACTTGAAGAGGCCGCCGCAGACCTAGGTGCAAGACCCTTTAAAGTTTTTTTCTTAATTACTTTACCAATTATTGCACCAGGGATTGTGGCTGGATGGTTACTTGCTTTTACTTTATCCTTAGATGACGTCGTGATTAGTGATTTTACTTCAGGCCCTGGTGCTTCAACATTACCACTGGTTATTTTTTCTAAGGTTCGTCTTGGAATTAGCCCAGAAATTAACGCACTTGCGACAATTCTTATTTTAATTGTTAGTGTGGGGATTATTAGCGCGAATATAATTGGTCGACAACGCGAAAAAAAGAATTAATCGTGCCATAGAAATAACCTTGACAGAAAAGCCAAGCACATAAAGATTGAACCAGATGCACCGATCAACAAAAAGGAGGTCCGAATGGACAAAGTAACCGTTGCAGCAACGCAATTTGCTTGTAGTGAAAATAGTTCAAATAACGTTGCAACAGCAGAGCGTATGGTTTTATTGGCTGCTCAGAAAGGTGCACAAATTATATTACTGCCCGAGTTGTTTGAAACACCTTATTTTTGCAAAGATCAGAAACAAGCTTTATTTGCTTTAGCCAAACCTGTTGATGATCATCCAACGATCCGACATTTTCAAACAGTTGCCGCGGCACTTAAAGTGGTTCTTCCTATTAGTTTCTTCGAACGTGCTAATAACGCTTATTTTAATTCGGTAGTCATGATTGATGCCGATGGTGAACTGCTTGGTCTTTACCGCAAATCTCATATACCAGATGGACCAGGATATCAGGAAAAATTTTATTTTAACCCTGGTGATACTGGTTTTAAAGTTTGGCACACGGCTTATGGTCGTGTTGGGCTTGGTATATGCTGGGATCAGTGGTTTCCCGAATTAGCCCGATCTCTAGCCCTTCAGGGAGCTGATATGATATTGTACCCAACGGCTATTGGTAATGAACCACAGGATACAACAATCGATAGTAAAGATCACTGGCAACGTACCATGCAAGGGCATGCTGGGGCTAATATAATTCCAGTTATGGCATCAAACAGAATTGGGGTTGAAAAAGGCGATCATTTTCAGATGACATTTTACGGTTCATCATTTATTACCGATCAAACTGGTGCCAAAATAGCAGAAGCTGATCGTGTTAGTGAAGCAGTAATTACGGCAAGCTTTGATTTAGAAAAAATTAGGTTACAGCGTGCATCATGGGGTCTTTTTAGGGACCGTCGTCCCGAATTGTACACCCGCCTGTTATCTTATGATGGACAAGATTCAATACTGTAATATCCGTAGCAACACCTTAAATGCCTAAGAGGTTTTAAGATTAACCCAAACCGATTTCCAGTCGGTATATTTTTCAAGGGCATGTAGCGATTTGTCGCGCCCAAATCCCGATTGTTTAAACCCACCAAAAGGCATGGCCATATGTCCATCATCATAAGAATTAACCCAAATTGTTCCTGCCCTTAGTCCCTGCGTAGTACGAAACGCTTTTGTAATGTCACTCGTCCAAACGGCTGCTGCAAGACCGTAAATTGTATTATTAGCTATACGAACAGCCTCTTCAGCATCTTTAAAAGTAATAACGGACAATACAGGGCCAAAAATTTCTTCTTGTGCAATCTTCATGTTGGGCTGAACACGGTCAAAGACTGTTGGTTCAATAAAATATCCACCGCTCGTCTCAATAGCTCTTTTGCCGCCACACAAAAGCTTGGCACCCTCTTTCTGACCTATATCAATATACCCAAGAACACGGTGCATTTGTTTTTGATCAATAATTGCACCAATACCAGTACTTGGATCAAGCGGATCACCAAGCTTAATTTTTTTGGCAACAGCAATAACTTTTTCTAAAAACCGATCTTTTATTTTTTCTTCAACCAATAATCTGGAACCTGCGCTACAAGCCTCTCCCTGATTATAAAAGATTCCCCATGCCGCTGCTGTTGCTGCAACATCCAAATTTGGTGCATCAGCCATAACAATATTAGGTGATTTACCACCGCATTCCAAAGATACTCTTTTCATATTTGAATCACCGGCATAGCGCAGGAAATATTTTCCAACCTCGGTTGAGCCAGTAAATGCCAGGCAATCAACATCCATGTGCTTACCTAAAGCCTGCCCTGCTGTTTCACCAAAACCTGGAACAACATTTAAAACACCTTCTGGTAACCCTGCTTCAGCGGCTAATTCCGCGATTTTTAAGGTGGTTAACGGTGACTGCTCAGCCGGTTTAATAACCAAACTATTACCTGCTGCAAGTATAGGGCCAATTTTCCAAGCTGCCATCAACAACGGAAAATTCCAGGGTAAAACCGCACCAATGACACCAAGCGGCTCACGCCGAACCATGACAACAGAATCATAGCCTGTTGGCGCAACTTCGTCACAAATTTTATCCATTGTTTCAGCATACCAGCGAATACAATTAATGGATAATGGTATGTCTACTGCCAAACTATCCCGAATTGGTTTGCCAACATCTAATGTTTCCAGTAGCGCAAGATCATCAAAATTTTTTTCCATTAATTCAAGCCAGCGCAGCATAATTTTTTTGCGGTCAGCAATTGGCATACGCACCCATACGCCTTTATCAAAAGATTGTCGTGCAGCTTTCACCGCCAAATCGATGTCATAACGATCACCTTCAGCTATTTCTGCAAGAATTTGTCCTGTTGCCGGATTTATTGTTGCGAAAAGTTTGCCTGACTGCGCCTTGACAAATCGGCCATTAATAAATAATTCGCGTGGAAACTTTATTGTTGCCGATTTTTTATGCCAATCCTGGGGTATCTTTGCATCCACTTACTTCCTCCATTGCATCACTTTTTTTTGTTTCTGTAGGGTGCCGGTATTTACCATATCTACTTAACCACATTTTGGCAAGGGAATCGCTGAAATAACATTGATGTACCCGGCGCATTAATCTTATTTAAAAGGATTATGCTTGTAATTTTTTTTATTTTTATTGATGCTAGACATCAATCGATGTTCATGCTGCATAGCAGCATTATTTTATTTTTTGTAAATTATATATATTATTATTTTATTGTAAATAAAATATTTAAATTAAAAATGCAATATTACATATTGTTTAAATTTATACAATGAATATAAACTCGTATACAAGACATAATCATATTTTAAGTAATTTGAATATGTTTTTTATTTATATTTTAATATTATGTGAGGAGAATACTATGAAAAAACTATTATTAGCTTTGTTTGCTTTTGGCCTTCTATCAGCAACATCGTTAAGCACCCAGGCCCGTGATTGGGAATCTTGTCCATTTCCATTAACATTAAAAGAATGCATGCAATAGCATTTTAACATTTTTTATAATAAAAAGCCCAATCATATTTGTTGATTGGGTTTTTTATTTCATAAATTTTCCTAAAAGGTATATTTTCAGAATTTATAAATCCTTATCAGAGCAATTATCATTTAATAAACAAAATAGGCCTTAATTTTTTAAGGCTATCTTTTTATATACTCTCAGAATTAGTAAGCACAAATTAATGTTTACTATATACGCCGCCATCTTGTTCCAGCTGGATTATCTTCTAAAATGATCCCTTTATCCTCAAGATGCTGCCTGATATGATCGGCTTTCTTAAAATCCTTTGCTAACCTTGCTTGACGCCGCTCTTGAATAAACCGTTCGATATCATCAGCATTCAGGCTATTAATATTACCCACCTGCCCTATTTGTTGCAACCAATTTGCTGATGATTGCTGTAGTATGCCTAGTAAAGAAGCAGCATGTTTTAATTGAACCTGCAACAACAACTTCTGTGCGCTATTCTTTGCCTTATGAATTGCATTGACCTGATCATGTATCCAGGTAATAGCAAGCGGTATATTTAAATCATCCCCAACTATTTCAAAAAATTCAGCCGGAATTGCCGCATTAACAGGTGTATTATAAGGCATATCCTGTAAAGACAAGTAAAACTTATCAAGTTGCTGTTTGCTGTCATGAAGGCTTGCAGAAGAAATATCAAGAGGCTGTCGATAATGTGCTGTAAGCAAATTGAGCCTTATCGTTTCACCAGCATAACCTTGGTCCAGCAATTGACGCACAGTAAAAAAATTACCCTTTGATTTTGACATTTTCTCACTGTTAACCTGAACAAACCCATTATGAATCCAATAGCGTACTGGCGCCTGGCCATGATGAGCACAACGACTTTGCGCAATTTCATTTTCATGATGCGGAAAAATTAAATCAAGACCACCACCATGAATATCAAAAACTTCACCAAGCAAAGCACCAGCCATCGCCGAACACTCAATATGCCAACCTGGTCGACCACGTCCCCAAGGGCTATCCCATCCGGGTTGTTCTTGGCTACTTGGTTTCCACAAAACAAAATCTGCCGGGTGTTTTTTATAGGGTGCAACCTCAACGCGGGCTCCGGCAATCATTTCATCAAACGGACGTTTTGATAAACAGCCATAATCAGGATCAGCCGGAACATGAAATAGAACATGCCCCTGATTCTCATAGGCACATCCCTTGTCAACAAGCCCCGTTATCATCTCGACCATGGGCTGTATATATTCCGTAGCCCTTGGTTCATGCGTAGGTGGAAGAGCGCCTAATGCGGCCATATCAAGCTGATACGCACGTGCTGTTCGTGCTGTTAATGCAGTTATCGATTCATTATTATTGTGGGCTGCTTCAATTATTCTATCGTCAATATCGGTAATGTTCCGCACATAAATAACATGCTGGCTACCATAAAAATGCCGCAACAACCGAAAAAGCACATCAAACACAACAACTGGCCGTGCATTACCGACATGGGCACGATCATAAACCGTTGGCCCACAACAATAAAGGCGTACCTTTTGGGGGTCGATTGGAAAAAATTGCTGTTTCTGGCGTGTCAGCGTATTAAATAACCTAAGTTCCATTAGTTGCTTCCAATAGAGTGATTATATATTATTAAAACAATACTAGGCTGTCATTTGATGGGCAAGCAATACCTAAAAAAACCTATTCACGCTTAAGCCAGCCATGGGTAATTGGATAACGGCGTTCACGCGCAAAGGCTTTTGGGCTAACTCTTGGGCCAGGCGGGTTTTGATGACGCTTATACTCGGCCCGGCATACCATAAGCCATATTTTTTGTACCAAATCTGATGAAAAGCCAGCATACGCCAACATCTTTTTTGTTAGATCCTCTTCAATTAACCCCTGTAAAATACGATCTAAAGTAACATATGGCGGTAAACTGTCTTCATCTTTTTGGTTTGGGCGTAGTTCAGCGGTTGGTGGTCGTTGAATAACCTGTTCAGGAATAACTATGCCTTTAGGTCCTTTACCATTTGGTGGAACGATGATGTTACGCCATTGTGATAATGCAAAAACCGTTGTTTTATAAACATCCTTTAATGGCGCATATGCACCGCAACTATCGCCATAAAGCGTTGAATAGCCAACGGCTATTTCGGATTTGTTGCCTGTACTAAGCACCAGGGGCGCAAATTTGTTACTAATCGCCATAAGCAAAGCACCACGAATACGGCTTTGAATATTCTCTTCCGTTGTGTCGTTTTTATATCCTTGAAACATTGGGGCTAGGCTTTCCTGATATTGCTGCATAAGCCCATTAATGGGAATGTTATGTAATTTGATTCCAAGCAATCTTGCTATTGTATCAGCATCATCCAAACTTTGTCGTGCCGTATAGGGGGACGGCATCATAACAGCCACAACCCGGTCAGCACCAAGAGCATCAACAGCAATTGCAGCTGTTAAAGCTGAATCGATACCACCACTTAGCCCGATAACAACATTGTTCAGGTTATTTTTTGCCAAATAATCACTAAGCCCTAGCATGATGGCCTGATACAAAGCTTGTAAATCCAAATGGCTGTTGAGAATAAAATTATTTTGAATTTTCGGCCCAGAAACAGTCAAGGCATGTTCCGTTTTGGGCAGCAAGGCTGGTAATTTAATTACAAACTTTGAAGATTCAGCAACATATTCCACCAAGGCAAGTTCCTCGACAAAGGATTGTCCTTGCCAAAGAACATTGCCACCAGCATCCATAATAAAAGACGACCCATCAAATATTAAATCATCTTGTGCACCAACTTGGTTAAGGTAAACCAGGGGTAAACCCGTTTCTTGAATACGTTTTTGGGCAATTTGACGACGCCATGTTATCTTATCTGGAAGATGTTCGGCGCTGATTGCCGGCAATTGTAATCCGGCATCATACGGGCTGGCATTAATGGCAAGCAACAGCTGTGCGCCTTGGTTTTGTAAATGCTTTGCCGCATCAGGAAGCCACATTTCTTCACATATCATAATACCACATGGCACACCCTTCACATACGCCAATCTGGGTAATTGACCCGGGCTAAAAATACGTTTTTCGTCAAAAACCTGATAATTTGGCAATTCTGATTTATAATTTTCCAGAATAACGGTACCCCGGTACATAAGACAGGCAGCATTATATATTTTACCCTTATCAATCACTGGTAGGCCAATTAACAGAGCAATATCTGCGGATTTACTAAATTCCAGAAGCTGTTGTCGATAGTAGGTGATTTGTTGTTGAAATGACGGTGATAAAAGAATGTCTTCGATTGGATACCCACAAAGCGCCAATTCGGGCACAATTAACAAATCAGCATTCAGATCAACTGCTTGCTTGCAAAAAACTGTAATCTTTTGGTAATTGGCCGATAAGTCGCCAACCGATGTATTCATTTGCGCTAGGGCAATTTTTATTGCAGTCACATCAAAATCCGAATTCGATATAATAAAAATATATGTAATATTGTAATTCTTTCATTCTTTGCTGGCAACTTTTTGTTAATGGTGTTACAAGCATTGCGTGGGGATAAAAATTAAATTTCCCGTATTGGGATCATGGCAAAGAAAAAACTAACAACCAACCCTACGCCACCACCGGGAAGAATATCTTCAGCTGTGTCAAGCAGCGGGGATCTTCTGCGGCAACGTGTGCTGAACTTAAAACGTCAGCAATCTGCGCTTGATTCAACAGGTCGGGATAACTGGTCTGATGAACGCAAAATCACCAGTGTCATGTTTGTTGACCTGGTTTCCTCGTCCCGATTGGTTAGCGGCCAAGACCCTGAAGATGCAAATGATTCGCTGTTGCTTATTTTGGGTCTTATTGTCGAATCAATTGAACGGTACCGTGGTACTGTTGTGCAGATTATGGGTGATGGCATTCTTGCTGTGTTTGGTGCACCCCAATCACTTGAAGATCATGCGATTCGCGCATGCCTGGCTGCCAAACACATTCATGAACATTTGCAAGAAAATTTGCCGCGTTTTGAAAACTTTGCCAAACTGCCGCAGGCGATAGTTCGAATCGGTATTGAATCTGGTGAAGTTATGATTCAGTCGGCACTTGGACAGTCGCAAACCGATTACCGTATTGTTGGTGACAGCGTCTATTCAGCCCAGCGTTTACAAAGCCGGGCTGAGCCTAAGACAACCTTTATTGGACCTGAAATAGTCAAAATTTTAAGCACATCAATTACCTATAAGGAAAAAGGCTTATTTCAGCTGGTCGCGAATCAGGAGCCCAAACCAATTTACCAGCTTCTAGAGATCAATTCAATCAAACGACCTTCAATTTATCATAATACTTTTGCTGGCCGAAAAACTGAACTTGATCAGATATTACGCATGATTGACCAGATTAAATCAGGCGGCGCTGGTCTAGGCGTTTGCATTACTGGTGAAGCCGGTATTGGTAAATCGCGTCTGATTCACGAAGTTAAGAAGAAAATACCATCCCAATTGCAGGTGATTGAATATTTATTATATAACTTACCCGATCAGCCACAGCGTTTTTTACAAGAAGTCTGGCGTATATTCGCCCCAAAACAGCATAATCACCAGGCGCAAATGAAAACCTTGATCGAGCAGCTGCTGTTGGATCTAAAAATTGACGAGCCATTTGGACCACCTGCCCTGCTAGATTTATTAAACATGCCTGTTGACGATGCACGTTGGCAAAGCCTTGGTGCCGAAGAAAAACAGTCAATTGCAGCAGCAACGCTGGCAAAAATTGTATTAAGCATCAGTCAGGAAACCCCAATTATTTTTATTATTGAAGACCTACAATGGCCAACGTCGGATATAATCACATTTTTAGAAAATTTTATTCCCTATCTGCCTCATTCGCGGGTGTTTTTATTAATTACGAAACGCACTAATCCAAAAGAACCTAGCGTTTTTAACCTGCCGGTTATTTCTATAAACTTGCTTACATTCCGCGAGTCACGCTTAATTACCGACTGGTTTTTGGGGCCATATCCCGATTTGGAAGAACTAAAAGAAAG
>CAYPXH010000004.1:26541-75301 GCA_964414755.1 uncultured Rhodospirillaceae bacterium | reverse complement strand
GAATCAATTGGTTGATGATTACTAAAATACAAATTAAAAACCCCTGCCGGAGCTTGCCGAAACAGGGGTTTTAAGAAAAAAGATCTAAAAACTATATGTTTTCAGATAACTATTTCTTTTTGCCACCGGCTGGAGCAGCTGGCTTTGCAGCTGGCTTTGCGGCTGGCTTTTGATTCTTGTTCATTTCCTTGATCCTTTTATAAAATCGCCCCACAATGGAACGATAACCACAATATACAGTAGGTATCCCGACAATCAAACGACAAATTATCAAGAAATTGGGGGAAATTGCTAAAAATATCCATAATTATTTCTTGTGTTTATTTTAAGAATGCTTTATAATATTCTACTCGTTGTTTTTTAGAATCTCTCCTGCTAAATAAAGTGACCCGCATATAACGATCCTGGCAGGCCGTTTTTCACATTTTATAATTTCATCCAAAGCGGTTGCAGCGCACGCAGCTGACGCAATATTAAGGTCTAAATTTTGTGCGGACTTAATAATGTCAAATGGTGTAAAGGCGTTGTGGTCCACACTGTCAATCGGAATAACCTGTACTCCGCTTACTTTATCGACAAAACAGGCCAAAAAATCGTGGGGCTGTTTGGTACTAATCATACCCATAATTAAATATGTTGGGCGCAATTCCTGCTGATCAAGCCAGTTGGCAAGCACCTGCCCTCCCCCCTGATTATGTGCGCCATCCAACCACAATTCCCACCCTTGCGGCAATTTTTCAACTAACACACCGCGCTTTAATTTTTGCAGTCTGGCTGGCCAATCTGCACTTTGGAATCCTTGTTCTATATGGGCTTTCTTGATATCAAAAGGTGTTACATATTGGCAAGCAGCAACCACCGCTGCGGCATTAAGTATCTGATGCGCGCCGGGTAGAATCGGCTTTGCAAATATTTGTTGGCCACGATCATCTTGAAAAATAAAATCTGTGGTGCGTTCATATACCTGCCATTCAACACCACAACGGCTTACCGGTATTTGCAATTGATTGGCTGTTGTTGTGAAAACCTTCATTGCTTCGTCTGGCTGGGCACCAATAACAGCGGGTGCGCCTCTTTTCATAATTCCTGCTTTTTCACTGGCAATTTTCGCCAATGTAGTACCCAAATACGCCATATGATCAAATGAAATGGGCGTTATAATACTCAGCAGTGGGTGATCAATAACATTTGTTGCATCAAGACGACCACCCAAGCCTGTTTCCAACAGCACAATATCAGCTTTAGTTTGTGCAAAAGCTAAAAAGGCCGCTGCTGTCGTTATTTCAAAAAAGGTGATTGGCTTACCATCGTTGATTCGTTCACATTCCATTAACAATTGGGCTAGCAACCCATCGTCAATCAATTGCCCTGCAAGCCGAATACGTTCATTGAAATGCACAAGATGTGGGGAAATATATGCATGTACGCGGTACCTAGCCGCCTCGAAAATAGCGCGCAAATAAGCAACCGTTGATCCTTTTCCATTTGTTCCGGCCACATGAATAACCGGTGCAAGACGGTGGTGCGGATTGCCAAGATCCCGCAACAGCCGATTAATACGCCCCAATGATAAATCAATGACTTTCGGGTGAAGCTTTTTTAACCGCTCAAGTATTTCTGTTGTTGCCGGAACCATGTACTAACCCAAAAGACCAGCTTAAATTATTATTCTGTCGCACGCACGGGGTTAAGGTGGGATAGAATTTTTGCCACAGTTTTTGGTATTTCATGGCGATGAACGACCAAATCAACCATTCCATGTTCTTGCAAATATTCGGCACGTTGGAATCCTTCGGGCAATTTTTCACGAATTGTCTCTTCAATAACCCGTGCACCGGCAAACCCAATAATCGAGCCAGGCTCGGCCATGGTTATATCACCCAACATAGCAAAAGAAGCGCTAACACCACCCGTAGTTGGGTCGGTTAATAGCACCAAATATGGCAAACCAGCACTCTTTACCTTTTCTACGGCTATTACCGAACGCGGCATTTGCATAAGCGACAAAATTCCTTCCTGCATCCGTGCCCCACCTGAAGCAGGTATTGCCAGCAAGGCAGCCTTGCTTGTAACCGCGGCATCAGCCGCTACCAATAATCCTTCACCTACGGCAATCCCCATCGATCCACCCATGAAGGAAAAATTAAAAATGGCAACAACAAGCCGATGTCCGCCAACCGTACCTTCGGCAACAACCAACGCATCATTTTCACCGCTTTTGGTTTGGTATTCCTTAAGACGGTCTGCATATTTTTTTTGATCGCGGAATTTAAGCGGATCGGCTTCAAATTTGGGTAATGAATGCCGCTGATACTGTCCCTGGTCAAATAGCTTCTCAAGCCTTAGTTTAAAACCAATACGCCAGTGATACTGACAAGCCGGGCAAACAAAAAGATTAGACTGTAAATCTCGATGAAAAACCATTTGTTTACAGCTGGGGCATTTGTCCCAAAGGTTGTCTGGGGTTTCAATTTTTTTGGCTGACTGAATTTTTGGCCGGACAAAATTTGTTAACCAGCTCATTCTTAATATCTCCACAATTGCTTTAAGGTTTTTACAACGACGTATTCTTGCCAACAACAGCAATAATTGTTACCTTGCGGAAGTTAGAAGTACGCTAATTACTAAAGACGAAAACATAGCGAAAAATTATATTGATGTACATATATTTCAGAACTAAACTTGGCACCACCATGCAGCAATGATTACATCAGGCATGAAACAATGATAACAAATCAAGTGGAACAAAAGCAATAATGGCACTTTTTCCAAAATTGAAGCCTATTTTCAAACGTCGTTTAAAGCCATTTGTGCAGCGTTTGGCACGGGCTGGAGCTACACCCAATCAGGTTATGTTGGTCGGCTTCATGCTTTCAGCAAGTGGCGCAGGTGCGGTTTTATTGGCATCATTTTCTGCCTATTTCATGCTGGCAATTCCATTGGTTTTAATATTAAAAACCATGTTAAATGCCACCGACGGCATGTTAACCCGAGAATACAACCAACAATCAAGATTGGGGGCTATTTTAACAGAATTGGGCGATATTTTTGCTGATGTGATTTTATATATGCCTTTTGCTTTAATTGGGGGTATCGAGGCATGGTTGATGATTCTTTTGATTGTACTCATGACAATTAGCGAGTTATTTGCCATGATCGCGCATGTCGCCGGTGTTGCCAAGCAATATGACGGCCCGATGGGTAAAAGCGACCGTGCGGCTATGTTTTCGATTATTGCCCTTGTGATTGGTTTTGGCGTTACACCTGGACTTTGGACTAATATTATATTAGGCATCATGGTAGCAGGGCTGGTGGTTGCCGTGGGGATACATCTGGCCGATGCGCGTCAGAAGGCAAAGAAAAAGTTTCAACGCTAAAACATATATTACTATATTGTTACTTTATCGTTCTTAGCGACGCCCAAACAGTTTCTCCATATCTTCTCGACGCAATTCAATATAGGTTGGACGACCGTGATTACATTGACTGCTACTTGGGGTCTCTTCCATTTGTCTTAATAAGGCGTTCATCTCGGCAAGATTCATAGTATGCCCAGCTCTGATGCTGCTATGACAAGCCAACGTTCCGCATACTTCATGCATATGATTTTGCAACAACCAACTATCCCCCTGTTCATATATCTGCGCGGCCAAATCAATAATTGTCTGCGGTACTTTTAACCCCATCAGCATTGCGGGAACTTCCCGTACCAATATGGTATTCAAGCCAAAAGATTCAATTGTTAACCCTAATTTTTGCAGATCATCGGCTTTTTCGAGAATCATTTCGGCTTGCCCGGCCGGCAAATTGACAATTTCTGGAATGAGCAGCAATTGTCTTTTGATTGCCTGATCTGTTAAGGCATTCTTCATTTTTTCGTAAACCAACCGTTCATGGGCAGCATGCTGATCAACAATCACCATCTTGTCATCAGTTTGTGCAATAATATAGGTGCGGTGAATCTGTGCAATGGCATTGCCCAAAAAATGGCGCGATACCGAATTTGTGGGGTGCGTAACATGATCATGGCTAGACTGCTCTGCCGCAATAAAAGATTCGTTTGCAGGCTTCGCATCTTGCTGTTGATTCTGCTGCCATTGAAACGATGAAGGTTTTTCGCCCAACATCAACCCCTGAAAACCATTGTTCTTAGACGAAAATGATGATTTAAAATATGGCGTAGCTTGCTGGGTAATGATTGGGGCAGTGCGAATATCTTGTTCTACCAGACGCGATTTTATTGCAGAAATAACCAACGAACGAACTCGATCGGCCTGGCGAAAGCGAACTTCTGTTTTCGCAGGATGAACATTCACATCAATCTGGTCTGATGCTATCGTCAAATATAATACAACAGCTGGATAACGATTATGTGCAATAACATCTTGGTAAGCGACACGCACTGCTGATTGTAATTGACGGTCGCGCACCGGACGATTATTTACAAAAATATATTGTTCCTGGCTGTTAGTTCTATGATAAGTCGGCAAACTGATAAAACCTTGAAGCGACATGCCATCGCGCTCGGTCGATAATGGGCGGCTATTTTGAATAAATTCAACACCTAAAACCTGTTCAACCCGTTGTTGATAAGGGCTGGTAGGCAGCAAGCCCTCTTGGATTCTAGCATACCGTAGAATAAGCTTTTCATGATGGTGCAGTGTAAAACCAATATGTGGGTTTACAAGTGCCAATCGACAAACGATTTCGGTAATATGTGCAATCTCGGTGGCATCGGCTTTTAAAAATTTCAGACGCGCAGGAGTAGCAAAAAACAAATCGCGCACATCAACAGTTGTTCCAGGGTTTGCACGCGCCGGTTGCAAAGTGCTCTTTTTTCCACCGGCAACACTAATTTCCCAGGCAGAATCAGACTCGGGCGGCCTGCTGATAAGCTGCAACCGGGCAATCGCACCAATTGATGGCAGGGCTTCACCACGAAATCCCAATGTCTTAATAACACTTAAATCATCATCGGCAAGTTTTGATGTAGCATGACGCTCAACCGACAGTTCCAAATCTTTAGGTAGCATACCGTGACCATTATCACGAACAACTATACGGCTTTTACCGGCATTTTCTAATGTCACAGCAATCTGGTTTGCCCCAGCATCAATGGCATTTTCCACCAATTCTTTAATGACTGAAGCAGGACGTTCTATAACTTCGCCCGCAGCAATCATATTAATCAGGTGATCTGGTAATATCCGCACCGGCATTGCCACCTCTTTGAGTTTTAAAACATAAGCACAATAAATTAGGCTGTCTTAATAATTGTTTTATTGTTAATTATATTTATAAATATATGGGTGATTCTTGTGATCCTCAATCTGTTGATAAAAATTTTTGCAGGTTGATTTGGTAGACCTGTGCTTTAAATAAATAATGCTGCTTAAACCATTTATAGTTGGAATTTTTATGTATCTAGACGACTATGTTTTATATGCTTATTTGTTAACCGCTATCACCTTAATATTTACCACGGTACTGGTAGTATGGCAATTTTACCGGCGACGGCGAACGTTAAGCATGATTGAACGTTTACACAATAAGAATTACACCGCAAATAAATCATGAACCGTTATAAGAAAAAGCGTTTATACTTGTTCTTGGCAATTTTTGCTATTGCTGCTTTGGCAACGTTTTTATTAATTAACGTCATTAACCAAAGTGCGGCTTTTTTATATACACCATCGGATATTCTGAAAGGTTCTTTCAATAACCAAAACCAAAAATTACGCGTGGGTGGCTTGGTTAAACCAAATAGTCTGCAATATAATGCGCAAGGAATGATTGAACGTTTTGTTATCACTGATCTTGAACATGAAATTACGGCCAACACCATAAATTATCAGGGAAACTGGCCTAGCCTGTTCAAACAGGGCAAAGGAGTTGTGGTTGAGGGAACGCTTTCACCGCAAGGAGAAATTATCACAACACTTATTTTAGCAAAACATGACGAAAACTACATTCCTGCATCGGTAAAGAAACAGATGGAAGAAAAAGGGTTGTGGCGTGGACAGGATGGCCCGTAAATGATTGCAGAATTGGGACAGTTCTTTCTGATTATGTCGCTGGCAATGGCTGTAGTTCAGACTGGTGGTTTTTTAGGAATAGCACCGGCAAATAAACAGGCAGATAATCTGTGGTCATTGGCTTTCAGCCATATAGTGCCGTGGGCTGTACGGTTGCACTTTTTATTTCTTGGGCTTTCTTTTGGCATATTAATATATCTGCACATAATAACCGACCTGTCTGTGCTTAACGTTGCCGATAATTCATCGGCGGAGCAACCATTATTCTTTCGAATTAGCGGTGCTTGGGGTAATCATGAGGGTTCTTTACTGTTATGGATATTTCTTTTTTCGCTGTTCAGTTTTACCATTAGCTTAAGAATTGTGCGCTTACCTGAATATTTCAGGATTACAACCCTTGCATGCCAGGGACTTATTGCCGCTTTTTTCTTGATCTTTATTATCTTATCGTCGAACCCATTTGAACGTCTTTCGCCACCGCCATTTCAGGGTGCCGCCCTAAACCCGCTATTACAAGACCCAGCTTTGGCGCTACACCCACCAACCTTGTATATGGGATATGTAGGTTTTTCAATTGCTTTTTCATTTGCCATAGCAGGAATGCTGCACCAAAAAATCGACCGTGAATGGGCTAACTGGTTACGCCCGTGGGTTTTGATTTCTTGGTTTTTTTTAACAGTAGGGATTGGTGCTGGTAGTCACTGGGCATACTATGAACTTGGGTGGGGTGGCTGGTGGTTCTGGGATGCTGTTGAAAATGCCTCTCTTCTACCGTGGTTAACAGGAACAGCTCTTATACACTCACTCCGCGTACTTGCCAAACGCGATGGGTTCAAAAACTGGACTGTGTTGCTTGCCATCACAAGCTTCTCTTTATGCTTGCTTGGTACATTTTTGGTACGTTCTGGGCTGGTTATATCGGTTCATAGCTTCGCAACCGACCCCTGGCGCGGTATTTTTATTTTGGTGATTCTTGGGCTTACCATCGGGGGGGCTTTCACTATTTTTGCCAAATACGGGGGAAGCTTTTTTAATAATATTTACTTTAATTCAGCAAGTCGTGAAACCGGTATTTTGTTTAATAATTTATTGTTGCTTACCGCGATGGGAACTGTTTTAATTGGTACGTTATATCCTGTGATTCTAGAGGCGATTGGTGCAAGAACCGTGGCGGTTGGTCCACCTTATTACGACCAAACTTTTGTACCAATTTTTATACCTTTGCTAATACTAATGGCTTTTGTACCCTTTATTCCCTGGCGTGCTGGGGATTGGTTAAAAACTATTAAAAACCTAATACCCATATTCGCAATATCACTAATGATCAGCTTTATTGTTTTTTGGCTAAAACCTGGGTCAATCGTAAGCATATTGAGCTTTACAGGTGGAATTTTAATAGTATTGTCGGCGCTTTGGTGGTTGGGAATGCGTCTTATCAGGGGGTTTGCGTCCATCACCCTAAATGAATATGCGATGATACTTGCCCATATTGGTTTAGGTATTACAGTGATTGCTATGGCTGGTCACGCCGCATGGAAAAGCGAAGTTGTACAAACACTTTCAATTGGCGATCAATTATCTTTAGGAAAATATCGGCTTGTTGTCGAAGAAGAAAAGGATATTAAAGGCCCAAATTTTACAGGCGAAAAAATTACCTTAGGATTGTTTCAGGGCACCCAAAAAATTGCCAATTTATACCCCGAAAAACGTTACTTCCCCTCTCAGCAAATGTTTACAGCTGAAGCAGCGATTTTTGCAACCTTAAGATATGATTTGTATGCAGCCATTGCCCAAGAAAACTTTAACCAAGCATCCTGGAAGATTTGGTTTTACATCAATCCCTTAATGACGTGGTTATGGCTAGGGATTATTTTAATGGCTATAGGGGGACTGGTTGGATTAATTGCTTCCATAAAACATCTTAGACATACGCCATCAGCTAGTATTAACCCTTCTGCTATAGAAACAAAGGCGCTTTAAACCATGAAGAATCGTTTGTTTTTTGTACTCCCCTTGTTAATTTTTTCTATACTCGCTTTGTACCTTGGCTATGCTTTGCTTCAACAACAACCGATTAAACAACCGCAGGAAATGGTTGGCACAAAAGCCCCAAATTTCTCACTTCCTTCCCTTTTTGATCAAGATAGACTTGTAAAATTACAAGACTTTGCCGGGCAACTGATTGTTGTTAATTTTTTTGCATCGTGGTGTGCCCCTTGCCGGCAAGAACACCCACTATTAATAGCGCTTCATAGACGTAACATTCCCATTATTGGGATTGCATATCGCGACAAACCAGAAAGCACACGGCAATTTCTTGAATCTTTAGGCAATCCATATATTGAAACTTTACAAGACAACAATGGTCGAACAACCATTAGCTTTGGGATTTCAGGGATTCCAGAAACTTTTTTAATTGACGGGAACGGGCAAATTATTTTCCGCTATGCCGGCCCACTTAATGACGCAATTATTCGCGATAAAATTATACCCCTTTTAAACGAGAATAGATAAGTATGCAAAATAACATACATTGGCAACGCCTGGTGTTTATGGTTTTTGTTCTATATCTTGGAATAGCTTTTATATCCCCACTTATTAAAGCGCAGCAACCCCTATCCCCCCAGCTAATTCAGCAACAAGCTTACCAACTTTATACAGAACTGCGTTGTCCCGTTTGCCAGGGTCAGTCACTTGCCGAATCGCCAGCCGAATTAGCGGCTGATATGCGGGCACTTATTCTAGAACGATTAAGCCTAGGGGAAAAACCAGAAATGGTTATTGCTTTTCTCAAAGATCGATATGGGGATGCAATTTCATTTCATCCACCGTTTACAGGACGTACCTATTTATTGTGGATTTTACCGTTTGTTGTGTTAATCGGTGGTGGGTTGGTTGTTTTTCGACGCATCAAACAGGCACAACGCTTAAACCGGGATACTTAAGATGCTTGAATTTACTGTTTTCGGGATTCTGGTTTTTAGCATTTTATTTTGTACAATTGTTATTTTAATCAGACCATTAAGAAAATTAACGAATAAGTCTGATGTTTCCGCCGGCGCTGCTCTGGCTAAAGAAGCTGGCACCACTTTAAAACTTGGAATATTTTTTTTGATAACAAGCGTTGTTGGATTGTATCTTTATGTCGGTCGTCCAGATTTGCTAACACAACGCGAAATACCACCAGCAACAGCAAAATTGCAACAAGCAATTATCAAGCTAGAAGCATTTGTTAAAAATAACCCAACCCAGTTAGACGCGCTTTATATCCTAGCAGATAGTTATCGTGCCCTAGGAAAATATCAGCAAGCATTATTTTACTATGAACAATTATATGTTCTTGCTCGGCAGCAGAATTTTATCCTGCCCGCTGAATATTATGCCTTAATTGCAGAAACGCGTATCAATATTTATGGTTTGCGTGATAACAACGCCGCTACTTTATTAGAAGAAGCCTTAAAAATTGATCAACGTAACCCGCGGGCGCTTTTTTATCAGGCACTGATTAAGGCTGAACTTGGAAATATTGAGCAAGCAATTACCGAACTGCGCCAGCTGCGGGATAATGTGCGTGCGATAGGTGCGTGGGTCGATGTTATTAACAGTCATTTGGAACGTCTTGGTACCAAACCCTAAAAATGCTTTAGATACATTAACAATATTTACAGATTAATTGATCAAAATACCTCTTGCACCTGTTGCAATCCTGCGTCATGAATGGTTGATCAAGATTTTTTTACAATTGACCCAATGTTACCTCATGAATCAAGAACCCGTTATTGTTGCCGATGATATTCGTAAAAAATTTGGAAATAACCAGGTGCTTAAGGGTGTTTCGCTTTCGGCACGCCCAGGTGATGTTGTTACCTTAATTGGCAGTAGTGGATCAGGTAAAAGTACCTTTTTGCGCTGTATGAATTTGCTGGAAATTCCAGATGATGGCAAGATTTTTGTTGATGGTGAATGGGTTCAGATGCGCCCCAAACCCCGTGGTTACCAAGAACCAGCCGATCGTCATCAAGTGGACCGTATTCGTGCCAAATTAGCAATGGTTTTTCAAAATTTTAATTTATGGTCGCATATGACAATTCTTGAAAATATTATTGAGGCACCCGTTCATGTTTTAAAAAAACCAAAAAAATCAGCTATCGATGAGGCAATGGCTCTTTTGGATAAGGTTGGTATCAGTGGAAAAGCGCATGCCTATCCAAGCCATTTGTCGGGTGGCCAACAACAACGTGCTGCAATTGCCCGAGCACTGGCAATGCAGCCAAAAGTCATGTTGCTTGATGAACCAACATCAGCACTTGATCCCGAACTGGTCGGCGAGGTTCTACGGGTGCTGCAGCAGTTAGCGCAAGAGGGACGCACAATGATTATTGTCACCCACGAAATGAAATTTGCGCGTGAAGTTGCATCACAGGTCGTCTTTTTGGATCAAGGTATCATTGCTGAACAAGGACGTCCTGAACAAATCTTTCTTTCGCCTGCAACAGAACGTTGCAGACAGTTTCTTGCCAGTGTAAAGTGGTCCTAGCAAGTTAAACGATAAATAAAATTATCCACTATAATTTTTATCTAGGAGACATACTGTGAAAAAATTCTTATTTTTCTTAGTTGTGGTAATAGCCGCAGCTGGAGCGTATTTTTATATTAATCCGAATGAATTTTCCAGACTAAAACAATGGGCAGGTTTTGAAAAAGCTACCCCAACAAAAACCATTCGCATTGCAACCGAAGGTGCATATCCACCCTTTAACTATATTGATGCAACAGGTCAACTTAAGGGTTTCGAAATTGATCTAGCCCAGGCATTGTGCCAAAAAATGCAGGCCACTTGCGAGATAGTTACTCAAGATTGGGATGGTCTTATCCCTGGCTTATTAGCAAAGAAATTTGATGTAATCATGGCTGGCATGTCAATTACCCAAGAACGGTTACAACGGGTTGATTTTAGCGATAAATACTTAAACACACCAAGCCGCTTTGTAGCCAAAAAAGGCAGTAATTTTGAGATATCCGCAAGCGGGCTTGCCGGCAAACGTGTTGGGGTGCAGCGCGCAACAATTCACGAGAACTTCATGCGTAAATTGTTTCCACAATCTGAAATTGTTCTTTATGATACCCTGGATAATTCATTTCTGGATTTAATAAGTGGACGCGTTGATCTAATCTTAGCTGATAGCGTTGCTGCTAATGACGGTTTTTTGAAAACCACAAATGGGCAGAATTATGCTTTCATTGGCCCAAGCTATACAGAACCCAAAGATATTCTTGGTAATGGTGTTGGCGCAGCTATGCGTAAGGGTGAAAATGAACTATTAAAATCGTTTAATGAAGCCATTAAAGCAATCCGCGCTGATGGCACATACAAAACAATTAATGACCGGTATTTTGATTTTGACGTATTTGGTCAATAGTTTTTCTAACATAAGGGGTTTGTACAAAACCCCTTTTTTCTTTATTGGCCACTGATGCAGAATATTTCCGCTTATGGATGGATGCTTTGGGATGGTTTTTTTATGACTGTCCTAATTGCTGTAACTTCGTTCACAATTGCTCTTTTTTTTGGGCTTATCGCTGCTTATGCAAAACTGACCCGATCAAAAATTATCAATTTTATCGCTAGTTGCTATACAGTGATTATCCGTGGGATTCCAGAATATGTTTTACTACTGATTTTGTATTTTCAGGGTGCGCAATTATTGGCTTTTATTATTTCACTGTGGGCAGAACCACAAGGTTTTATCGAGATAAGTCCCTTCATGGCAGGATGCTTAACACTTGGTTTCGTATATGGTGCTTATGCAACAGAGGCTTTCCGTGGCGGATTCCAAGCTATCCCTAAGGGGCAGATCGAAGCTGCCTATGCGTGTGGCATGAGCCGTTGGCTTGTTGGATGGCGTATCCTGATACCGCAAATGTGGCGTTTTTCTTTACCTGCTTTGGGCAATATTTGGATGGTCTTGTTAAAATCAACAGCGATTGTTTCTTTAATTGGTCTTGAAGAATTAGCGCGCAAAAGTAGGATCGCAGCAGGCGCAACCCGTGACCCTCTTACTTTTTATAGTGCTGCAGCCTTAATTTATTTGGGACTTACCGCAATTTCTATTCTGCTGCTTCGGTATCTTGAGCATAAAAGCCATCCCGACCGAACGAAAGGTTATAATTAATGGATTTTCAGCTTATTTGGCAATATTTTCCCGATTTGCTGAATGGTGCCTGGCTGACCATCGAGTTGGTCGCACTATCTTTATTGGTGGGGTTTTTTCTGGCTTTTATTTGTGGTCTTGCGGCTTTATCCCACTATCGTTTATTGCGGTATTTAGCGCAATCTTACATGTTTATTTTTCGTGGCAGTCCACTGCTTATTCAGATTTACCTGATTTATTACGGTAGCAGTCAAATAAGCTGGATTAAAGATTCATTTCTTTGGACAATATTAAGTCAGGCTTATTGGTGCGCTTTGATTGCCTTAACTCTTAACACAGCTGCCTATACAGCCGAGATTGTTCGCGGTGCAATCCGGAATATACCCCAAGGTGCGATTGAGGCGGGAAAATCGTTTGGCATGCCGCGGTGGCTGCTTTTTCGCAGGATAACCCTTCCACAAACATTAAGGCTGATGATACCCGCCTATTCCAATGAGGTTATCCAGATGCTGCATGCCAGTGCGCTAGTGGGGGCAATCACATTGATGGATCTAACTGCTACAGCCCAAAACCTAATTAGCCGCACTTATGCCAGTTATAGTTTCTATCTGGCAATTGCGGTTATTTATTTGGTTACGACCTATGTTATTAGTGGAGTATTTCGTTTGCTGGAACGCCGATTGTATCGGCATTTGAGGCCGAATGAACCTTAAAAGATAATAATCTAAATTTTTAAAATAGTTGGGTACGGTTTCCCAAGGCTTTGGTAGCAAAGTTGTATCGTGTTATGGATCAAAAAAGCAACCGTCACCGGTCCAACACCACCAGGTACTGGTGTTATCGCCGCAGCTTTACCTTGCACCTCATCGAAAGCAACATCACCCAGCAAATCATATCCGCGCGGGACATTGGGGTTTGGAAGGCGGTTGATACCAACATCAATAACCACGGCACCAGGACGAACCCAACCACCTTTTACCAACCCGGCCGAACCCGCCGCTGCAATAATAATATCAGCCCGTTGACAGTGTAGCGCTAAATCCTTGGTATAACGATGGGCTATTGTTACCGTTGCGTTTTGTTGCAGTAAAAGCCAAGCCATTGGCCGTCCAACCAGATGTGACCTCCCAATTACCACAACATTTTTTCCAGAGATGCCGGCGGGAAAAACCTGCTGCAATAAATATAAACACCCAGCAGGGGTACATGGAATAATTTTTGATTGACCATTTGCCAAAAAGGCAACATTTTGGCTATGCAGCCCATCAACATCTTTTGCTGGATTGATCGAATCAATTATTTGGCGTGATGATAAATGGTCGGGCAAGGGTAGCTGAATTAAAATCGCATGGATGGCATGATCATCGTTTAACTTTTGCACCAACTGTTGCAGATCAGCCATCTTAGTCTGCTTGGGTAAATAAAAGTCCTGCGACTTGATTCCCATTTGCCGCACGCGTTGCGTTTTGGTCGCCACATAAAGCTGGCTTGCAGGATCGTCTCCAACCAGAACAACTGCCAAACCAGGAATGATTTTATGATGCAAAGATAATTCTTGCACCTGAAGTTTAAATTGTTCAAGTAACCCTTGAGCTATCCCCCTACCATCAATAGTTAGGTGATGCTTTTTGGTCGAAGAATTGGCTGTCATTATGTATTATCTTCTCTAATTGCCTGTTCCAGAAGTTGATCCAGACGCAATGGATCAATGGTTATCGTAATCCTTTTGTATTGATCTTTCATGCCATATTCAAGCCTGATCAGCGATAAAGAAATCGCCAATCGTTTAGACAATAATCGCTGTACTGCAAGATTAGCCTGGCCTTTCTCGGGATTAGCCCTAACTGCAATTTTTAATAAAGACAAGTTATTAGGCTGTTTTATCCAGCCTAAAATACGATCACGCGCTGCTTTTGGAGTAACCTTAAGCATCAAAGTGACTTTATTGTCTTCCTTGGTTGTTAAAACGTGTGCCATAATCGATATTGCTTACAGGATAGCTGGCAACCAATATTCATACATTAAATTACGCGCCAAAAAAACAGCTAGCAATAAGATTATGGGGGAAAAATCAAAACCATTTATTGGTCGAACAATACGCCGAATTGGCCTTAGAAGTGGCTCAGTAATGGCGCGCAGCATAAACATAAATTGATTAATAAACGGATTATACCGATTAATAATATCAAACATCATTAACCAGCTTATTACTGCCCCAATAATTAGAACCCAACTATACGACAACAATAGCAAATCAACCAACCGAAACAACGAGTACATAAATTCTCCATACCTCTATGCTTAAAAGACATATATAATTCCTTTATCGTTATTTTCAAACTGATGTATTTTTTACCAAAATACCCCATGCTTTTACATTTTAACCATTTTATTCCTTGCGGTTATCGTTATGACTTAGAAAAGCAGGGACTTTCCTTATAAATGGTATAAGAGTATGAAAACAAGTAGGGTCAAGAAATATGTAGTTTCATGACTTAACAAAAAGGTTGATAATAGAGGATTGCTGGCGCATAGGCAATAATACCGATGATAGTTGCAACAACAGCTAGACCATGAAGCACTATCATCTATATCGCCCGAAATTCAACAAATCGCTAGGCGGATGTTCAGAAACTGAAAAGACAAAAATAATTTAAATGCGTAAATCTTCTCACTGCTTTTTGCTTAAAAAATATTTCTGAATATAAAATTCAAGTATGTATTTAAAATGGTGCGCCCGAAGAGACTCGAACTCCTAACCTTCTGATTCGTAGTCAGATGCTCTATCCAATTGAGCTACGGGCGCAGCTGCGCTATTTGAAACGCCACAGACCTTTTACACGACCGTACACGGAAACGCAAGAACTGATTATTAAAAAAATATAGAAAATAATTATGCCTATGTTCATTAATATGAACAGCTAGCGTAAATAATTAATAAATCTGCACAGCTATTACAAAAATGATTTAAATTGTGCTTGGTTGTCACAATATTGTTAAATGGTCGTTTCGATGCGTAGTTGCTTTTCCAAATGAAAGCAGTTAGCAATAAGCAACGCTTTTTTGATAATTTTTACCTTCTGGTGTATCATGACAAATACCAATAAATATTTTCCCGTTACTTGGGATGAATTTCACCGCCATACAAAAGCACTGGCTTGGCGCCTTGTCAACCAAGGTCCTAGCAAAGGTCGCTGGACCGGGATTGTTGCAATCACTCGTGGTGGCCTTGTTCCTGCCGCGGTAATTGCACGTGAACTTGACATTCGTCTGGTTGATACTGTTTGTATTGCCAGTTATGATGATGAAACACAAGGAAATCTAAAAATTTTAAAACAGGTTAAGGGCGACGGCCAGGGCTGGCTTATTATTGACGATCTGGTGGATACAGGTAAAACAGCTCAAGCCATTCGACAAATGCTTCCCAAGGCACATTTCGCCTGTATTTATGCCAAACCAGCTGGACGGCCTTTAGTTGATACTTTTGTAACCGAAGTCAGTCAAGATACTTGGATTTTATTTCCCTGGGACATTGAACCACAAGTTACAAAACCTATCGCCGACCAGATCAGTATTGATAAGCTATAAACCAGATATAATATTTGTTTTCTTTAGCTAGGCTATACCTGCCGACATACCGCATCGGTTATTTGCTGCTGAATTAGTTGTGCGGCACGTGTGGGGTTGCTAGCGTTAATAATTGGACGTCCGACAACCAAGTCGGTTGCCCCATCCAGAATAGCCTGGGTCGGTGTGGTAACTCTTTTTTGGTCAAAAGTGGCCTCACCAGCAGGCCTAATACCTGGAACAATCAAGCGAATTTTAGGCCCAAGAACAGCCCGCAACAATCCAACTTCCTGACCGCTGCATACAACACCGTTCGCACCGCTATTCAAAGCTAGTTTGGCCAACTGAAGCACTTGGGCAAGAGATGAATTAGGGCAACCAATATCGTCTAGGTCATTTTTTTCAAGACTGGTAAGAACAGTTACTGCGATTAAATCTGGGGCTGGGATGCTTAGACGATACGCTTCTTCCTGGGCCTCCAAAACAGCGGACTTCAACATTGCACCACCACCGGTGGCGTGCACGGTAATTATATTAGGATGGCAATTTCTAACCAACGCGCGAACCGCTTTGGCAACGGTGTTTGGAATATCATGAAGCTTAACATCAACAAACAACTGATAATTCTGGCGAATCTCAATCAGTTTTTGCCATCCATGCATATACAAAAATTCAAGCCCAACCTTAATTCCTTGTATATTGGCTTGCAAAGAGGGTAAAATAACTTTTATTTTATTAAATTCATCAATATCCAACGCCAGAAACAAGTTAACTTTTCCAGCGATACCACTTTGTTGGCTATTAAGCATTAATAAGACCTTATTTACGTTTTCTTAAGAACCATTTGGCTGTCCAACCAACCCAAAAACCCAGAAAGAATATCAGAAGAACCAATAAGAAAACTTTGGTTTCCATCACGAAAAAAGGCCACAATTTGATAGTCACCGACTGAGTATTCGTAACGGTAAATAAGATCATGATCGCAATCACCGGAATCGCAATAATCCAATTAATTTTTGACATGTTATTAACTCTTAAGCGCTGATTTGGGTTGTTTGCTATTTAGGCGTTGTTTTAATTCTTTACCGATTCGAAAAAATGGTACCTTTCTGTGGGATAAAAGCAATTTTTCACCTGTCTTTGGGTTACGGGCCTGACGCGGCGCACGAAGACGCGTTGAAAACACACCAAAACCACGCAGTTCAATTCGCTGACCACGCTGCATAGCACGCGATATTTCGTCAAAAACAATGTCAACAACAAGCTCGGCTTCGCGTTGTGACAAAAGAGGATGAAGTTGCATAAGCTGGGTAACTAACTCTGACCTGGTCATTAAAAAGCCTTTTATTAAATTTATGAAACAAATTTTATACTTCCAGGTCTGTCTTAATACAATAAAAAATTCTGATAAATAAGCTACTTAGGACTAGTTAATTTATGTATGTTGCTGTATTGCAACAGTTGTTTAGCAAAAAGGCCCGATAAAGCCGGGCCTTTTGTTGCTTAATAAGCAAATCAAAACTAAACTTGCTTTTCTTCAGTTTTCTTTTTCTTAGTTTTGGTTTCTTTTGTCGCTTCTTTAGCTGTTTCTTTGGCTGGTTCTTTTTGATCTTTCTGTGCTTTTGAAATAGCAGCACCAAGAATATCACCCAAGCTTGCTCCCGAGTCAGAAGAGCCATAGTCAGCCATAGCTTGCTTTTCTTCGTCTATTTCATGTGCCTTAATCGATAGCGATACTTTACGGGTCTTTGCATCAATGCTTGTAACTTTGGCATCAACCTTCTCGCCAACAGCAAACCGGTCAGTTCGCTGTTCAGCACGTTCACGGGCAAGATCAGCCTTACGAATAAAGCCTACAACACCTTCTTTAAGGCTAACTTCAAGACCACTATCTTGAATGGATGTAATGGTAACGGTTACAATATCACCCTTTTTGTAAGTCTCAGAGGCACCAGCAAAAGGATCTTCGGTCAATTGCTTAATTCCCAAACTGATTCTTTCTTTTTCCGGATCAATGTCAAGAACACGCACTGTGACTTTATCGCCTTTTTTGAAATCGTTCATTGCCTGCTCGCCAGGTTTTTGCCAATCAATATCCGACATGTGAACCATGCCGTCCATGTCATTTGGCAGACCAATAAATAAGCCAAAATCAGCGACGTTACGCACCTCACCTTCGACCGTGCTACCAACAGGATGCTGTTGCTGGAAAGTAGTCCATGGATTTTCAGAAATTTGCTTAAGCCCAAGGCTGATACGGCGTTTTTGATTATCCATTTCAATTGCCAATACAACAACATCAACCTGTTGGCCTATAGCAACAATTTTGCTTGGATGAACGTTTTTCTTGGTCCAGCTCATCTCAGAGACATGAATCAACCCCTCAACACCAGCTTCAAGCTCGATAAAGGCGCCAAAATCCATAATTTTTGTAATCCGACCTTGAACCCTTTTCCCAACCGGGTATTTATCGTTAATATTTTGCCAAGGATCGGACTCAAGCTGTTTCATACCAAGTGATATGCGCTGATTCTCGGGGTTAAAGCGAATAATCTGAACTTTAACCTGCTGTCCAAGCGACAGAACATCAGACGGTTTATTAATACGTTGCCATGAAATATCGGTTACATGCAATAACCCGTCCACACCACCGAGATCAACGAATGCACCGTAATCTGTAATGTTTTTAATCGTTCCTTCTAAAATTTGGCCTTCTTTCAACCCTGCTACAAGCTCAGACCTTGCTTCGGCACGACTTTCTTCAAGAATAGCGCGGCGTGACACAACAATATTACCGCGTACGCGGTCCATTTTTAGAATCTGGAACGGTTGTGGTTGTCCCATCAACGGCGTAATATCGCGAATGGGGCGTACATCAACCTGACTACCAGGCAAAAAGGCAACTGCTCCAGATAAATCGACCGTAAAACCACCCTTTACCCGGCCAAATATTACACCAGTAACACGGACATTTTGCTTATAGTTATTTTCCAACTGAACCCACGATTCTTCACGACGTGCTTTTTCACGGCTTAACAAGGCATCGCCATTTCGATCCTCGATACGTTCGACATACACTTCAACTTCGTCACCAATTTTAATTTCTGGTGTTTGACCGGCCGAAGCAAATTCTTTTAAAGCGATGCGTCCTTCTGATTTTAAGCCAACATCGATAATCGCCAAATCATTCTCGACGCGGATTACTTTACCCTTAACAACTGTTCCTTCGATATTTTTCCGATTACCAAATGATTCTTCAAGCAACGCTGCAAAATCTTCCATCGGCTGTATTAGTTGTTTTTCGGCGCTTTTTTTTGCCTTACTTGTCATTATTTTTAGTCCTAGTTTATTGTCTGGCCAGCTAATATTCGAATTAGCGGTCTTGTTGTTTCCGTTACATTACCACCAAACGGCGGTAACCTTTTTGAAATTATTATGATAAACCTAGCTTCTTCTGCGCATGCTGTAAGGCTATCGCCAATACTTGATCCGCATTCAGGCTAGAGCTATCTATAATAATGGCGTCTGTCGCGGGTATCAAGGGCGCGGAAGACCGTTTCTGATCACGGTTATCACGTTCTTGTACATCTAACAGAACCTGGGCATATATAACTGGTAGTCCACGATTTAGCAACTCTTTATAACGCCGTTCGGCACGAACCTGTTGTGATGCTGTTATAAAAAGCTTTAGATGGGCATTCGGATAAACCACCGTTCCAATATCACGACCATCAAGCACCACACCTTTAACCGGTTTTCCAAGTAAATGAAATCGTCTTTGAAAATCTAATAAAGCGCTACGAACTTCGGGGATGGCCGCTATGATAGAAGCTCCACGACCGATAATTTCATCCCGTAATGCTGGATGACTAAGATCCAAAGGCGTTAATTTACGAGCAATTATGCTTAAGCTGCTGGCCTGGCCAACATCCCAGTTTATTTTGTTTTCTAATGCTTTAACAGCAACGGCACGATACAATAAACCAGTATCAAGACAGGCGAATCCAAGACGTTGTGCCAATTTTCTGGCTATTGTTCCCTTACCTGCTGCTGTTGGCCCATCCACAGCAATTATAATCACTTCATCCGCTTGCTTGTTTTGATGTTTTGCCTGCAACACATGTTCTGGATCTAAATTTTTTTTGTTCATCAATTTTTAAATACCCTTGTAAAATGGAATAGGCCTGTTTTCTGTTGGTTACTAATGATTACCGGCTGACGGTCACAGGCTTATTTTGTATTTTAGTAAATAATTTTTGCTTTCAATTGCATTTATCTTTTGACAAAAAGATTAGAAAATGGCAATTCCCTTTCGTTTAATAATACTATGCAACATGGAGTTAATCGTCTTGGCAAAAGAAAGTTGGGGCATTAAAAGGCTTTGTCTTAGTTGTGGTGCGTATTTTTATGATTTAAACCAACAACCCAGCACGTGCCCTAAATGTGGAACGCTTCATGACCCAGAAGCCAATCTGCGCTCGAAGAAAGGACGCGGTTCTTCAGCAAAAGCGAACAAAAAAGTAGAAAATGTGCAGGAAGTGCCTGAATTTCTACCCGATGATAGCGATATAGCATTACCTAATCTTGACGAAGATACCAAAGATGATGAATTAATTGAGGATACATCTGATCTTGGTGAAGAAGATGATATGGGTGATGTTATAGACAATGTTGAAGAGGAAGAAGAGCAACAATAAAAAATTTGAAAATTGTTGTTGAAACAATTTTTTTGTTGCATTTACGGGTTGCTTTCCTTTAAAAGTAGATACGTTGATGTGGGGTCATAGCTCAGCTGGGAGAGCGCTACAATGGCATTGTAGAGGTCGGCGGTTCGATCCCGCCTGGCTCCACCAAATTATAGGCCGATTTTTACTAATCGGTTGACTTTTACTCCTGATGTAGCGTGCCTTGGGCGCGCCTTTTTAAAAAACAAAATTAATCCCCCTATTTTTTAGAACTTATAATATTTTCTTATTGGTTATTGACTGGCTGGTCATAAAAACGGGTGATAATCTCCCAAGCATGTTCGGGTTTTTCAACAAACTGAATTAATTTCAAATCTTCTGCTGAAATCATTCCCTGCTTTACCAAAAAGTCGAAATTAATTAATTTATCCCAAAATTCTTGATGAAATAAAATAACAGGCATGGGTTTTACCTTGCCTGTTTGCAGTAGGGTTAGAGCTTCAAATAGTTCATCGAGCGTTCCAAAGCCGCCCGGGAAAAATACCAAAGCCCTTGCACGCAGCATAAAGTGCATTTTGCGCAAGGCGAAATAATGAAAACGAAAATTCAGGCTAGGCGTTAGATAAGGATTATGATGCTGCTCATGGGGCAGAATAATATTAAACCCAATACTTGGGCTTTTAGCCTCGGTTGCACCACGATTAGCGGCCTCCATAACGCCTGGTCCACCACCAGTACAAATAACAAAATCACGACATATATGTGTACATTCAAAACGCTTTTTGCTTTCTTGCGAGATTAAATATGCAAAAGCCCTTGCTTGTTGATACATCTCTATCTGTGCCAACAGTTTCCGTGCGGCTGTTTGATGTTGTTCTTTATTTTGAGCACCTTTACTCGTTTGAAATGTTTTTAAAGCCTCAGCTGCGCCCTCGGGCGACGGAATACGCGCACTACCAAAAACCACGATTGTTGAATTGACATTCCATTCTTTTAAAAGCGTATCGGCCTTTAAATATTCAAGTCCCAACCGTACAGATCGCAAATCTTCCCGCGCCAAAAAATCGAAATCTTGGAAAGCAAGTACCTCGCTATTGCCCGTTACATAAGTTGGTTCTGTCGCCAAGGATTTATCATTATTTTTGCTTGGTTTCTTGCCAGAATTGCCTGTTTTTTTTAGTTTCATCCTATATCCTTATATGTTTATATGTCTTCTATACCTGATTACCAAAATGAACTTTTATTATTTTTAAAAATAAATTTTGTCACTACATTAACGGATTATTGGTTCAAATGGTTCATCTTTTTCATTAAATTAAGGGGGTAGATATATTTATCCCCTTTCCCTTTTAATATATGATGTTATATTTACTGCCGGAGATCGACAATGGACAGATGGTGCGCTAACCCGGCCAGGTCCGGAAGGAAGCAGCCGTAACGATTACCTTTCTGGGTCATTGGCCGGTCTCCACCACCAATCATGTTGTGGCGTTTATGAAACCATGACATCCCCATCATTCGTTAAAGTTTTTGTTAACAGTATGTATGATTGCCTGTATTGTTCATCAAACAAAATAGCTTGACATTTTCTGGTATAGGACAGTTATGTTTCTAGGCAAAAGACTGAAATAGCCTTCCTAAAAGTGAAAAAAATGAACCAAAGCTACCGCGTTCTGGCACGTAAATATCGCCCAACTGTTCTGAAAGACGTCATAGGACAGGAAACATTGGTACGTATTTTAACTAATGCATTTGCCAGTGGCCGGATTGCACATGCCTTTATGTTAACGGGTGTACGCGGTGTCGGTAAAACAACCACCGCCCGCATTATCGCACGCAGTTTAAATTGTATTGGGCCGAACGGCTCCGGGGCAATGACCGTTGAACCTTGTGGTGTCTGTACCCATTGTAGCATGATTGATCAAGACCGGCATGTTGATGTTCTTGAAATCGATGCAGCCAGCCGTACCGGCGTTAGTGATATGCGCGAAATTATCGACAGCGTTAAATATATGCCTGTGTCAGCGCGCTATAAAGTATACATTATCGACGAAGTTCATATGCTATCAACCAGCGCTTTTAATGCGCTGTTAAAAACTCTTGAAGAACCTCCTCCACATGTAAAATTTATTTTTGCAACAACTGAAATTCGCAAGGTTCCAATAACAGTTCTGTCACGGTGTCAAAGATTTGATTTACGACGTGTTGATGTGGAATTGTTGTCCCAGCATCTAATTGATATCGCCAGGCGTGAACAAATAACCCTTGAACTGCCGGCTGCCCTCATGTTGGCTGAAGCTGCCGATGGATCTGTACGCGATGGTTTATCGCTGCTTGACCAGGCTATTGTTATGGCTGATGGAACAGTACACGCATCCATAATATCAGATATGCTTGGACAAACCCAAAACCAAGATATATTGACGTTATTTAAGCACTTAATCCAGGGTAAAATGCACGATGCTCTTGATGGGTTGGAACATCTATATCAAAGTGGCGCTGACCCGGCACTGATTATTCAAGATTTATTGCGATTAACCCAACAGCTTACATTGCGGCAGATTGGTGTTAAAGCACCTGTATCACAAATTTGGTCTTTTTTATCCAACCTGAATGATGAAACACTAAACCAAATCAGCGCTGATCGCCTTAATATTATTTGGCAGATGTTTCTTAAGGGGTTGGGTGAGGTACAAACAGCTTTTGCCCCTTTACAGACGGCTCAAATGCTGTTTATTCGTGTTGGCTGTTATCTGGCGTTACCCAGCCCAGGTGAAATTAGCAGTTTGTTGGTCAATCAGGGGAAAGTGCCGCCTAGCCTAATGCCTCAACCCTTTGTTGGAAAAGAAATCACAGCACCAAACCATAGTACCAAAGCCTTTTCTGCCCCCTTAAAAAGCGATGTGCAACAAACAACGCCCGAACCACAAGCTTTTAACCGACCTAAAACCGTTGTTCCACAAGAACAAAAACCTGATTTTGTTCCAAAACCTTCGTCGACAGATCAAAAACCGCTTCAGGTTTCTATGCCCAAAAGCCTTGAAGACCTTTTATTATTGTTGGATGAACACCGCCAGGTGGGTTTGCATGCACATTTGATACAAAATGTACGCTTGATACGCTTTACGCCAGGTGTAATCGAATACCAGCCAACCAGCGCTGCGCCTACCAACTTATCTACGCGGTTAAGTCAATTTCTGCAAGAAATAACCGGCAAATCTTGGGAAATTATTATTAATAATGATCAGACACAGCCCGGTTTGACAATCGCCGAACAACGCCAACAACAATTGCAACAGCAGCGCGATATGGCAGTTAAAAATGCTGTTGTGCAACAGGTCTTAAAACATTTTCCAGGAAGTAAGATTGAAAATATCCGTCCCAAAGAAAAAGATAATAATTCTTTACCTGTCATTAATGATAAGATAGATATGGGAACCAACACCGAGGAGATAAGCGAATGAAAAACAATATTGGCACAATGATGAAGCAGGCGCAAATGATGCAACAGCGCATGCAAGATATGCAAAATCAACTTGAACGTGTTGAAATAACCGGCTCTTCCGGTGGCGGATTAGTTAATGTAACCATGACAGGTAAAGGAATGATTAGGCAGGTTAAATTAGACCCTTCCCTTTTTAAGCAGGAAGAAAAAGAAATTGTTGAAGATTTAATATGCGCCGCCTGTAATGATGCAAAAAACAAAGTTGAACAACATGTGTCTCAGGAAATGTCAAAAATAACAGGTGGACTTCAACTGCCCCCTGGCTTTAAAATGCCTTTTTAGTGTATTATGTTCGGTCAGGAAATTTCACAATTACTACAATTACTGGGTAAACTGCCTGGTGTAGGGCCAAGGTCGGCAAAACGCATGGCTTTACACTTGTTGAAAAAAAGGCAAACTCTGTTGCCGCAACTTGTTACGGTTTTACAAGAAGCGCAAACAAAGGTAAAAACCTGTTCGCTTTGCCACAATCTTGATAGTATTGATCCTTGCTCTATTTGCAGCGATGCCAAACGCGACAAGACAAGTTTATGCCTTGTTGAAGAAGTATCAGATCTTTGGGCAATGGAGCGAACACAAAATTTCCGGGGCGTTTACCATATATTAGGTGGGGTATTATCAGCAATCGATGGTATTGGCCCAGAACAGCTGAATATCACAAGCTTAATGGGACGTGTTACACGCGAACAGTTTCAAGAGGTTATTTTGGCAACATCTGCAACTGTTAACGGCCAAACAACAGCATATTATATAACAGAACTTCTCGAGCAATACCCCATTCGTGTAACCAGACTTGCCTATGGTTTACCAGTGGGTGGGTCACTTGATTATCTTGATGAAACAACAATATCACTGGCACTTCAAGCACGTCTTCCTTTTAAACAGACTCTACCCTAGTACTCATTCAGGAATAAAAATCATGAATCAATCAATACAGCCATATTATATCGATCAAATGCATCCAGATATGGAGGCAAGCCTGACAAAACAGGTAACAAATCAAGATATCTTTGCTTTTAGTGAAGTTTCCGGTGATAAAAATCCCGTGCACCTTGATGACAACTATGCACAAAACACTCGTTTTAAACAGCGGATTGCGCACGGCTTACTGTCGGCTAGCTTTATTTCTGCTGTTTTTGGAATGAAAATGCCGGGTCCGGGCAGCATTTATTTAAGCCAAAATCTTCAGTTCAAAGCGCCGGTTAAAATAGGTGATCATGTCACCGCCAAGGTAAAGGTAAAAACCGTCGATTATACTAAAGCACGGGTGGTTTTTGAAACAACCTGTTGGGTTGGCAACACCCTTGTGATTAGCGGTGAAGCCGAGCTAATGGTTCCTAAACGTCAGTCAACAACATAGGTTATTTGTGAGATTGATGCCTGTATGCAGGTAATTCGTTTATCAACCGGTTTCTTGCCTAAACAACAACATGCGGTTATTGCTATTGGCAATTTTGATGGGCTGCATCTTGGTCATCAGGCTATTGTAAGCAAGGTACAGGAAATCGCACTCCATCTGAAAAAACCGTCAGGAATATTAACCTTTACACCACATCCCAAACGCTTTTTTAATCCGACAACCCAGCCTTTCCAATTAACCAGCTGGCGCAGTAAAGCCGAGCTTATAGCCAGTTATGGCATCGAATTTTTATATATACATCGTTTTAACCAGCAGCTCGTCTATCAGACAGCTACAGAATTTATTAAAAATATTCTGATACGCCAGTTAAAAATAGCCCATTTGGTTATTGGTCATGATTTTTGCTTTGGTTATCAACGCCAAGGAAATTTAGCCTTATTACAGCAATATAGCGAATATTTTAAAACCAGTATTGTGCAAGCAATTTCTGCCAAAACAACCGCTCATATTTCATCAACTGTTGCGAGACAATATCTACAGCAAGCCCAGCTATTAAATCTGCGCACCATTCTTGGACATCCTTGGTATATTACTGGCCGTGTCCAAAAAGGCAAACAATTAGCCCGTCAACTAGGGTTTCCAACAGCAAATATTGCCATCGATACGAATACTTTATTACCGCCCTATGGTTCTTATGCGGTTCGTGTTGCGATTGATACATGCAAGCAGCCTTTATGGCTGGGCGTTGCGAATTTGGGTATAAGACCAACTTTTCAGGGTGAAAAACCCATTCTAGAAGTCCATCTTTTTAATTATGATAATAACCTTTATGGACGACGCCTGTATGTATATTTTGAAGAATTTATACGGCCTGAAAAAAAGTTTGATGGCTTGGATGCATTGCGACAACAAATTCTTATAGACAGCCAGCATGCACAAAACATATTGAAAAAATTGACAATTAACAGCACTTAGACTTTTATAGGATTCTAGTTTTAAGACCAACGTTGTCTGAAGGGAAAATAGCCGTGGATTTTAAATCAACCGTTTTTTTACCAAAAACCGATTTTCCGTTACGTGCCAATTTAGCAGAGAAAGAGGCACAAATTCTGGAAAAATGGCAAAAAAGCAATATTTTCAAACAACAGCGTCAAGCCCGAAAAGGTTGTGAGCAGTTCTTATTGCACGATGGCCCCCCTTATGCCAACGGTCATATCCACATTGGGACAGCCTTAAATAAGATTCTTAAAGATATGGTAAACCGCAGCCAATTTATGCTTGGAAAAGACGTGAACTATGTTCCAGGGTGGGATTGTCATGGATTGCCGATTGAATGGCAAATTGAACAGCAATATCGCAAATCGGGTAAAGACAAAGACAAAGTACCCGTTGCCGACTTGCGTAAAGACTGCCAGCAATTTGCAATCCAATGGTTGGAAACACAACGCCAAGAGTTTAAAAGACTTGGTGTTAATGGTGATTGGGATCGCCCTTATTTAACAATGTCCCCCGAAGCCGAAGCGCAAATTTTTCGGGAAATTGGTAAGTTTTTGATGAATGGTGGCTTGTATCGGGGTTTTATTCCTGTCATGTGGTCAGTGATTGAGAAAACAGCTTTAGCTGACGCCGAGGTTGAATATCATGATAAAGTTTCTTATGCTGTTTATGTACGCTTCCCCGTGGTAAAAACCAACATTACCACCCTAAAGGGGAAAACGGCTTATGCCGTAATTTGGACAACCACCCCGTGGACTTTACCAGCTAACCGTGCCATTGCCTTTGGAGCCGATATCAATTACGTGGCGCTTGCAGTAAAAGAAACATCTTCACCATGTTTGGTAAAACCGGGTGAAGTTTATGTTATAGCCCATGATTTACTTGCTTCTTTCTGTCAAGCAGCTGGCATAACCCAGCATATTTTATTACAACAATTAACGGGAGGGATGTTAGAGGGCAGCATATGCCACCATCCCTTACACGGTAAGGGTTTTGATTATGATGTCCCACTGCTTGAAGGTCATCACGTGACAACCGAACAAGGTACAGGGCTTGTTCATATTGCGCCATCCCACGGTTTAGAGGATTTTGAGATCGGTAAAAAAAATAAACTTGAGGTGCCAAATCTGATTTTAGAGGATGGCAGTTATGCACCAAATGTTCCTTTGTTTGCCGGCGCCAGAATTCTAAAGCCAGATGGTAAAGCCGGTGAGGCCGATAAAATGGTAATCGAGGCAATAAAACAGGCTGGTCACCTGGTATCTCAACAACAAATTACCCACAGTTATCCGCATAGCTGGCGGTCAAAATCGCCCCTTATTTACCGAGCAACACCGCAGTGGTTCATCAGTATGGAAAAAAATCACTTGCGGCAAAAAGCGTTAACCGCAATTGAAAAAACAAAATTTATTCCAGCTCAAGGTAAACAACGTTTAAAGTCGATGATTGAACAAAGACCGGATTGGTGTATTTCGCGCCAACGCAGCTGGGGAACACCAATAGCTTTGTTTGTCCATAAAAAAAGTGGTGAACCACTTCGCGACCAAAAAGTAATTGATCGCATTGCTGCGGCTTTTGAAAAAGAAGGTGCAAGCGCCTGGTTTAACGGCAATCATCAGCGATTTTTAGAACCAGAATACAGACTAAGTGACTATGATGTCGTTACCGACACTGTCGATGTTTGGTTTGATAGTGCTTCAACCCACAGTTTTGTCCTTGAAGCACGCCAAAAAACAGACCTGAAATGGCCAGCAGATTTATATCTTGAAGGTTCAGATCAACATCGCGGCTGGTTTCATACATCGTTGCTGGAAAGTTGCGGTACACGCGGCACTGCTCCTTTCAAAGCACTTCTGACACACGGTTTTGTTCTTGACGAACAAGGGCGCAAAATGTCCAAATCTTTAGGTAATGTGATGGCTCCGTCGGATGTGATTAAACAGTATGGTGCCGACGTATTACGCCTTTGGGTTGTTGCATCAGACTACACAGAAGATTTACGTATTGGCACAGAAATTTTAAAACACCAAGCCGAGTCTTACCGCCGCCTGCGCAATACACTGCGTTATTTGTTAGGTGCGTTGCATGGTTTTGAACCACGTAATAAAATTCCAACAAATCAAATGCCCGTTCTTGAACGCTGGGTTCTGCATCGCTTATGGCAAGTTGATAAATCTGTTAGACAGGCCTGTCAGGAATTTGACTTTCATCGTCTGTACAATGAATTAAGCCAGTTTTGTGCGTTGGATTTGTCTGCTTTTTATTTTGATGTCCGTAAGGATTCGCTTTATTGCGACCATGCCGGCCATCAAAAACGCCTAGCAACACAAGCAGTAATGCACGAGGTATTCGAATGCCTAACAGCCTGGTTAGCACCCATTTTATGCTTTACCGCAGAGGAAGCCTGGCAAACATATCACCGCGATGGAAATAGCGTACATCTACAAAAATTTCCGGATATTCCAAATAGTTGGCGCGATGATAAGTTAGCAGCAGATTTTGTAACTATTCGCCAAGTGCGGCGTGTTGTAACTGGTGCACTTGAAGTTGCACGTGCCGAACAGAAGATTGGTTCAAGTCTTCAGGCACACCCTTTAATTTACTTAGACAAATCACAAAAAGGGTTGTTTGATCAGGCACATACAGCAGAAATCATGATCACATCAGCTGCTGATATTATTTTTGACATACCGCCTGCCGAAGCATTTAAGCTACCGGATGTTGCCCAGGTTGCAGTTGTTGTGCAGTTAGCTAACGGCCAGAAATGCGAGCGTTGTTGGCAGATTTTGCCAGAAGTTGGTTCAATTACAGAAAATCCGACCCTATGCACCCGCTGTCATGACGTTGTACAAAACCATGCCAATCATATTTAAAAAAGGCTTATTATGTGCGCTTGCCATTATTGTTGTTGATCAGATCAGCAAGCAATTGATTTTAGAGGTTTTTTTATCGTCAAACGCACCTTTTAATATCAATATTACTGGTTTTCTGGATTTGGTATTGGTATGGAATAAAGGGGTTAGTTTTGGAATGTTTGCATCGGATAATCCTTACCAATCCTGGCTTCTTGCTGGATTAACAACCTTGATCGTTGGTGGGTTAACGGCGTGGTTGTGGCGCGCTAGTCATTTGCTGTTGGGTGTTGCCTTAGGTTTTATTATTGGCGGCGCAATTGGCAATATTATCGATCGTATCCGTTTTGGTGCTGTTGTTGACTTTGTTTATTTCCATATTGGCAATTTTTCTTGGCCAGCTTTTAATGTTGCCGATATAACAATTAGTTTTGGTGTTATTTTTCTAATACTCGACAGCTTACGTAAAAAAGTATAGTGTTGAGTCTTACTATTGTCTTTAAAGGGATTGGACATGAGCAATTTGGTTAATTCAAAAAAAATATCTTTTTTTATTCTTGCGTCTGCAATGGGCATAAGCTTAACCGGGTGCGAGGGTATTAAACAATCTTTGGGTATTGGCAAAACACAAGCCCCCGACGAATTTATGGTGACAACATACCCAGCACTTACCCTACCGCCTGATTTTGCCCTGCGTGCACCGCAACCTGGTGCCCCCAACCGTAATACTGGTTCTTCCGTTGATCGGGCTGAAACAGCGATTAGTGGTGTTCTTAACAACAATAATCAGGCATTAGGTGTTTCTTCGGCTGGTGAAGCCAGTCTGATTGAAAGTACAGGCGTTAAAAGCGTCCCATCAGACATTCGCAGGTTAGTGGAACAGGAAACAGCATCGATTAACCGGTCTAACCGCAGCTTACTGTCACGTCTATTTTCGTCGCGTGGGCCTGCCAGTCCGGGTGTTGTTTTAGACCCGGTTGCTGAACAAAAACGGATAGCTGACAATATTGCTGCGGGTCGCCCAATAACAACTGGTGCTACACCGAATCTCAAATTACGCAAACGTTCGTTCTTTGATAGTTTATTTAATAACTAATCGAATTGCTTCAAAAGTGGAGGTGTTGGGATGACCAGGATTTTGCTGCGCCTGGGGCGTTTGGTGTCGATTGTATGCTTGGTTTTTGCTGGGCGATCGGTGCTAGCACAAACTGTGTCAAATCCTACACCTCTTGACTTCCAGATTGAAACATTTGTGCTGTCAAATGGCCTACAGGTTGTTGTTATGCCTAGCAACCGCGCTCCTATTGTAACGCAAATGCTTTTATATCGGGTGGGTTCTGCGGATGAAGAATCTGGCAAGTCAGGGCTTGCCCACTTTTTAGAACATCTGCTGTTCAAAGCAACAAAAAATTACCCTGTTGGCTTTTATGATCAACAAATTCACCGTGTTGGCGGTCAGATGAACGCTTTCACCACGCAAGATTATACGGTTTATCACCAAACTGTTGCGTCAAATTTTCTTGAACTTATTATGCAGCTTGAAGCCGATCGTATGGAAAATTTGATTATTGAGGAACCAGGATTTAGTGCAGAAAAACAGGTGGTTCGCGAAGAAATACGGCAAAATCACATTGATCCCCCTTCTAGCCAACTTTATAGCATGATGCAAGCTGTGCTATTTTTGCATCATCCCTATGGGCGACCTGTGATTGGCTGGGATCATGAAGTTAATCAATTAACAGCCCAGGATGCACTTGAATTTTACCAACGGTGGTATACACCCAACAATGCGATATTAATGATCATTGGCGATGTTAAAACCGATCAGGTTCGCTTGCTTGCCAATAAATATTATGGCCATATTCCTGCTAAATCCAACTTAAAACCCTTAAATAGGTTATCAGACCCACCGCTCAATATGCCAAGGCGTATTGATTTCAATTCAGAAAAAAATCAAGATTTTCGCTGGCAGCGTTTTTATAAAATTGAATTTGCCAAAAAAACAGACAGCATACCATCTGAATTACTTGCAGAAATCTTGGGCGGGAACAGCAATAGCCGCCTTTATAAAAGGCTGGTTATTGAAGATAAGTTGGCAAGTTCTGTTAGCGCTTATCTTGATACCTCCTACCGCGATTATGCAGTTTTTAGCATTTATGTTACCGCATTGCGCAAGGAAAATTATGACAAAATCGAACAAATTATTAATCAGGAAATCGATACCATAAAAAAAATTCCTGTTACCCAAGAAGAAATTCAGCGTGCCCAAACATCGTTAGATAACGCCATCATTAAGGCACGTGACGATCTTACAAACCTTAGTGAATATGTTTTAATTGGGCTGGCAACCGGTTGGCAATTAAACGATCTGCAAACCTGGTCAACCAAAATGCGCATGATCGATGCCAAGACCATCCAATTACACGCACAAGAATTCTTAAAACTGGAAAATGCCGTAACGGGAACGTTATCACCAAAATTAACCGTCGAATAAACAGGTGTTTCATGAATAAAAATAAACTCTACCGCTGTTATCAGCTGTTTTTAGCATGGTTTATTGTCGGTTTTTCGTGCTTGCCTGCCCGGGCATTTGATATTCAAACAGTTATCTCAAAAAATGGCATTGAAGCTTGGCTGGTAGAAGATCATCAAGTTCCCATTTTTTCCATGGCTATCGGTTTTAAAAATATCAGTCCTGACCCCGCTGATAAATTGGGTTTAAAAAGCTTTTCGATGTCGTTGATCACCGATGCTGCGGGCGACAAAAACTATTTAACGTTTCAACAAAAACTAGAAGAACTGGGAATCGAGCTGTCTGCAAGATCAGGACATGATAATATTACTATCAGCGTGCGGGGATTAAGTAAGTTTCGCAGCCAAACATTCGACCTAATCAAGGATGTTCTTGTAGCAGCACGGTTTGATGATGCAGATGTTGAACGTACAAGAGAACAATATTATTCCTATTTTCGCCGTCTACAGGAATCACCTGCGGCGATTGCCAGCCAAAATTGGGATAAAATGTTTTTTACCGATCATCCCTATGGTCGACCTCTTTATGGCACAGCAGAAACAATTGCCCGAATCACCCAAAACGACCTTAAAGATTTTGCTCAAAAGAACTTAAACCGTAACCATATGCTTGTGGTAGTGGTTGGTGATATTACCCCAGGTGAACTGGCTGATTTATTAGATAAAACCTTTAGCCAATTGCCAGTTGCCGGCAGGGTTTCTTCGTGGCAAGAACCTGTTTCGAATAAAACGGGATTATTTTACCAACCGATGAGTAGCAGTCAAACAGCAATAGTTTTCGGTCATGCCGGAATAAGCAGGGAAGATCCTGACTATATGGTTGGATACGTGCTTAATGAAATTATGGGTGCTGGGGGCTTTTCAAGCCGCTTGATGCAGAAAGTTAGAGTTGAGAATGGTCTAACTTATGGTATTAGCACTACGTTTTATAGCTTAAACTATGCACATTTACTGCTAGGTTCATTGACCACAGCAGCAGAAAACACCGATAGGGTCATTGAACTTATACGTGCAGAATGGGACAAAATGGCTGAAGAAGGACCATCCCAAGCTGAACTTGACCTGGCAAAAACCCATCTGATTGGTTCTTTTCCGCTACGATTCGATAATACACGGTCAACAGCAAGCGCTCTTCTCGGATTGCGCCTTATTGGTTATGACAAAGATTATGTAACACATCAACGTCAACAACTTATTGAAAAAATCACACTGAACGATGCCAAGCGTGTTGCTAAACGGTTGTTCCAAAAAGAAAATCTCTTTTTTACAATTGTTGGTCCCACAAAACCGCAATCCCTAAAATAGGCTAAATTGCCATCGTCTTTATTGTATATGGATTTATTTTTTCAACATAGCGGCCGGTTGTTTTAACTAACGACTATGTTGGGTTATTGCATCCTTTAACAATTTAGCTGCAGGGTTGGTAAAGCGTCGATCAATTAATATGGACTGTGGCGTTGCACCCTTGCCATAATAAGCCGTATTATGGCTTTCACGCGCCAAAACCCCTGCACCATCAAATGAAATACCACCAAATAGCCCAACGCTTGAGGAAAAGGAATATACGTCTGCCTCAAAATTCGTGCCGCTAGATGTACCAACACCGATTCCTACCGGACCCGCGGCAATACTAACACTTCCACCAAACTTAAATTGATTACGGATAAGGGCTTCTACCCCCTTAGGGGTCATAATTGTAAAAACAACTTCGGATACTTGCCCACCAATCTGCAGCCCGATACTTCCTGAAGCTAATGTATAAAAGGCCGGATCACTCCATCCCTTAACATCATCCCGTACTAGTAGTACGCCTGTTCCACCTTCTGCGCCTACAATAAAGCCCCCTTTAACCAAATTGGGGAAAATGAGAATGGCCTTAGCTTGCTTAACATAACCGGGCAGACTTTTAAATTCTTGGCCGGTTACCAATTTTAAAAAAGTTAGCCGTGCTTTTTCGATAATCTCTTGTTGCTGGGTTAAGGCCTGAACTGGTTTTATCAACCAGAATATACCTAAAAAAGCGAATGCCAGCCTGGCATACAAAAAAAATTTTACTGTTGTTCTCATTTTAATTCTCCTTGGCAACGTAAAATAATACCTTAAGCAACAGGCTGATTATACCCCTTTCCACGTGCAATGCAAACATTCCAAAACAGCGCATCTTTTAGATAAAAATTACCAGAACGCTAAAAGCTTGTACAACCCAAACAAATAATCAGAACAAGCAATTGTTGTAACTGCTGTAAAGCTCCTACTAAATCACCGGTAATACCCCCAAATAATCTTTTACTAATAGCAAGAAATATAAAAAACAACATTAATGTCGTTATACACAGTACCGCTACCGTCTGCCAGTTTAAACCTAACAAACACAATAGCGTGATAACCCCAGAATAACATATTGCTTGGGCATTTGGTTTACCAACCGAAAAAGCCAAGCCCGATTTTTTAGCTGGTTTGCTGGCATAAAGTGCAGCACCCATCCAAAAACGGGAAACTGACTGCTCGGCAATTAATATAAAAAGGAATTGCTCTGAACGAACAACCAACGCCAGCAATAACTGCCAGCGCAGAAATAACAAACTCATTAACGATAATGTCCCGTAAACACCAATTCGGTGATCCTTCATAATTGTTAGCCGTTCGACAACCGATCTGCCGCCCAATCCATCTGCCGAATCAGCTAAGCCATCTTCATGCAACGCCCCGGTCATAACAATTAATATCACCATCATCAGGGTTATCGCTATATTATCAGGAAATAATTGAATAAATCCTTGATAGGTACCATACCCCAACGCCGCCAAAAAAGACCCAACCAAGGGAAATGCCCAAACAAATGCAGATAAACGACGCTGCTTGCTTTTTTTGACAAGCCATTCCAAATGACCAAGGGGAATAATTGTTAAGAAGCGAAAAGCCTGACAAAAATCGACAATAATATAAGTCACATAATTACCCTGTTTTTAGATTGCATCACATAATTTAGCTGGTATTCTTTGGCTTTTAAAAGACTTATTTATCGAGAAGCTGATGCATAAATCGCCCCAGGATTTTTTCCATTTAGACGAGATTCGTCAAATTATAAATCATTTTCCATCTGCATCATCAGAACATATTGAACGTTTCTACGAACGTGATCGCCAGCTAACAAAGCCCTCGGGGGCTCTTGGCAAGCTCGAGGAGATAGTAGCTTGGTTTGTTGGATGGCGCAATCAATATCCACCCAATTTACAACATCCCCGTGTTGCCGTTTTTGCGGGAAATCATGGCATTAACCGCCATCAAGTCTCAGCATACCCATCGACAGTAACGCGTCAAATGGTTCAAAATTTCGTTCAAGGTGGTGGTGCAATTAACCAATTATGTCAAGAATTTGACGCCGATCTGCGTGTTTACGAAATGGCACTGGAACAAGGAACAGCTGATTTTAGTGAAAAACCTGCCATGAGTAGCGAAGAATGTGTTCGATCATTCGCTTATGGTATGATGGCTGTTGAACCAGGGGTTGATTTATTATGTCTTGGGGAAATGGGAATTGGCAATAGCAGTTCTGCCGCTGCTTTATGTTTGGGCATATTTGGCGGTAACGCCAAAGACTGGGTTGGTTATGGCACAGGTATTGACCAAGCAGCCTGGTTACGTAAAGTTAACCTTGTCGAGCAAGCTATTAAATTGCATAAAAATCAGGCTACCGACGGTTTTGATTGGATGCAGCATGTTGGTGGTATGGAGCTTGCAGCCATTGCAGGGTCTATTATTGCAGCCCGCTTAGCACGCATACCAGTTATCCTTGATGGATTTGCCTGCACCGCTGCTGCCAGTGTTTTATATGCCTATCATCCATCGGCTTTAGATCACTGCATTGTTGCCCATCAATCAAGCGAACCAGGACACAAATTATTGCTTCAAAAAATCCAGAAAACAGCCATGCTTGACTTTAATCTTAGGCTTGGTGAAGGCAGCGGAGCAGCATTAATGATACCTATTATTAAAGCAGCCATTGCCTGTCATAATGGCATGGCTACCTTCGCCGAAGCGGATGTTTCTGGTAAAATCAACAAGGAATAAAAAATCATGACAATTAACCCGTTATCACCCCCCGAAAAAAAGAAACTACTTTTAAATTTGCCAGGTTGGGCACTGGAAGAATCCAGTAAAGCCATACGCAAAATTTTTATTTTCGCCGACTTTAATCAAGCCTGGGCTTTTATGTCGCGTATCGCGTTAGTCGCCGAACAAATGAATCACCATCCCGAATGGAGCAATGTATACAATAAAGTTGAGATTAGGTTAACAACCCATGATTGCAATGATATATCCATACGTGATATAGAAATGGCAACCAGAATAGAAAATTTTTTGAAGAAACCTTAACAACTAGGCCGTAGGATCGCCTGATTTAGCAGCGGCAGGTGCTGCAATCGATTGCCGTCGTAATGCTTCGCGGTGTGCTATGTAAAGGGTTGATGCAACGATAACCCCTGATCCAATCCAAGTCCATAGATCTGGAAATTCGCCAAACGCAATCCAGCCAATCATGGTTGCAAACACCATTCTTGTATAATCGAAATTCATGACCACCGACGCATCAGCCAGGGCAAAGGCACGCACTAAACAAATATGCCCCGCTGATCCACAAACCCCCATCAGTAAAATCCACAACCAATCTATCGGGGCAGGTGCTTGCCAAACCCAAATAGCTAGGGGTAATGCCATTGGTGTCATCAATAGAACCATAAAAGTAACAATGGTTGTAGGTGACTCGGTTTTCGTTAGTTGCTTCACTATCAATGTAACCACCGCCGACAGTGCTGCAGCGCCAGTTGCCAATAATACACCAATATTTAGTGCTCCTGCCCCAGGACGAATAATAATAATAACTCCAATAAAGCCAACAATTGTTGCTGTCCAACGGCGAATGCGCACAACCTCGCCCAAAAATAAGGCAGCCATTGCTGTTGCAAATAAGGGTGTTGTAAAACTAAGGGCTGTTGAGTCAGCAAAAGAAATGAGAGACAATGCATAATAACCCATTTGCATCGATACTAATCCCAGAAAACAACGAGCCGTATAAAGACCTAGACGTCTGGTTTTTAGAGCCCCCATCCCCTGATGCAATAACCAGGGTAACATAAAGACTAATCCAGCAGCACAGCGAAAAAATGACACCTGGAATGTATGCATATGTTCGGATAAATGCCGCACAATTGCACCAAGCATTGAAAATAGAATTGCGGATCCAATAGTCCAAAAAGCTGTTTTCCAAGCAACGGACATTTGTTTCATGGAAGCGGTAATTTTAATCATTGCACAACAACAGAAAGTAGTGAAAATAAGTAATGATTCGTTCAAGCCCCAAATGCAAAGCAAGGGAAAAATTACTATATGCAACCAAAACCGCTTTGGCAACCAAGCTTAAAACAAATTTCAAGTGCAAATCTTGAAATATTTCGTGAACACGTTAACAAGCAGCATGCCAATAAATTAAAGGATTATAATGATCTGCATCACTGGTCAACCGCAAACCCAGGACTTTTTTGGCAATCATTGTGGAATTTTTGTCAGGTTATAGGCGAAATGGGACCAGCGGCCATGAGCAGTGGCCTATATAAAATGCCAGGCACACGTTTTTTTCCCGAAGGACGGCTTAATTTTGCCGAGAATCTTTTGCGCCGTCAGGATCAAGAAACAGCTATTCTTTATTGGTCGGAAGATCAAATAAAAACACGCCTGAGTTATAAAAAGCTCTATGATCGTGTGGTCTGTTTGGCAAATGTTTTAAAAGATTATGGCGTAAAACCCGGCGACCGGGTAGCGGCCTTTATACCCAACATACCAGAAGCAATCATTGGTGCCTTGGCCACTGCAAGCATAGGAGCTGTCTGGTCATCCTGCTCGCCTGATTTTGGCAGTGCCGGTGTTGTTGATCGTTTCAGTCAAATTGAACCAAAAGTTCTTCTTTGTGCAGACGGATATTTTTATCAAGGAAAAACTTTTGACTCTTTATCCAAAGTTCAGGAATTTTTGCCTCAGCTGCCAACGATTGAAAAAATTGTCGTCTTTTCTAACACTTATAGTTACACTAATTTAAATCACATTCCGAACGCAGCCCTTTTTACGGATCTTGAAAAGAAATACTTTGGATCAACCCTGGTTTTCGAAAGATTTCCTTTTAACCATCCCTTATATATTCTTTTTTCATCTGGCACGACTGGTAAACCAAAATGTATTATTCATGGTGCAGGCGGCACCTTGTTACAACATTTAAAAGAACATAGGTTGCATAGCAACCTTGGCAAGAATGACCGCCTGTTTTATTATACAACCTGTGGTTGGATGATGTGGAACTGGATGGTTAGCGCACTTGCAAGTGAAGCCAGTCTATTATTATATGACGGCTCGCCCTTTCACCCAAAAGCAGATATTTTATTTGATTTTATTAGCCAATATGAATGTACCCATTTTGGTACCTCTGCAAAATATATTGATGCTTGTTCTAAAGCGAACCTAAAACCATCATCTACCCATCATTTTCCTAAACTGCGTATGGTTCTTTCAACTGGATCGCCATTATCGCCTGATGGATTCAAGTATGTCTATCAATGCATCAAAAATGATGTATGTCTGGCATCTATTTCTGGTGGAACTGATATTGTTTCCTGTTTCGTGCTTGGCAACCCAACCGCACCGGTTTTTGAAGGAGAGATTCAAACCGCTGGATTAGGCATGAAGGTCGAGATATGGAATGATTTAGGCCAAAAAGTAATTGGCGAGAAAGGCGAGCTTGTTTGCACGGCCCCTTTTCCGTCAATGCCCATCGGATTCTGGAATGACCCCGATAATCAAAAATACCGGCAAGCCTATTTTGATCGCTTTCCGAATGTTTGGTGCCACGGCGACTATGCCGAAGAAACCAAGCATGGCGGGTTTATTATTTACGGGCGTTCGGACGCTGTGTTAAAACCTGGCGGGGTGCGCATTGGTACCGCTGAAATATATCGCCAAGTTGAAAAATGCCCGGAAGTTCAAGAAAGTATAGCGATTGGTCAAGATTGGCAAAATGATGTGCGGGTAGTTTTGTTCGTACGATTAAAACAGCCATTTAGCCTGAATGAAGCTTTGCAACAAAAAATCCGTCAAATCATCCGGAAAAATGCCTCGCCACGTCATGTACCAGCCAAAATCATTCAGGTTGCCGATATTCCACGTACACGTAGTGGTAAAATTGTTGAACTTGCAGTCCGTGATATTGTTGCTGGCCGTACAATCAGTAACAAAGAAGCCCTGGCTAACCCCGAAGCTTTAGAGTTATTTCGCAACCTGCCCGAGCTCAAAACGTAATGTTGATGTTTTTCACACAGAATTCTTGGGTAATATTGATTGGTTTGGGCAGTTTTCTAGCTGGATTCATCAGTTCTTGGATCTGGTGGCGCAATCAACGCAAGACTATGCTTACACGTACAGAACTTGATGTTGAACGCCAGTACCAGCTACAGCATTTATTAGGTAAACTTGAAGAAAAAGAACAGTATAGCCAGCAACTAAGAAGTGATTATCAAACATTGTTGCATGAAAAACAGCACCTTGAAACCGCGGTGTCCGAGACGCGCGCACGTATGCAGTACCTGGAACAAGATGCCAAAAGCAAAGAGCAGCAATTTACCAATATAGCCCAACAGGTCTTGCAGCAGGCTCACCAATCTTTTATTAACATGGCACAGCAAAATCTACAAAATAGCCATTTGATACAACAACACGAACTTGACAAGCAATACCAGCTTTTCTTGCAACAAACACAGCCAATTAACCAGGATCTTGTTCGATACCAACAAAAACTGACCGAGATTCAACAGAATTGGACAATTAGCTATACAGATATTAAAGCCCAGCTGCAGCAAGTTGAGAAAGCAAACCAACTTGCACGGCAAGAAGTAAGTCGTCTGAACAATGTCTTGCGTCAGTCGGCACAACAGCGCGGCAGATGGGGCGAGATTGCCCTTCGTAATATATTGGAAATGGCCGGTATGACCGCTCATTGCGATTTTGTCGAGCAAGCCCATTCGCCCACATCAACTGATAGTGAGACCGAGCGTGGCAAAAGACCTGATGTGATTGTTAATTTGCCCGGTAAGCGCCAGATTGTTATTGATGCCAAAGTTATTCTTGAATCTTATATGCTGGCACGCGAAACTAACGATGAACAACAACAACAAAGTTATTACCAGCAACATGCAGGTCATGTGCGCAGTAATCTTATGCGACTAGCCAAAAAAGATTATGCTCAGGGTATAGCGGTTTTTGATTTAGTTATTCTGTTTATTCCTGGCGATCACTTTTATCAGGCTGCCCTTGAAGCGGATCCAAATCTTTTTGAAGATGCTTTTGAAAAAAAGATTTTAATTGCCACACCAACTACTCTTATCGCTCTTTTACGGGTTATTGAGTGGGGCTGGCGGCAACATAACCAACAAGAAAGCTGGGAAGAAACAATAGAATTGATTAGCAAGCTAAATCAATATTGGCGAAAAACAGCCAAAAGTTGGTCTGATATGGGCACAAAATTGGGTGCAGCAATTGAACATTATAATAGTGTAATTGGCGATTTTGAAAAAAATATTTTACCGACACTTCATAAAGTTGCACAATTTCAATCCCAGCAGGACAAAATTTCTCCACCAGTCGCAAAACCTGCCATACCTAAATTGATTAATCCCCAGTTATGGGATATAAAAGAACAAAAGATGCATTACGACCAGAATTGATCTGAAAAAAGAATTATTATCTTTTTATAATTCTAAAAAATCAGTTGTTAATATTGTTGATGCCTTCCCTTTTCATTACTTAATGATTGATGTTCAGTTCAGGGTGATCCTGGTGTATCACGATCTTGCAAACAAGCCTTAGAAGGTCTTTCTATGGTGTCATATGCCCTTAAATTGATTGTTAAGAAAAACCAGTCTATCAATTATTCAGTAATCCCGCTTGAGGGGTTGTGATGTGTTAACCCGCCACATATTTTTACGCTTGCACAAAAATCACTTTGGCATTGGGTTGCCATGGTTACGCAGCCAACATTGATTAACAAAAAATGGTTCACGAAGCATTAAAGCAGGCCGCTGCCAATAAAGACCTTCTGGCACTAGGATTAATGTGAATTTTGCCCAATTTCATGAAGAACAGATCGTCTAAATATTGCCTCTGTGGTCTTATGAAACCCAGCAACCAACAATTGATTTTTTGCGTGCGGAAATAAAAAAGCGGCTATGCCAGCATCGCTGGTCGTCATCATGAAATCTATCTTAACAAGCATAATCGTACCGCGCCAGATAAGATCAAAGTTATTATCCGCCAACCGATAGAAAAGAAGAAATAGCCACCTGGCTTTTTATACACGCTGTAACCGCGCTATAAAAAACCCGTCTAACCCGCCAGCTTCAGGATGATCATAGGGCATGGTGCGTATTGTTCCCTGGTCGGATATTACTGTTTGTAATTGGTTGGGTTCGGCTGGTCTAATAGGGTCTATTCTGATTTCAGGGTAGGTTGCCAAAAACCATTCTATTTGCTGTTCCCCTTCCTCTGGCTGTAACGAACAAGTTGCATATATCATCTTACCGCCGGGTGCCAACATATGATAGGCAGATTGTAACAATTGTCGCTGCTGACCAACCAACCGGTCAATATCGTTCAAAGTTCGCCGCCAGGCGATTTCCGGGTGTCTGCGCAGTGTTCCGGTTGCCGAACATGGGGCATCTAACAAAATATAATGGGCGGGTGCTGATGGTCGCCACGCGCACACATCAGCTTGCACTATATCAGCTTCTAATCCCAGACGCCGCATATTCTGCTGCAATATGTTTAAACGTACTCCATCATTATCTACCGCCGTCACGAAAGCACCAGTAGCAGCTAATTGAGCGGTTTTACCACCCGGTGCAGCACATAAATCCAAAACACGTTCTCCAGGTTGTATATGCAGTAACGACGCTGGTAGCGTCGCTGCAGCATTTTGTATCCACCATGCTCCTTCGTGGTATCCTGGGAGATGGCTAATATCGCCATCTGTTTGTCGATAGTAAACATTTTCGGTAAGATGCTTTGCCTGTAACTGCATCGCCCAATATTCAGTTTGATTTTTTATCGACAGATGCAACATTGGTTCTTGTTGAAAACTGGAAATAATTTTATCGGTTTTTATACTCCCATACAAGCTGCTCCATGACTGTAAAAGCCAGTTTGGATAATTAAATTGAGCATCTGGCAGATTAAAGCCAGATTGGTGATCACGTAACCATTTCTGTAAAATAGCGTTCACGAATCCTTGATATTTACGCAGATGGTAAAAAACTTTAACCGCCTCAACTGCTGTATGTACAACAGCATGGGGTGGTGTTTTCAAAATAATTACTTGTGCCAAAGCCGAAGCAATGATGTTGTAAACTACTGCATCAACCGCAGGAATGGGTTTTTTAATGTAGGGCAATAAAGCTTGGCGTATTTGTCCCCAATGCCGTAAAGTTGCCAAAGTTACCAGTCTACAAAAGGATTTGTCCCGCAATTCTTTAAGCTGTAAGAAACCACTTTTAACAAGTGCCTGATCAATTTTATCCTGACTCTCGACCATTAACCCTATAGCATGGGCTATAATAAGCCTAGTTTGAACTGCCGGGGGATGTTTAGTAAAAATACCAGGATTAATCTTTAGGGGCATATTTGCCTAAAATCCGCTGCAATGTTCGCCGGTGCATGCGCAAGCTACGCGCTGTTTCAGAAACATTTCGACCACATTGTTCAAAAACCCGCTGAATATATTCCCAACGGACACGATCTGCACTCATTAATACTGGTGATATTTCTGGCAACTCACTTTTTTTCTGCAGTAATGCAGCTTCAATGGCATCTGCATCAGCGGGTTTTGCCAAATAGTCAACAGCACCAGCCTTAACCGAGGCAACCGCTGTTGCGATATTTCCATAACCAGTCAACATTATTATGCGCATTTTTTCTTTCAGGTGACGAAGGGCTGGGACAATTTCAAGCCCATTTTCGTTTACCAACCGCAGATCAACTATGGCATAATCGGGCATAACCTGGGCTGCTACTGTTAAGGCGTCTTTACTGTTTTCAGCTGTATGGGTTATATACCCGCGCTTTTCCATTGCTAAAGCCAAACGCTGCCGAAAAACTTGATCATCATCAACAATCAGCAAAATTTTGCCTGTTTGTTCTTTGCTTGTTTGTTCCGTTACTTGCTGGATGTCTGTATTTTGCTTTTGCTTCATTTTGCACCATAAACATTATATGGGATTCTAGAAATTTTGGTCAACCTTTCTTTGCCCAAATAACGGTTACCTGCCCACCACCATTGCGTTGATTTTCAAAAATTATCCGGGCTGGTAATGTTGCAAGCGTTGTCTGCGCAATAAAAATTCCTAAACCCATATGACTTGTCCCAGCTGGGCTGCGATTCTGGGCACCCGTTGATATATAAGGTTCGCCAAGCCTGTCAAGAATTTCTGTTGTAAAACCTGGACCATCATCCTGAATAATAACAAGATAATTATGTTGATCGTGATCAATCAGCACCTGCACTGTTGAACGTGCAAATTGAAAAGCATTTTGCAACAAATTACCAAATCCATGCAAAATTTCTGCTTTTGGGAAAAGTTTGGGAATAGCATTAGTCGGCAGCTTTGTTTTAATGCTCCAATCAATATCTTCCCTTATATAAGGTTCAGCAGCCAATTCAATCAATGATGGCAATGGTAATTGGCTAAAAGATCCATCAAGAAAAGTATCTTCTGACGCACCGAATGGCTGCATTTTCAAACCCTGCCCCAGACTTGCTAAAATATTCTGACAACGTTTGGTTTCAGTTTGTAGTAATTCTATATCTTGTTTCCATTGCTTGGTGTTTTGGGGTTCTTGTTGTAGCTCTTTGGCGACAATTGAAATTGTAGCGAGCGGTGTACCCAAAGCATGTGCAGCCGCAGCAGCCTGGGCACCCAAGGCAGATATACGCCCCTGTTGATCCAACAGTTTTTGCATCTCGAACACCGCACCCGACAATTTTTGTGAGTCTGCAGAAACAATAGCCAAGTAAGAAGCGATAAAAACCAAGGATAGACAAAGGGCTGTTAACTGTCCCCATGAATATATTATGGGTAATTTTGCCATTTCTTGTCCTAGTGGCAGCGGATAGTGAAAGAATGATAAAAAAATGATTAAGGCGAATCCCAAGCCAATAAGAAAAATGGTAACTGTACGCGACAACATAGTGGCTGAAACAGTAATTGGGGCTAGTATAAGCATGGCAAAAGGGTTATTAATACCACCTGTTAGGTATAGAAGAAAGCTAAGCTCAATCATATCAAATGATAAATAGGCCCCTGCCGCGTAATCCCCTAAAAATGGCCTAGGATTAGTTGCACCAGCCACGATGTTAATAACGGCTAAAGCAAACACGGCACCGAAACACCATACCCACGGAAAATCGTAACCCAAAACAAAGGCTACAAAAATAACTGCGCCTAGTTGGCCAGCAATGGCTAGCCAACGAATAAATACCAACGTTCGCTGTTGCAATCGTTTGCTTGCAATCATTATCTGTTGCCCAATGCCTTCTTCCGATTTTGCTGGGATAAGATTTGTATGATTACTGTGCTTGTTTTAGATATTCTTGAATTGAGGTGGCCGCTTTTCAACAAAAGCATTCATCCCCTCTTTTTGATCCTGTAATGCAAAGGTTGAATGAAATAAGCGACGTTCAAAAAGCAACCCTTCAGCCAAGGCTGTCTCGTATGATCTGTTCACAGATTCTTTAACCATCATTGCCACCGGTAATGACATAGCCGCAATTTTTTCTGCCAGTTTCATCGTTTCTTGCAACAGATCGGCAGCGGCAATAACCCTGCTTACCAAACCGCACTTTTCCGCTTCAGCAGCGTCCATAATACGCCCTGAAAGGCACATCTCCATAGCTTTTGATTTACCTATAATTTTTGTCAGTCTTTGTGTGCCCCCAGAACCGGGAATAGTACCCAAATTGATCTCGGGTTGGCCAAACTTTGCGGTATCAGCCGCTAAAATTATATCACACATCATGGCAATTTCACATCCGCCTCCAAGTGCATAACCTGCTACCGCAGCTATAACAGGTTTCCTGCAACTGGCAACGCGTTGCCAACCCTTGGTAATAAAATCAGATTTATATACATCCATATAATCACGATCCTTCATCTCGCGAATATCGGCACCAGCAGCAAAAGCTTTCTCGCTACCGGTTAATACCAAAACATGAATAGACGTATCATCCTCAAATTGGTTTATAGCCTGATTTAATTCCTGGATCAGGTCGTGGCACAGTGCATTTAATGCCTTGGAGCGGTTTAAAGCTATCCAACCAACCTTGCCCCGCTTTTCAGCAATAATATTTTGATAGTTCATCATTAATCCTTATATTTGTTAGATAGAATTTTATGTGCACCCTAACCCTTTTATCATAGCTAATCAATCCTTCTATTGTTGACAACAAGGGCAATAAAAAGTTGACCTGCCCGCCTGTACACTGCGCTTTATTGTACCACTGCACGATGGACGTTGGCATGCTTTTCCTTCCTGGTCATATACCACCCATTGGTGTTGGAAAAGACCCATTTCCCCACTTGGTTGTATATAATCGCGCGCGGAAGATCCACCAGCAGCTATTGCCTTGTTTAAGGTTTGACGAATCATATCCCGCAAAATATTTACTTCGTTCTTGCCTAGCGATTTTGCAGGCCGCCATGGCGATATGCCCGCATAAAAAAGGCTTTCACAAGCATAGATATTTCCAATTCCAGCAATTATTTGTTGATTCAGCAATAATGTTTTAATTGGTGTATCCCGTTTTTGCAGAATTTGCCCTAAAAATTTATTGGTAAAAGTGTCATCTAAGGGCTCGGGGCCAAGGTTTTGAAATAAGGGATAATTTTTGATGTCTGTTTTTTTCAAAAGATCAATTAGCCCAAAACGCCTGGGGTCGCGAAAATGAAACCAGCCACCATTATTGATTTGCCAACATAAATGATCATGCCGGTCGCGTTGGATTGCCCGCGGCGCATGAATAATACGTCCCGACATACCAAGATGAATAAGCAGAACATATTGTTCTTCTAAAAATATCAAGATATACTTGCTCCGCCTTTTTACCTGATCAACTTTTTTGCCGGAAAGAATGGAGCCTAAATTGTCTGGAACAGGTTTACGCAAATCGGATCGCGATAACAAGACTTGCTGGATAACAGCACCCGCCATATGCTTTTGTAGGCCACGGCAGGTTGTTTCAACTTCGGGTAGTTCGGGCATTCAAAAAACCTTTATCAATATTAAGCAAAGTGGCACGATATGAATAATCAACAAGATACATCGCCTGTATGGTTTGGCAACCAGCGTGTTGAAGCCACGGAAAAAACCGCTCTTGTGCTTGATGTTTTTAACAGCGTAGCCCGCAAATATGACCTGATGAACGATTTGATGTCTTTTGGCATTCACCGATTGTGGAAAAATTCTATGATTTCCTTATGCCGACCAAATGCAAGTCAACACATTCTGGATGTGGCGGGTGGTACAGGTGACATAGCCTTTCGTCTGCTTCAAGCCTGTGGCGGCCAACAATTAATGCAAACAAAAGGCGGCACCATAACTGTTGCCGACCTAACCCAAGCAATGCTTGATGTTGGTCAAAAAAAAGCCACAGCCAAGGGGATTCTTCATTCTATCGAATGGGTGCAAGCAAATGCCGAACTTCTACCCTTCCAAAGTCAAAAATTCGATTTATACACCATTGCGTTTGGACTAAGAAACATAAGTAGGATTGATGATGCATTAAAGCAAGCTTACCGGGTGTTAAAACCAGGAGCGCTTTTTTGCTGTTTGGAATTTAGTCCAAGCGCGCTGCCCTTTTTACAGCGTTTTTATGATCTTTATTCATTCCATGTTCTGCCAAGATTGGGACAATTGATTGCACAGGACCAACATTCGTATCAATATCTTGTTGAAAGTATTCGCAAATTTCCAACCCCCGAACACCTGCTGGACAAATTAAACCAGGCTGGCTTTCGCCATGGACAATATTATAGTCTAACCGGCGGGATTGTAGCGATTCATACAGCGTGGCGGGTGTAATAATGTGGCAGTCAGCAAAACATATTTTTCGTCTATTAACAATTGTTTTTACCCTAGCCCGTTTTGGTGCGCTAGAACCTGTTTTTGTTCTGGTGCGTGGTAGTGGTCGACTAGCCTTTTTAGTATGGATTGGTCGAATATTTCAGTTGGTTATGTTCCGTGGTAATAAAAGGCATAGGCCGGGTGAACATTTACGGCAGGCTTTTACACATTTAGGTCCAGCCTTTGTTAAATTCGGACAAACATTGTCAACCCGTTCGGACCTAATTGGCGAGGCTATGGCAACCGACCTGGCAATGTTGCGCGATCGGTTACAACCTTTTTCCTACAAAATTGTACGGCAAAGCATTAAACAAGAACTGGGTCAGGAATTGGAAGAGTTTTTCGATGATTTTGATCCCGTACCTGTTTCTGCTGCCTCAATTGCCCAAGTGCACTTTGCCAAACTTAAAAAACCACTGAATAGTGGAGTGATCGACGTTGCAGTAAAAGTTCTGCGTCCGGGTATTGAAAAATCTTTTCTGCGTGATATGGCCTTGTTTCTTTGGTTAGCCCACTTATTAAACCGCCTTGTACCCAAGCTGCGGCGACTAAAATTATTGGATATTACCGAGACCTTCATCGAAGTTGCCGAGCGTGAAATGGATCTACGCCTTGAAGCTGCCGCGGCAGCCGAATTAGGGGATTATTTTAAAAATGACTCAACTTATAAAGTTCCTGTTATTGACTGGCGGTATACATCACAACGCATCCTAACTCAGGAACGGATACATGGCTGGAATATCGATGATAAAGAAGCGCTGATCAAAGCTGGTATTGATATTAATGTTATTCTTAAAAATGCTGCCGAAGCGTTTTTTAAACAGGTTTTTCGCGATGGGTATTTCCACGGTGATCAACATCCTGGAAATATGTTTGTAACACATGACGGTAAAATTGCCGTTGTCGATTTTGGTATTATGGGACGTCTTGATAAAAAAAGTCAGTATTATTTGGTTGATATGTTGCGCGCTTTCTTAGAACGCAATTACTTAAAAGTTGCCAAAGTTCATTTACGGGCGGGGTACATCCCCGCTGGAACAAACCTGGAAAACTTTGCACAGTCATGCCGGGCCATTGGTGAACCGATTGTTGGTTTATCACTGGATGAAATTTCTTTAGCAAAGCTGTTATCACAACTATTTAGACTTGCCAAAACATACCGTATGGAAATTCAACCCCAACTTTTATTATTACAAAAAAACATGTTGATGGCTGAAGGAATAGGCAGACACTTAAATCCTGACCTGAATATATGGATTTTAATTAAACCAATGATTGCTGGGTGGATGCAGGAAAACCGTGGAATAGAAGCACGAATTGCCAACAGCCTTCATCAAGGTATCAAGGTTTTAGAGCGCATCCCAGAATTAACCGGAAAATTCGAAAAAACCTTGGATACCGTTGCAAACCGTGAGCATATTACACAACAATTGCTAATAACTCGTTATCGGCGTTTTCGCTACGTTAATGATAGTTTACTATGGTTATCAATAATTGCCTTGGCAAGCTGGTTTTTTCTTCATTAAATCCGGGTAAACACCTTTATTGACCTTTTTAGGGGGCATCAATGAAAAAAGTTCTGTTGATTATTAGTGGGGGAATTGCAGCCTATAAAAGCCTTGAATTGATCAGGCTGTTAAAACAGTCTTATCAAATATCAGTCCGTTGTGTTTTAACAGAGGCAGGCAGTCATTTTGTTACACCATTATCCTTAACCGCAATTAGCGGTGATAAGGTTTTTAGCGACTTGTTTTCACCTACAGATGAACAATTTGGTCATATACAATTAAGTCGTTCGGCTGATTTAGTAGTTGTTGCACCGGCAACAGCCGATATTATCGCCAAGCTTGCCACCGGCCTGGCAAA